>NZ_JAAXMS010000012.1 GCF_012290005.1 Crateriforma spongiae
GTATACGCATGTCGTTATCGTTCAATGTTCATGACGGTGGCCCGATTCATGCAAGCATGACGCTTTGGCAACGGCTATGATCGTGGGCGACCACTGGTCATCCCACCTGTCGAATCGTTTTCCCGCCTGAAATCTTCGGAACACGTCATGACGTTTGCTCTTCCCCGTCTTCGACCCTGTCGATGCTTGTTAACGATTGCCATCGTGTGCGTCGTGTTTCTACCATCGGCCGCCGATGCCGAAGCAACCAAGATCAAAGACCTGGAATTCGCCAGTCCGGACGGGCACTCGCTGAAGCTGGACTTGTATTTGAGTCCGCAGCCTGACAGCCCGCTGTTGGTATGGATTCACGGCGGCGGATGGCGTGCCGGCAGCAAAGCACGGTGCCCGGTTTCCTGGTTGACCGACGAAGGCTTCGCTGTCGCCAGCATCTCCTACCGCCTGACCGACAAGGGGACGTTCCCGGACCAGATTCACGACTGCAAAGCCGCGGTCCGCTGGCTTCGCGCGAATGCAGACAAGTACGACTACAGCGTCGACCGCATCGCGGTCGCTGGCAGCAGTGCCGGCGGACATCTTTCTGCGTTGCTGGGCACCACCGGCGGTGTCAAAGTCTTGGAAGGAAACGTCGGTGGCAACGAAGATCAGTCATCGCGTGTCGATGCCATCGTCGACTTCTTTGGCCCCACCGACTTTGTGCACCGCACCAAAACACAACCGCACAAGACGACCGAAAAAGGATCACCGGTCAGCCTGCTGTTGGGCGGACCGGCCGACAAGAAAGTGAAAGCCGCCAAGCTGGCATCACCGATTCACCATGTCAGCGCAGATGATCCGCCGCTGTTGATCTTCCACGGAACCGACGACACTACGGTTCTGATTGCTCAATCGGATCGATTCGCCGACGCCTACCGAAAGGCAGGCTTGAGCGTCCGATGCGAGAAGCTTGACGGTGCCAAGCACGGCGGCGCGGTGTTCTATTCAGGCGAGCAACGGAAGACGCTGACCGAGTTTCTGAACAAGCACTTGCGTTGATCGACCGGCTTCCTAGCGATCCAACGGCGCGTCGGCCAAGTGGATTTCGACCGCCGTCAGCCATCCCGCTTCGATGCTCGCTTCGCGATAAGCGAACTGCACGTCACCGACCTGCCCCATGTGGACGGTGCCGCGTTGATCGGTGAACGTGGGGACTTCTTCCTCGGGCACCTGACACGCGGCTAGCAGATTCAAAAGTGCGGAAACGGGGACGGGGGTGCCTTCGGGCCGTCTGCCACGTCTGGATCGATACGAACGCTTATCAGTACTCTCGGGCAGCGGCAGAGGATCTTTGCTGATGATCAACCACATCGACATCGCTTCGGTCGGCTCGGTGCCACCGATCACCTTGCCATCGGCCGGCATCGTCACCGACAGTTTCTGTTCAAGACGCTCCAACTGCGGAAGATGCCGTTGGCTTCCAGTACAGCCGACCGTCAACAAAAACGCTCCGACAAGCCAGGCGAAATGCAGCGGTGCAAACGATCTATTCGACGTCGGTTGCAATCTCGCCTCCGTTGCGACTTCCCATGGCCCACCATGTCTGCAGGTCGATAGATTCGGATTGAAAATTCACGCTGCCATCGGCCATCAAGACGTGAATGCCGCCGACGTGATGGCTGCCCGGTGTGACCAGATTACTGCCGATCCCTTCGCCACCATAGATGTGGCAATTGCGATCACCGATCGGCATGGCGTGCATGTAGGTATTGGCGGCAAAAGTCCACCCGCTGATCCAGGCATGGCCGTGCCTTTCGATATAGGCTGGGTCACCATGAGTCACCGAACCACAGTAAGGAATCCACTTCTCCAGTGAACGGGCACGATGGGAACTACCACAGAAGGATTGCATGTTGACGTCCGTGTTACCGGCGACATAGCTACCACCCCAGGGACTCGTCACCACGGAAACCGAACTAATCTTTCGTTCCGCCACTGCGGCAGTGTTTGACAGGCCGTCGGTGATGTCACGAAAGCGAATCTGGGGCACTTGCCAATCATCCGGACTGGAAGGGTTCAGCAATCCAAAAACTCCGTTTTGCTTCTCAAGTGGGCTGTCATCGTTGCCGGGCCAAAACGCAAGTTTGGGCCAACCCACGTTCCCTGCATAACTTCCTGGGGCCAACGTTTCCCCATCATCGTGATACTGCAAAACGGACGCCGGATCCGACGGACACAAATAGGTACCGATCATCGTCTTGGCGGCCTGGGAATTGGGGTGATTCGGCCCGATGCTGTAATTCAGATAATCGCTGCTGACGTTGTAGTTGCAGTGATCCGCAAGCGGCTGGCTAAAGTCGATTTGGTCGTACAGCGTTTCCTGTTCGACAAACGGCAGGATCATCGCAAGCCAACTGTAAAACCCACTTCCACAGCCGCCGTCCGATTTATCCGGTCCGGTGGTCGTGGTTGGAATGTAATGATGGGCGCCATGGTAGTTGTGAAGCGCGAGCCCGACCTGCTTCATGTTGTTCATGCACTGGGTGCTTCGTGCGGTTTCGCGAGCGGCTTGCACCGCGGGCAAAAGCAGCGACACCAATACGCCGATGATGGCGATCACCACCAGCAGTTCCACCAGCGTGAACGCCATCCGTTGGGTTCGTTGTCGAACAATTTTCATCTCAAGTTCCCGTGCGCAATTCATCGTTTGATTCTAGTCTTTGTGTTCTTCGGTCGTCCAATCCTTGGATCACCGACACTCCGGGCCAACGCGTCCAGTCGGCAAGCGAGTCGACGCTGAAACGACAAGGAATCGCCAACGACTGCTCAAGTTTTTAAGGATTCGGCTCATACGCGAGATCGGTCGCAGCCCTTTAGTAAGCCGCTTCGTCTTGTCCCCAACGCCGCCACGCCGCTGAGAAACACCAACATCCCGAACAAAAGTTCGGGACGTCGTTGACCAGACGGCTGCGGCTGTGGAGACATATCAATGCTGTCGATTCACTGTTGAACAGTTTCAGACACTAGGCTTGGGCGACGGCCGACTTCGCCTTGCGGCGACGACGGATGTAGGTGCCACAAGCGCCGACTGCTGCCAAAGCGGCAAAGCTGCCCGGCTCCGGAACCGCGGTGGCGGAAGCCGTGAACTCGACTTCATAAACACCTTCCGCGGTGAACCCATAGTTGAAGTGATCATGCCCCCCGACCCCGAAGGTGATCTGGTCAACTGCGGGATCAACCCCGTCGATTGCGGTCGACATAAATACATCGGGCGGATTAACACCGTCAGCCTGCCAAATAGCGAATTGCCCAGGTCCTGAAAACCCCGTAAGAGACAGAGTCACATCACTGGTAATTGGAGGATTCGTCAACTCCTCACCTGCTATTCCGATAAACGGAATGCCCGCGGTGTTGCTTTGCGGAAGCCGCCAAATTGTATCACCTGTGTTCGTTCCGAGGAATGAAATTGGGCCCGAAGTGATGGAACTCGTTGAACTGGCAGCACGAATGTACGCCTCGTGAGGCTCCAGTTCCAAATCCGAATTTGGCGCGGAGTCATTTAAACCATCCACAAAGTGATAGTGCAGTTCCAACTCGCCGTCGTGGTAGCCAACACCGATATCACCGTGGCCCGTGTTCCACTCGTTCGCAAAGCCAGTGCCCGTATAAGGGTCATCACCAACCACAAAAGTGAAGACCGCTGTATCGGTAACTGTCGCTGCTGACGCGGTGCCGGCCGTGACGCACAGAGCGCCCAGGCAGCAAAGGGGAATCAGACTTTTCCTGAGATACTTCATCTTGTCTCTTCAAAGTTCAAAATAGGTTTTTAAAAAATCAAAACTTTGGCTGCCTTGGGTTCACTCACGCACCGGCAGCCGGTTCCTTGCGTGAGCGACAATGGGGCTCGGCGGTCGACGAGCCCACCACGGGATTCGTCAGGCCGAGGCACGTTGTCTCGGTGAAATCTTGTTGTTGTCTTCTGGATGCAAACCGGACGGGCTTGTGCCACGGACACGACAGACCGCATTCGGTTGTTTGGCAGTGAATGCCCCACGGCACGCACGCCAACGGTTTGACACAGGTTGGTCGGACCGGGCGTCGCACCATCGACGCACGCGCACGCGAGGATTCCAGATGGATTCATCAACGTGTCAGCGATGGCGACCCGAGCGTGAACGTCGCGCAGACCACCGACGAGATCCGCGCAGCTGACGAACGGTCAGCAAGCCACAGCGATCAAGACGTCGGACGCATTAGACGGTGCGACGGGGAGGCCCACGTGCGGAGCAATCATCACGCGGCAACGGGTCGACGACCGGGCCCTGTGACAGCCCGACGTAACCGACCACACAACGGTCAAAGACGATGTCGGGGTACCAAGAAACGATGCCGGCCGGAGCCGCCAAGGACTGGCAGATCGGGCAAGTATCGTGGTCGTGGGGTGACGAATCGCGGGAAGAGTCGAGTGGAGAATGGTCGTGCGATGTCGACTCCGCATGCACGGCCAAACCATCATCACCAGCGCCATCATCACCAGCGCCATCATCACCAGCGCCATCATCATCAGCGGCATGGCAATGGTGGCAACATCCACCGGATGGCACGGAAAAGTCGGACGCTACCGCGGCAAGATGACCATCACAATTCGAAACGTGCCACCATGCAGGCATCTGCCCCATCACCAAGACGGCGAGGAGTGCGTGACAGACAGCCAGTCGGGACAGAGAGATCACGGTTCGCCTGACGCGTAACCACGGAATTGACGATTGCGAGGGTCCGACCAAAGACTCAACCGACTACGGTAAACCGGGTTATCCGGTTCGTCAATGAAGTCCCCGTCAACGATGGGTGAAGAACTTGGCCGCATCGCTGACAGCCCCCCCGTTGGTGCGAACCGGTTGCCCTTCGAGCCCCCGCACCGCCCCTAGGTGGACGGACGAGCAGCAAGCGTTTTGCTGTAACCGAACAGCTTCGCCTGGAACTCGGCAAACAATCGGCTGTGGAAACGGTACGGGTTGGTCACCGCGACGATGGTCCGCGACGGCCGCGGCTTGCCAAGGGATCGATAGACGCGGCGATCGCACTGGTCCAGCCGCCGAGCCATTTCGGGAATCATGGACACGCCATGTGATAGCGAGACCAGTTCTTGAACGGTCGCCAGCTGATTCGCGTTTTCGACGGCCACGGGCCAAACCGACTGTTCACGACAGAACGTCGTGATGTTGTCCGATAGGCAGTGTGCCTCGTCCAACATCACAAACGGCTCGTCTTCGATGTCGGACAACCGAATGCGTTTCTTTTCACAAAGCCGATGGCCCGGCGGCAGCAGCAACACCAATTCCTCTGCAAACAAACGTCGGACTTCGACGTATTTCTCCGTGACCGGTTCGGCCAGGATCGCGATGTCGATTTCACCTTGCTTGATCTTCTTCAGCAATTCCTCGGTCGTGCTTTCGTGGACGATCAAGTGCGACCGTGGGAACGCATCGGAAAATTGCTTCAGCAAATCCGGCAAAAAGTACGGGGCGATCGTGGGTATGGCTCCGACACGAATCTTCCCCGTTTCACCGTCGTCGGTGATCTCCGCCTGCGTGTCTTCGACGATCCGCAGAATCTGTGTCGCACTGCGCTGGAACAACACGCCGGCGTCGGTCAGTTCGACCGAACGAGGCTTGCGCTCGAAGAAAGGTTGCCCGAACTCTTCTTCCAATCGCTGAATCGACCGGCTGAGCGCAGATTGCGACAAGTTCATTCGCGTGGCGGCTTCGGTGAAGTTGCCCGTCTCGGCGACACACTGGAAGTATCGCAGTTGATCCATATCCATCGCGGGGAAGGCTCCGTTTGAACGCGGTTCCCGAGGTCAAAGACACCGGCCGCAAGTGTCCGACAGTTGCGGCCAGCCCCATTATGCACCAAACGCATTGCGGGCATACAAAGAATGCATTGGACGCAGCCTTGGCAAGCCCGATAATTCCTAGTGAGACGACGCTCCGTCGCCCCCTGATCTCGCCACCCCAACCGCAGGAATCCATTGATGATGAAAACCCACGAGGAAAACCGACGTCTTGCCAGCCGCCGCGCCAGGACTTCACCGCGTTTGCGTCGCCGAAAGCCGGGCGTGCGCCGCATCGCGTCATCGCTGGCCATCGCCCTGGGCCTGATGATCCCGGCACCAATGGGCTTGGCCGTCGCCCAGGACGCAGGATCCCAAAACGCAGGAGCCCAAAACGCAGGTACCCAGAACAGCCACACCTCGGCCAGTTCCGATGCCCTGGCCCAGTGCCCGGTGATGGGACCGTCAGCGGGCTCCAACCGGCACACGATCGCCGGGTCGATGAGCAATGGTGATTGGTGGCCCAATCAATTGAACCTGGACATCCTGCACCAGAATTCGGCCAAGAGTAACCCGATGGGTGACGACTTTGACTATGCCGCCGAATTCAATTCGCTGGATTTGGAAGCGGTCAAAAACGACATCAAAACGTTGATGACGACCTCGCAAGATTGGTGGCCCGCCGATTACGGACACTACGGGCCGCTGTTCATCCGCATGGCCTGGCACAGCGCGGGGACCTATCGGGTGACCGATGGTCGCGGCGGTGCTTCGGACGGAACCCAACGATTCGCACCGCTGAACAGTTGGCCGGACAACGCCAACCTGGACAAAGCACGTCGTTTGCTTTGGCCGATCAAACAAAAATATGGACGCAAGATCTCGTGGGCTGACCTGATGGTGTTGACCGGCAACTGCGCGTTGGAATCGATGGGCTTTGAAACGTTCGGCTTCGCGGGCGGACGCACCGACGTTTGGGAACCGCAAAAGGATGTTTACTGGGGCCCGGAAAGCACGTGGCTGGGTGACCAACGCTATGAAGGCGATCGCAATCTGGAAAACCCGTTGGCCGCGGTGCAAATGGGGCTGATCTATGTCAATCCCGAAGGCCCTAACGGAAAGCCCGATCCCCTGGCCGCCGCCAAAGACATTCGTGATACGTTCGCACGAATGGCCATGAACGATGAAGAGACCGTGGCCTTGATCGCCGGTGGTCACACGTTTGGCAAAGCACACGGTGCGGCCAGTCCCGAAGGCAACGTCGGCCCCGAACCCGAGGCCGCCGACTTGACCGCGCAGGGTCTGGGATGGATCAACCGTCATGGCAGCGGAAACGCAGGCGACACGATCACCAGTGGTTTGGAAGGCGCGTGGACCACGACGCCCAACGAATGGTCGCATGGGTACTTTGAAAACCTGTTCGAATACGAATGGAAACTGGTCAAAAGCCCCGCGGGAGCCTGGCAGTGGACGCCGACCGACGAAGCCGCCCAAGACACCGTCCCCGATGCGCATGATCCCGCAAAGGCACACGCGCCGATGATGTTCACGACGGACTTGGCCCTGCGGATGGATCCGGCATACAACAAGATCTCGCGTCGCTTCTACGAAAACCCCAAACAGTTCGAAGAAGCATTCGCCAAAGCCTGGTACAAGCTGACCCATCGTGACATGGGACCGACATCTCGGTTGTTGGGCGATGACGTTCCGCCGCCCCAGGTTTGGCAAGACCCGGTGCCAACGGCCACGGGTAACTTGATCGGCCCGGCCGAAGTCGCCCAACTGAAAGAACAAGTCCTTGCATCGGGGATCGCGACCAACGACTTGGTTTCGACCGCTTGGGCATCGGCATCGACCTATCGCGACAGCGACATGCGGGGCGGGGCCAACGGAGCACGCATCCGTTTGGCACCGCAAAAGGATTGGGAGGTCAACAATCCGGCGAAGCTGGCGGGGATCCTGCAAAAGCTGGAAGGCATCCAGAAACAGTTCAACGGTTCACGCAATGACGGCAAGCAAGTGTCCATGGCGGACCTGATCGTGTTGGCCGGTTGTGCGGGAGTCGAACAGGCCGCAGCAAAAGCCGGCGTGGACATCACGGTTCCTTTCACTCCGGGACGAACCGATGCGACCCAAGAGATGACCGATGTGGAATCATTCGAGTATCTGAAACCGGTCGCCGATGGTTTTCGGAATTACCAAGCACACAACGCCGATCGACCGGCCGAAGAATTGCTGGTCGACAAAGCCAACTTGCTTTCGTTGACCGCACCGGAAATGGCGGTCTTGGTCGGCGGCATGCGTGCGCTCGGAACGAACGCGGGATCCGGACCGTTGGCGGATCTGGGCAAATTGACCAGTCGCCCCGGTGTGTTGACCAACGACTTCTTTGTGAACTTGCTGGATATGAACACCACATGGGAAAAATCGCCGATGTGTGAACACTTCTTCGAAGGCCGTGATCGGTCGACCGGAGAACTGAAGTGGACCGCCAGCCGAGTCGACTTGGTGTTCGGATCCAATTCTCAGCTTCGCAGCATCGCCGAGGTCTATGCCAGTGATGATGCCCAGGAGAAGTTCGTCCAAGACTTCGTCGCCGCCTGGGACAAGGTCATGAACTTGGACCGGTTTGACGTGAAGCACGGCAAGGCCGCGCCGGCAGCGCAAGTCGTTGCCAAGTAAGTCGGCATAATCACGACGTCGCAATACCAACGACTGTCCGCCTGTCTAAGACTCTCGCCAAGCGTCTTGTCTGCCGTTCCGTGCAGACAAGACGTTTTTCTTGTGCCAGCGGTGGTCGGATCCCCCTGGCTGGTCGACAGAAATATCCACGGTCATCCGGAACTTTGGCGTCGCGTTTGCACGGTTGGCGGAACGAACCCGATCGAACTTCCTTCCAACCCCGGTTTGCCAAACATGACTATCACCAGCGTCAATCCCGCAACAAACGAAACCATTCGCCAGTTCGAGGCGCTTCATAAAGACGATGTGACCGACGCGGTGAACAAAGCCCATGAAGCATTTCAGACTTGGCAAAAAACGACGTTCGAGCAGCGCAAGAAATGCATGCTGAAATTCGCCAAGCTCCTGCGCGACGATGCCGACGAATACGCGCGGATCATCACGCTGGACATGGGAAAACGCATCTCCGAGAGCCAGTATGAGATCGAATACTGCGCCAATATCGCCGAGTACTATGCCAACGGCGCCGAAGAATTCTTGGCCGACCAGAGCATGAATCAAGACGACGCCGATGCGTACCTGCGTCATGAACCACTGGGCGTTTTGCTGGGGGTGATGCCGTGGAATTTCCCGTTCTATCAGGTCGTTCGATTCGCGACGCCCAACATCATGGCGGGCAATACGATCTTGCTGAAACACGCCAGCAACGTCCCCCAGTGCGCCAGCACGATCGAAGACTTGTACAAAGAATGTGGTCTTCCCGGTGGCGTGTACCAGAACCTGTTCATCCCGTCAGAGTTCGTTGAAGTCATCGTTTCAGATTCTCGGGTCCAAGGCGTTTCGTTGACCGGCAGCGAACCGGCCGGACGCGCTGTCGCGGCTTTGGCCGGAAAGAACCTGAAACGCAGCGTTTTGGAACTCGGCGGCAACGACCCGTTCATCGTTCTGGAAGACGCGGACCTGGATGACGTCGTGGAAAAGGCTGTCCAAGGTCGCACCGTCAACGCGGGCCAGTCCTGCGTCGCCAGCAAGCGTTTCATTGTTGTCAGCGACATCGCCGATGAGTTCATGAAACGGTTCAAACAGGCGATGTCGTCGCTGCAGTTGGGCGATCCCATGGACGAAGAAACCACGTTGGCACCGCTGTCCAGCGAAAGCGCGGCGGTCAAACTGCAAGAACAAGTCCAATCGTCGATTGATGCCGGCGCCACCGTCGTGTTGGGCGGTGATCGCCCTGACCGCGAAGGTGCCTATTTCAATCCGACCATTTTGACTGATGTCACACCAGACAACCCGACCTTCGATCAAGAATTGTTTGGTCCGGTCGCGACCGTTTATGTGGTGGACGATGAAGACGCCGCCGTCGAACTGGCGAACCGTTCGTCCTACGGCCTGGGCGGCAGCGTGTATTCCACCGACCGTGAACGTGCCGAGCGCATCGCCCGCCGTGTCCATACCGGCATGATGTTCATCAACCAGCCGACAAAATCGCAGGCCGAATTGCCGTTCGGCGGGATCAAAAATTCCGGCTACGGCCGCGAACTTTCGCACCTGGGAATCTTGGAATTCGTCAACAAGAAGTTGATCCACCTGGGCCCACAGTCATGATCACTGCCACGACCATCCCGGGTCGTCGAACGTCACCACCGACGCACCGGTTGGTGACGTTTGGTTTGTCGCGACCGTCGCTACGGCTTCACCGGCAAAGCTTGGCGACTGGGTGCGGTGGGTTGCCCGGAATCAACAATCTGGCGGTAATCCTTCAGCAACTGGTCCACGGTGGCCCGGTATTCGGATTGGTCGACCAAGTTATGACTCTCGGTCGGATCATCCATCAAGTTGTACAAGCTTTTGGGTTCGAACAAGGTGCGCTTGTGATTGCTTTGGATGATCAATTTCCAAGGCATCCTTCGGAACATAACCTCATTCCTTGATCCGGCCTGTTGAACGAAATACGGGCGCGGTTGAAATTCGCCTTCACCAGTCAACAGTGGCAAGAAGTTATTCGAATCGGGCGCCTGACCCACAGGAATCTCGGTACCGACCAAGGCGGCAAGCGTTGCCACCAAGTCCTGGTTGACCACCAATTCGTCACAAACGCCCGCTTCGATTTGTGACGGCCAAACGGCGATGAAAGGAACTCGGTGGCCGCCTTCCAAGGGTGAATTCTTGCTGCCGTTCCATCCGCCGCCGGGTGCATAGCCGTGCTTGGCCGCTTTCCCGTCGGTCAAGCCGCCATTGTCAGACATCAGAACAATCAACGTGTTGTCATACGTGTCGGTGGACTTCAGCGCATCGACGATGCGTTTGATCTGCATGTCCAGTTCCGCCACCATGTCCAGGTGATTCGACGGCGTGGTTCCCTTGATCGGTTTGCCGTCAAACTCGGCCGGTGGACGGTGTGGCAGGTGAACCGCGTGAGTGCAGAAGTACAAAAAGAAAGGCTGGTCGTTCGTTGCCGCACTGCGAATGAAGTTACTGGCCTTTTGCGAAACAAGCTTGCCCAGCTGACTGGCATCCCAATTCGAATCTCCCAGCCCCGGTCCCTTGTCCGAAACGTCTTGCGGATGCTTTGCCGTTTGTTCGTTGAAGAAAATGATTTCCGAATCGTCGCCCAGGGGGAACCAAGTCTGGTTCTCATAAACCGTATAGATCGGTCCTTGAATTCCGCAGGGAACGGTGAAGTCATAATCAAATCCCATGTCGCGAGGGCCACCACCGACCATCTTTGACATGTCGACTTTGCCGGTCAGATCGCCATTCTTTGGTCCGCGATAGATCTGGTCTGATCCGGGAATCAGAAAGTCACCTCCAAGATGCCACTTGCCGACAAACCCGGTCCGATAACCGGCGTCTTGCACCACACTGCCCAAGGTGGCTTCGCCTTTGATCAGAGCGGACGGTGCGAACGTGCTCCAGACGCCCCAGGGCGCGTAGGATCGGTAACCATTCTTCCCGCTCATCACGCTGTAACGTGTCGGTGCACAAAGCGCCGTCGCGGAGTGTCCGTCGGTGAACCACAAGCCATGCTCGGCCAGCGCATCGATGTTGGGTGTGTCGACGATCGGATCCTGATTGCGAAACTTCCGCGCGTGAAAGCCGACGTCTCCCAGGCCCAAATCGTCTGCCATGATGACGACGATATTGGGCGATGTGCTGTCGGCCCAGCCATCGGCAACGGCCAATGTGATCAACAACGGAATCAGTAAGAAACGGTTCACGATTCGATTCTCTCATGCGAAACAGACGCGGGGCGGACAGTTCGGTGGGAACGGTCCATCGGCGGCCAGAAAAAGACACGCCTCGGATGTCTACAATAAACAAGTTTTCGCTCATCGACAGCCATCACGCCGGTCGCCGACGTCCAGCGGTCTTGGGTGATCGATCTATGCCAAAGCACGCACTGCTACAATGTGCCGCACCCCGGTCCTTCGACACTCGGCCCAAGTCGGCACAATTTTGCCACGCGATCGCCCTGTGCTCGTTGCCGATCGGAACATCCCATCCGCGATTATTCGGAGCCCGATATGTGCGATCCCAAAACCTACGAAGAAGACCTGAAGAAGTACTCCCGTCGTGACATTGGCGCTTTGGCCGCCGCCGGGATGGGAGCGGCGATGATGTTGCCCAGGGCAGCCAACGCGGTGGACGTCAGCGATCAAGACGTCACCATCGAAACTCCCGACGGTGTCTGTGACGCGTACTACGTCACGCCGGCATCAGGGGCTCACGCCGCCGTTCTGATCTGGCCCGACATCTTCGGTTTGCGGCCCGCGTTTCGACAGATGGGCAAACGCTTGGCCGAATCAGGTTACAGCGTTTTGGTGGTCAACCCGTTCTATCGAAAACAGAAAGCACCGACCGCCGCCAAAGGTGCCAGCACGCCGATCAACGATGTCCGTTCGCTTGCTCGCACGTTGTCACCCGAAACTCACACGACCGATGCCAAAGCATTCGTTGCTTGGTTGGATCAGCAGGCACAGGTCGACACATCCAAAAAGGTCGGCACCACGGGCTATTGCATGGGTGGCCCGATCGTCTTTCGCACGGCCGCGGCGGTTCCCGATCGCGTCGGTGCCGCGGCAACGTTCCACGGCGGCGGGCTGGTTTCCGATTCACCGGACAGCCCCCATTTGCTGATCCCCGAGATGGAGGCACAGTTCTTGATCGCGGTGGCCGAAAACGACGACCAGCGTGATCCGGAAGCCAAAAACGTCTTGAAAGAATCGTTCGCTCAGGCCGACCTAAAGGCCGAGATCGAAGTCTATCCCGCCGGCCACGGTTGGTGCCCGCCCGACACTCGCGTCCACAACCCGGAACAAGCCGAAAAGGCTTGGAGCCGTATGCTGGCGTTGTTCAAAGAAACCTTGGCGTGACCCCACGGTCGCCGGCAAATGATTCAATGTCATTTGGCCGGATGATACAGGTGACGCGATGCGGTGATCGCGAAGAAGATCGTCAGGGCGCTGATCACGACCAAGAATGCAGCCGCGGTACCGGTCGCGCCCGCCACGGGAGCCAACACGGCGGTCAGCCCCAGCAAGGCGATCGCCGCAACGGCTTCACAAGCGATCACAAATCGGTTGAAGTTCACAAACCGCAGATAGGCGGGTGCGAGTGACCAATACGCGGTGACGCAGCCGCCGGCCGAAACCAAACACAACGCTGGATAGCCGGCGACATAGGCGTCGCCATACAGTCGCAAGATCCAACGTCCGAACACGATCACCACCGTCATGAAGATCGCACACAGGGATCCGATGAACAGATGCCGTTTCCAGCTCAACTGTCGGGCACGATCGATATCACGCTGATGCACCAGAACCGACATCTGTGGCTGGTAAAGCTTGTCGGTGGACTTGGACAACAACAGGACTTGCAACCCAATCTCCGATGCGGCGGCGAAATAGGCAACCTGGGTCTCAGCAATCGGCAGCATCTCCATAGCGATGATGGGCAACCGGAACAGTGAGGCTCCCAAAAAGCCTGAAACTGCAAAGTAAAACCCTTGGCTCATCCAAACCCCGGTTCGATAAACGGGCTTGCTTTGCCGAATCGTGGAATCGGTGATTCCGATCAACACGCCCCAACACAGAATCGCCCCCAGGACGGAACCGAGACCATAGATGGCGACACCCTGCATGGAGTTGAGTGTTTCGCCGCGTGTCCAGAAATAGAATAAGACAGCTAGGCTGGAACCGGGAATTAGAAACCGCGAAACCAGGCTGCCAAAAACGGACATCCGATTGGCCATCAACAGATCAATGCCGACACCACTGAGCGCGGTCAACGGCAAAAACAGTGCGGCGATCGCCGCGGGGTGACTGGTGAACGGTCCGTCTTTGCGCCATTGGCCGATCAGCATCACCGCGGCCAACGCCACACTGATCAACAACACTGACACGGCGCTGTAGCGGTAATATCCTAACAGCCGTCCCCACCGCTTCTTCAACCGGTACCTGGGCAAAACCTTCATCGCGTACTTGCCGACCCCGGCTTCGGAAATCGTTGTCAGCAAGCCCAAGGTTGCGACGGCCACCGCATAGTCTTCGAATTCATCGGTGCCCAACAGACGTGCGGCAAACACGGACGTGGCGAATCCCAAGACAGAACCGACGACGGTCAGCACCAACAAGATGTTGGCGCGCAGCAACCCGTCGTCGATCTCAACGGTACGGTCTGTGGGAGAATTCGCCATGCTTAGGACTATGTTCCAGCGCGGCGAACATTGCCAGACGCAACGAAAAAATCGGTGTCGGTTCGCACCAAAGACGGGGACAAAACAGCAATTTCAGCAACAGCCATTAGCACGACCGTGCCAATCGACGGTCCGCATTGGCGGTCGGTGCGCCATGACATGACGGTGCCCCATCAATCCAACCGTCGCACAAACCGCTTTCGATAGGCCGCGGGGGTCATCCCGGTGGCTTGTCGAAAACGCTTGGTCAAATGACTCTGGTCGGTATAGCCGACGTCGACCGCAATTTGCGCCAGCGTCAGCGAGGTCGTCGTCAATAATTGCTGCGCCGTCTGGATTCGGACGGACCTCAAATAGTCGTTCGGCGTCATGTGCAACAGTTGGCGAAACCGGCGATTGAAATGAGTCGTCGAAAGGCCCGTCATCTCCGCCATGGACGCCATCGAAATGGGTTCGGCATAGTGACGTTCGATGTACCGTGCGCACGGTAACAGTTCTTGCAGATAACCCGACAGTTCGCTGTCGCGCTCGATGCGGTACATCGATCCGGCCAACCCGATCACCTGACCTTCCGGATCCATCAACGGGGTCTTGGTCGACACGTACCATCGCGGGACTCGGCGACGGTGCAACACCAGCCAGACCTGTCCCGGCATCGGCTGGGCCGACTTCATCACCCGACGATCTTCGGCGATGTACGCCTCGGCCATCACAGGGGGATGCAGGTCGCGATCCGTCTTGCCGATCGCTTCGGATTCATCGGCAAAGCCGTGATTTTCCAAAAACTGTTGGTTGACTTTGACAAACCGGCTGTCGCGATCCTTGGCATAGAAATAGGTGTGCGGCAGACAATCGAACAAGCGAATCACCGACTCGGCCAAAGGATGACGGCTGAAAAATGCATCCTGAATCGATTGGGGCACCGGTTGACTCATGGTCAAAACGTACCATTTCGACCGTCCACTGTCCAAGAAACCGCTGCCTCATTGGCCTACACTGAATCGACCAAGGTCTTGGCACCTTCCGCGTCCGGCCCCACCGATCCCCCCCGCTTCCCCCAATCTGATCCAAGCGAGATCCATGACGTATCGGGATCCATCCTTTACCGTCGCCGATCGGCCGTTGTCCCAACAGCGATCGGCAATGTCGGTGCAAAACGCAGACAACCGCCGGCCACCCCGTCAGCGAAACAAAAGAATGCGAATCATCGCAGGACAACCGTTCTGTTGGTTGTGGTTTGTTTGTGTGGTGACTTTTGCCAGTTTCGCATCGGCCGACGACATACGATTTTCGCGAGACGTGTTGCCGGTCTTGTCGGATCGATGTTTTCATTGTCACGGTCCAGACGAATCGAATCGCGAAGCCGACTTGCGTCTGGACATCGAAGACGCCGCGAAAGAAGACCGTGGCGGTTATTCAGCAATCGCCGCCGGCGATTTGGAGGCCAGCGAAATCTGGCTCCGCATCACCACCGACGACGAATCCATCCGCATGCCACCGGCGGATTCGCACCGGAAACCTTTGACCGCATCGGAACGCGACTCGATCCGCGATTGGATCATGCAAGGTGCGAAATGGGGCAAACACTGGTCCTTTGAACCGATCATCCGCCCCCGGGTGCCCCCGCACGCGGATCATCCCGTCGATGCCTTTGTGATCGACAAGTTGCAACCGATGGGCTGGACGCTCAGCCAACCGGCTTCGGCACGAACACAGCTTCGTCGTTTGTCGTTCGACTTGACCGGATTGGCCCCAAGCAACGACGAGGTCCGGGCGTTGGTCGATGCGTCACAGTCACAGTCGGAGACCGATGCGGCTTGGAACGAAGCCTTGGACCGTATCTTCGCTTCTCCCGCCTATGCCGAACGGATGGCCATGTGGTGGCTGGATGCCGCGCGCTATTCCGATTCCGATGGCTATCAGCAAGATGCGACTCGCCAAAATTGGCCTTGGCGTGACTGGGTGATCCGACAGTTCCAACGCAACCGTTCCTTCAAGGACTTCACCATCGAACAATTCGCCGGCGATTTATTACCCGACGCGACCGACGAACAACGCTTGGCGACGTGTTTTCACCGCAACCACATGACCAACGGCGAAGGCGGACGCGATCCGGAAGAATCACGCGTCGACTATGTCATCGACCGGGTGAACACGACGGGCACCGTGTGGTTGGGTTTAACGCTGGGCTGTGTGCAGTGTCACAGCCACAAGTTCGATCCGATATCACAACACGACTATTACGCAATGGCCGCGTTCTTCGACAGCATCGACGAAGACGGCAAAGCGGGCATGTCGGCGAAACCCTATTTGGATTACACGTCCCCCGATGTGCAATCATCAGTCGAACAGCTGGCGGATTTCGTCCAACAATGCGAAGACGAACACAACACCGCCTTGGCCGATGCCGACGAGCGGTTCGAATCACACCTGGAACTACTGTCATCGGATTCCACACCACCGTCACCAGCCTGGTGGGATGTCCGCCCACAAGTCCAAAGTAGCGAAGGCACACGGTTTCAGGTCGAACCGGACCACACGGTCCAAACCCATGGTCCCACGCCGGAACAGGACGACTATCGCGTCATCATTCAGGTCCCCGATGACATGCCCATGGTCACCGGATTTCGTGTGGAGATCTTTCCGCACCAGTCCCATGTCGACGGACGCTTCACACGGACCGGAAACGGCGAATTCACGTTGACCAGCGTGTTGGCCCTCGGCCGCCGAAATAACAGTCCCGCTGAATCGCAATTGGAACTGGCAGGTGCCGTTGCCGATTTCGAGCCCGACAAGGATCGCAAAAGCAAATGGGATCGCCGCTATGCGAACATCGCCGAAACGCTGAACGATGATGCACGCGACGGTTGGACCACCGAAGGCGCAAAGACGGTCACACCGCATGTCGGGGTCTATGAATTGACCCAACCTTGGATCGTCCAACCCGGCGACCAGTTCGTCGTCGTGCTGCGTCAACGTTCCACCCACGGCGATGCCAACATTGGTCGTTTCCGAATCGCCTTGGCGTCCGAACGTGGTGAAACGGTGCGACGTACCGACGGTGATTCACCGATCGCACACCTGCACCGCACCGTTTCTGCCGGTGACGAGATCACCGACGAACTTCGCGACCGATTGAGACAACAATTTCTGTTGGGCGACACGGACTACCAGACGGTGCTGCAGCGATTACAGACGGCTCGATCGCAATTGGCGGAACTGAAGAATCAAGCCAAACCGCGAAAGGTCATGGTGCTGCGGCAACGCGACGAACCACGCGATACGCACGTCTTGGTGCGTGGCGTCTGGGATGCCAAAGGCGACATCGTCCAGCCCGCCATATTGCCCAGCGTGTTGCCGCGCCCGGCCGACGCGATCCAGGACCGATTGGACTTGGCTCGCTGGATCGTCGATCCCGAAAATCCGCTGACGCCCCGGGTCGTGGTCAACCATCTGTGGCAAATCATGTTCGGCGCGGGACTGGTGCGAACCCCAGAAGACTTTGGCTTGCAAGGCGAACGTCCCACGCACGATCGTTTGCTGGATTACTTGGCGGTGGAATTGATTGAAAGCGATTGGAATGTCCAGCACATTTTGCGTCTGATCGCCACCAGCGACACCTATCGACAAAGCAGCGTCGTGTCACCGGAACAATTGGCCGAAGATCCGGAAAACCGGTTGCTTTCAAGAGCTTCGCGATACCGATTGCCGGCGTGGATGATCCGCGACAACGCGTTGCATGTCGCCAAGCTCTTAAACACGACCGTCGGCGGGCCTCCGGTGATGCCGTATCAACCGGACGGCGTCTGGGCAGAAATCACCATGGGGCGATTCGATTATCAACACAGCTTGGGACCGGCACAGTATCGGCGCACGATCTATGCGTTTTGGCGACGTAGTAGCGCGCCGACGTTCCTATTCGACAGTGCCCAGCGACGCGTCTGCGAAGTGGGGGTCCGTCGGACCAACACGCCACTGCAGGCGTTAACGCTGATGAACGACACCACAATGTTGGAAGCTTCGCGAGAGATGGCGGATCAGATCGTCGCAGAAAATAAGTCAGGCCGTTACACCGGAGACCCCAAGCAGGACGTCCAGCGGATGGCGAGTGCCGTGCTGTCCCGTCGCTTCGACGCCGGCGAAACCGCTGCATTGGTCGAATTATGGCATTCCACCAGGGACCACTATCTTCAGCACACCGACCAAGCGATCGCATTCTGCACGGTCGGGCAACAACCGCCGCCGCGTTCCGATTCGGCCGCATCCACGGCAGCCTGGATGACCGTGGCTAGTTTAATTCTGAATCTTGATGAAGCGATGACACGCGAATGAGGCGAACCGAGATGAACCATCACTGGAACCAATTGGGCCGCCGCAGTTTCTTGCAACAGGCCGGCTTTAATTTCGGCGCCCTGGCCGCCGGGGCGATGCTGGGCGATCAGGCCGCCGCGTCCGAACTGAAATCGGCACTGCCCCATTTCGCGCCCAAAGCCAACCGGGTGATTTTCTTGACGCAATCGGGCGGTCCGTCCCAGATTGAGTTGTTCGACTACAAACCCGACTTGGCCAAACTGGCCGGGACCAAGCTTCCCGACAGCGTTCGCCAAGGCCAGCGTTTGACCGGCATGACCAAAGGCAAGCCCCAGTTGATCATGCCGCCGATCACCAAGTTCCATCGGCACGGCGAATCGGGAACACTGTTGGGCGAATGGTTGCCGCATCTCGGGACGATTGCCGACGAGATTTGCTTGGTCAAATCCATGGTGACCGATCAGATCAATCACGCGCCGGCGATGACCAAGTTTTTGACCGGGCACCAGTTACCCGGACGACCAAGCTTTGGTTGCTGGGCCAGCTATGGGCTGGGCAGCGTCAACCGTAACCTGCCCGACTACGTCGTCTTGATCTCGCGTATGAAACGCGGCAGCGATCAACCGCTGTACAACCATTATTGGGGCAGCGGTTTTCTGCCCTCGCGTCACCAGGGCGTGAAGCTTCGCAGTGCGAAAGACCCAGTGCTGTACTTGAACGACCCCGACGGCATGCCGCGTTCGCTACGTCGTGAAATGTTGGACGCGATGGGTGACTTAAACCGGAAACATCATGCCGAAACATTGGATCCGGAAATCGAAACACGGATCCAGCAGTACGAGATGGCGTTTCGGATGCAAGCCAGCGTGCCCGAATTGACCGACTTGTCGGACGAACCCGATTCAACGTTTGAACTTTATGGCCCCGATTCGCGACGACCTGGCAGTTATGCCGCCAACTGCATTCTGGCGCGACGGCTGGCCGAACGCGACGTTCGCTTCATTCAGTTGTTCCACCCCGACTGGGATCATCATTCACGACTGCGGTCGTGGTGTGTGTCGCGTTGCGTCGACACCGACCAACCCAGCGCGGCGTTGATCAAGGACCTGAAACGGCGTGGGTTGCTGGACGACACCCTGGTGATCTGGGGTGGTGAATTCGGACGTGGCGTCGCCGGTCAGGGCCAATGGGATTCGCCCGAAGCCGGGCGAGATCACCATCCGCGATGTTTCACCATTTGGATGGCGGGTGGCGGCGTGCGTCCGGGAATCAGTCACGGTGCGACCGATGACTTCAGCTACAACGTGGTCGAAAATCCCGTTCATGTCCGCGACCTGCACGCCACCGCATTGCACTTGCTGGGCATCGACCACCAGCGTTTCACGCATCGATTCCAGGGCCTGGATTTCAAGCTGACCGGAGTCGAACCGTCCCGAGTGGTCAAAGACATTCTGGTTTAGATCCGGGGGGAATCTGCGCCGCCGCCTGGAATCACGCTGACGGGCAGGCCCCCCGCTTTCGATCCGAATCGTGAACCAAGATGATGGACCGACTGTCCCACCATCGGGAACAGATTTTTCGCAGCATCGGCATCACGCCGGGACTGGGCCAAACACGCATGAGTCTTCCTTTTTCACAAGTCGACGCCTTTGCCGACCGACCATTCACCGGAAATCCGGCCGCTGTGGTCGTGCTGGATTCGTTTCCAGATGACGGATGGATGCAATCCGTTGCATCGGAGATGAATCTGTCCGAAACTGCGTTTGTGGTTGCCAGCGAGTCTGAAAACGAATATTCGTTGCGTTGGTTCACGCCTGCCGCCGAAGTCGATTTGTGTGGGCATGCAACACTAGCATCGGCTCACGTGTTGTTTGAAACGTGGCGTGTCGGACGCTCAGACCCGATTCATTTTCAAACTCGCAGTGGTCCACTGACCTGCCGGCATCATGAGGGTTTAATCACAATGGACTTCCCGGCGATCGATCGCCGCGACGATGTGACCCCAGATGTCCAACAAGCCGTTTTGGAGTGTCTCGGATTGGCCACCGCCACGGTGTTCCAATCACGCTTTGACATCGTGGTCGTTGTTGAAGATGAAGCGTCGGTGATTGACTTGGCCCCCGACTTTCATCGCATGAAGCAGATCGCAACACGCGGCGTGATCGTTACGGCATTGTCATCGCAGCCGCAAAGCGATTTCACGTCACGTTTCTTTGCACCACGCCACAACATTGACGAAGATCCCGTGACGGGGTCGGCACACTGTTGCCTGGCCCCGTACTGGTGCCGGCGTCTGGGTCGCCAACAATTGATCGGATACCAGGCATCACAGCGTGGTGGATTCGTGGACTGTGAGTTGCGGGGGGATCGGGTCCGATTATCCGGCTGTGCCGTGACCGTTTTCGATGGTCAATTGCGGAAAATCGCCGAACCGACAAACGCGACCTAGGCATTCCATTGCTTGGCGCCATCACCATCGGCCGAACGTCCGGCATGACGAGTTAGCGAATCGTCAAACAACGCTCGCGTCATGCCATCAGCGACGTGCACGCAAGTGACGTCCAACGTCGAGACTTCGCGAATGTTCCGCATTTCGTCGTCAAAGAACAACATCTCGCAAAATTCCACACCACTTGCCGATTGCAGAGCTTGGAAATGTTTCAACTTGGACGACGGATAAATCTCGGCCAAGGCGAAGTAGTGATCGATCTCCAACATCTGCACCAACTGGCGTGCCCAAGGCGGTTGCTCCGTGCGTGAGGCAAGCGCCAACGCGATCTTTTCCATCCGACAGAATTCCAGAATCGCATTCACATCGTCATACAAACGAATGTGGCGTCCGGTGCGATCGGTGACACGTGGTCCCTTGGATCGGAAGGGCGGCGATAGGCAATCGCACCAAGTCCCGCCGCAATCCCACAGGGTGAAGTCCAGATCGAAAACAATCAGCCCCGGCATTCGGCCGGGATGTTCTGTGGCCATCGGATCAGCCGTCCAAGATTTCGACCACTTGATCGATGGGACGCCCGATGGCCGCTTTGCCGTCATGCACGACGATCGGCCGTTCGATCAGTTTGGGATGTTCCGCTAGAGTCGCGATCCATTGCTTGTCCGTCAGCGTTTGATCCGCCAGCCCCAATTCCTTGAAGAGCTTTTCGCCCTTTCGGACCAACTGTTCCGGGCGGATGCCCAGCAATTTGACGATCTGGCGAAGCTGTTTCTCGCTGGGTGGCTCTTCCAAATACTTGATCACTCGCACATCCAAGCCACGCGATTGCAACAGATTCAATGCTTCACGTGACTTGGTGCAGCGAGGGTTGTGGTAAATCTCGGTCATCAACGGATCGGCATGTCGGGTTGATCAAGTTGGCCCGATACCTTTTGGGGGCCTTGCGGCGGCATTTTAGCGACCGCTTGTCCGTCCGGTCGACCAGGGACCGCCAACCACGACGATCAAGTTCACAGATCAACGGACGTCAGCATACTGGCCTGCGTTTCGACGTCGCTGTCGTCGTCTTCATCGACGGATTCCGCGTCACGAAGCGCGATCCGCTCCACCGCACGAGCACGTCGCTGGGCCCGTTTCGCTTCGGCGCGCGCCAATCGTTGTTCTTGGATGGACTGCTGTCGATCGACCTGTTGCCGGGCGTATTCCTGGGCCTGCTGTTGACGCATCGATGCCAGCATCAGCTGTTGTTGATACAACTGCTGTTGCAACGCATACAGTTGCTGACGCTGATACGCCAATTGACGTTGATAAGCCGCATCAGACGCCGTCGGTGAAAACGCGGCGGTACTGATCCCCAAGGATGACGACCGACTGGGGCCGCTGCCCCCTCGACCGCCGCCACCCCCACTGCATTGTGCCGATGCTTCGGACACCACCAGCAATGCGATCATCAGGCCCAGACACGAACACCACGTTTGACAACGAATCATCGTCATTCCCCCATCGGCTTGGATTGGTCACGAACACCGTCACCCAACCCACAAGGACGTCTTTGAAACGAGACTGTCACGCCGCAAAATGAGAATCAGGACGTCCTCGGGTGGACGCCCTGATGGTTCGAAGATGCGGATGCCTGCGCTGCGAAAGCTATGATCAGCGGGAAAGCGCCGCCTTGACTTGCATTTCGCGGTACTGCTGCAACTGTTCGTCGGTCAACGTGTGATCCGTGATCTTGATCGTCACGGATTCCAGCCCACCGGTGAACTCGAACGGCACCTGATAGTCTTCCGTGACTGGCGTTCCCGTGTCTTCACCGATGTCCAAGGTTTCATCCAAAGACATACGGAATGGGATCGTCCGAGGGATTCGATTGGTTCCCACCACTTCACCGTCGATCGACAACGTGGCTTCGCCGCCTTTGCCCAGACCGCCGCCGTCATAGTTGAAATCCAGCGTCACCACATGCTTACCCTCGGGAATCGCCTTTTCTGATTCGACGCGATACCGATGCACATCGGCCAGGTTGTAAACGAACACGGGCTTGCGATCCAAAACGTACAGCCCCACGCCACAGAACCGGCCACCCTGAGTCATCAGCAATCCTTCGGCACCATCATCGGGAATGTCCACCACGGCGCTGATTCCGAACGACTTGTTCTTCAAATCGGGCGCCGATCCCTCGGGGATTCGCGTCATGCCGTCGTAGTAGACGAACGTGTCGCGACCAGCGGTCAGACTGGGACGGTTGGTCACATCCAAGCGTTCAGCTTTGCTGTTGTCCAATGGCAAGACATCGTTCTTCACCGCTTCGATATAGAACAATCGCTGAAGCTCCTTCAGTTTTTCCGGATACTTCTTTGCCAGGTCATTTGACTCGGAAAAGTCTTCTTCGACGTTGTACAGTTCCCACTGATATCCATCGATCACGTCCACCGGGTCCACCACGCTGACCCAAGGCGGTGACGTGGGTGTGGTGCAGGCCACCCAACCATTGTCATAGATCCCACGATTGCCCAGCATTTCGAAATACTGGGTCGTTCGATGCGAGGGTGTTTCAGCATCATCCCACGTGTAGGACATACTGGTGCCCTGGATGGGTTCCTGGGTAATACCGTTAATCGAATCCGGCGCCGGCACTCCCACCGCGTCCAAAATCGTCGGCATGATGTCAATCACATGGTGAAACTGGCTGCGGACGGTGCCCGTTTGTTTGATTCGCTTGGGCCATGACATGACCATCCCGTTGCGGGTACCGCCGAAGTGCGACGCAACTTGCTTGGTCCACTGGAACGGCGTGTCCATCGCGTGGGCCCAACCGATCGGATAATGATTGAACGTCATCGGACCGCCCAGCTCATCACGATGCTGGTACACCTCATCAAAGGGGACGTCGATGTTGTTGAAGAACGTCATCTCGTTCAACAATCCCTGCGGGCTTCCTTCCGCACTGGCCCCGTTGTCCCCTTGGATGTAGATGATCAGTGTGTTGTCCAATTCGCCGGTCTGATCGATCGCATCGATGACACGCCCGAATTGATGATCCGCATGCGACAGAGCCGCCGCATAGACCTCCATCATGCGGGCGAAGACCTCTTTTTGTTTGTCGTCCAGACTATCCCAAGCGGGAATTCCCTTGGAACGTTCGGTCAACTTGGTTCCCGGCGGCACCACGCCTTGGGCTTTCTGCCGGGCCAGGGTTTCTTTGCGGACTTCATCCCAGCCATGGTCAAACTGTCCTTTGAATTTGGCAATCCAATCTTTTGGCGCGTGGTGGGGTGCGTGGGCTGTCCCGGTCGCGTAGTAGCAAAAGAATGGCTTCTCAGGTGCCACCGCATTCTGCATCTGAATCCAATCGATTGCTCGGTCGGCCATGTCTTCGTCAAAGTTGTAATTCGGATCATCATGCGGAGGTTCGACCGGTCGTGTGTTTTCAACGATCGCAGGTGCCCACTGGTTGGTGTCGCCACCAACGAACCCATAGAAGTATTCGAACCCCAGACCAACCGGCCACAAATCAAACGGTCCCGCTTGGCTGGTATGCCAGTCGGGGACGTTGTGGTTCTTTCCAAACCACGACGTGTTGTAACCGTTGTCTTTCAGAATCTGGCCCACCGTGCCACAAGACTTTCGCACCAGCGTGTTGTATCCCGGATACCCCACCCCGATCTCCATGATGCCACCGGTCGACGCGGTGTGATGGTTACGTCCGGTGATCAATGCCGCTCGCGTCGGTGAACACAACGCGGTGGTATGAAATTGGTTGTACCGCAACCCAGACTTCGCCAAGCGATCGAAAGTCGGCGTCGGAATCGGTCCACCAAACGTGCTGCTGGCGCCAAAGCCCACATCATCGGTCAAGATCAGCAGAATGTTCGGCGCACCCTTGGGAGGTTTGACTTCGGCCGGAAAGTCTTTGACCGAATCTGATGGCCGCAATCCAATTTTGCCACCAAAAGGCCCCTGGGGAATCGGCAGCGACGTCCGATTCCATGGGCCATCACCCATCAACAATGGGCTCATTAAAAAGATCAGCGATGCAATACGAAGAGAAGCAAACATGGTGTGTGTGCCCGCAGAGAGAACGTGGAATACGATGAACCGCTTCGGCATGTCGATTCGGTTCGGCGTATCGGAGGACGAGATCCCGTCATCTTAACAGCCTGTCGAATGCCCGATCTTTTCTTTAGTCGATGCGTTCGATGCAAATTTACTGATTCTTCAGGCAATGCCCCACAGACACTTCCTGAGTGCACCTCACGACCACAATCGTTCTGTATCGCTTGAGTAGGCGGACAGATCACTTGAGTTCAGCAACTCAACGCGTAGGCAAGAAACGAAACCGCGAATATTGCCGTTGCTCGGTTACGCGTTTTGAAGTTGCGATTCACTGGTCAACCGACGCGTGAGCGAGGAAACAATGATGTTGACATCGCCTCGCTCACGCTTCGGGTTACCCAAAAACCAATGTCTCGGGCAAATGCGCAGCTTCGAAACGTACGCGTCGTTTTGCCATTTGTCACAAAACTCCTGTCCACCTGCTTAGATGAACGCATGCTTCATTGGACACGTCACGAACACCGACTTAGACACTGGCCCGCTGCAGTTGACTGAAGACCTGATAGGCTTCCTTGATCAATGGCGTACTGGAATCGGCTTCAACTTGCACGCCATCCAGTGAACGCGAAGGTTGATCGATCGCACTTCCGGCCAAAACGGCATCGGAAACCGACACGGGATCATTGCGCACCGCGTCATTGCCGATGATACGAATTCGATCACGAGGCAAGGTTAACGCGTATCGATAGTAATCCAGCCAACGTTCGATCCAGTAATCAACCGTGTCAGGGTCATGGTGGCGAAAGGCTTGCGATTCAAAGACAAAGTCGCGTCGATTCAAACCGAATTCGTGGTGCCCCAACATGTCCATGTAGTCCACGACAAAGGGTGATTGCAGTTGCAACTGACAGTGCAATCGATGCTGGCGAAGCAAACTTTGGGCATGTTGAATCGGATCGCGATACAGCAACACGAGTGTGTATTGCTGGGTCTGTTCCAAGAACGATTCCGCTCTTAACAGAAAGTTATTGTTCTTCGACAGATAGACCAACGACGGTGAAGCCCCGACCGTCGCAAGTCGCTGGAACTGTTCGATCTGCTGCGTCGAAACGGCATGGCGATGAAGCGCACCGTCGCGATAAAAATCTTCCTTCAAGATGACGCGCCAAATGAACTCGTCAAACGCTTCGGGGCTGTCCAGATCGACCCACAGCCCATCGCGATGTGTCCGCTGCACCGCACGACTTCTCGCTCGATTCAGCGTTTTCCACAATCGCGGCGCCATCGGAAACGGCATCTGGCGATACGTCAGACACCAGGTCCGGTCGTTCTGATGCAACACACGCAACATCGCCGTCGTTCCCGCACGTGCCAGGCCCGTCACGATGATGCCTTCGTTGGCGGGACGGTCACCACACACCCACCGATCGATGCGACCGGCGGACAAGCTGACCGACGGGACGCCCAGCGTCAGATAGTAAAAGCACTGCTTACCGGCGGGATACTGGTCCGCTGACGTTGGTCGGCGAAATCGCCAAACATAGATCACGCAAATCGGCACACTGCCCAACAATGCCTGACCGACTACATCGACACCGGACCGCCCCGCAAACGAAACGGCCAGAAAAGGCAATCCCGACACGACCACGATTCCCATCGTAGCAATGGACAATGTGAACAGACACTGAACCAAAGCAATGGCATCGCGTTGAGCTTTGCGAAGCCGGACTTGGTCGTCCAGGTTGTACCGATTCAGTTCATAAACACTTTGCCCCAACGTGACCAGAAAGCGGTCCACCCAGTGTTGGAACCCGGTCCAGCGGTACAGAAACAATCCGATCAAAGCCGACAGAAATCCAGCCGCAAATGCCGGCATGAATCAATCGCCTTGATCAAGAGGTGGATTCGATTCATCGCGTTTACGACGTCGACGCATCTGCAACGGCAAAATCGCAAACGCATAGACCAGGAACAGGCCCGCCGCGACAAATCCCAGCAACAAGACGAGGCCACCGATGCCAATCCCGGGGCCAATATACGCAAGCATGCTTTCCAAGACTTTCATGATGGATCCATCAAACGGAACCAAGCGACGTGCCCCACTTTGCCATCACGATTGCCGGGGCAAACAAACTTGTAGGAACGGTCACTGTCCAAGTCAGCCGCGACGAAAAAGCTTTGATCCGACGCCTCGATAAACAACCAGGCATCTTCCTTCCACCACTTCACGCGACCTTGGGTGGGCGTTTTGCAATTGTGGCGAACAAAGATGTCCTGAAAGACCGACTCGGCTTGGGCAGCGTTGAAATCGTAAACCATGCAACGATTTTGATCGCCGTGGCGGTAAACGAATCCGGAACCCCAAGGCGAATTGTTCATCACGTTGTTATCGAACACACTGATTTGATGATCGCTGACCACGGTGACATCGTGTTGATAGGACCACGCAACCGCGTTGCTCCATAGCACTTTTCCGGTTGACGGCCGGAACAACAGGACGCTGCTGATGTTTCGCAAGCTTAAAAAGACGTCTCCCGGTTCCCAGAACTCCGATCGCCGCCGAACCGGTTGGACGTCATTCAGATGGAACGGGTCAGTGTCGGACCGTGCGTGATGCGAATAGTCATGTTCTGGATTGGCTTGAAAGATTTCACTGATCGGATACCGCTGTAAAACCTGGCCATTCGTTGCGTCAATCTTCAGAGCCACGTCGTCGCGAAATCCCTCTTGATCGGCGACCATGGAACACGTCCACAGATTGCCGTCATGATCGACTTCCACCGAATGGTGCACCATCTCGGGTGACTGCCACAGCAACGTGCCATCGGGATCAAAGCAGCAAAGCGATTGCTGTAGACGCGTCACCAGGCGGCCACCCTCCACTATCAAAGGCGAAGCCAGGGGAAACCGAATGGGACCGCGGAAACTGAAATTCGGGTATCGCCGTTGATTTTCTTTCAGCCACTGTTTGTAACGTGACGCCAAATCGTCATAGGACCAATCCCAACGGTGAACCACATGATTGTCGGCCAAGCGACGACGAATCACGCTGATCTGATTGGAATCTTGGTGATAGCGGCTGTACAGAAAGTCCTTCGGTACCGGGATGGTGTCGACGCCGACAACCGATACCGTTCCCGGCGGCAACGCCGTCTCCGGTTCGGTGTCCAAATTACGAACAACGTCGGGGTCTTGGATCACCGCGGTCGCGTGTTCAGGGACATCGCGTAGACGTCCGACGATTCGTTCAAATGGGGTCAATTGCTGGCGATCGTCCAGCTTTTTCTGAATCCGGCTGCCGTACCACAGCCCAAAGACCAACACGAACAGTAAAAGCACGGCCCAGCGTGCCCGCAAGACCAATGCCTGAAACGGGGATTTATCGTCGAAATCGTTCCGGTCGCGAACAGGTTTCGAAGACATTCGTCTCTCTGAAGAACTGGGGCGAATCGGCGGTGAACATACCGGGGCCGTTTAAGCAGGGTCAACCGCCACCACATGGGACCGAAAACAATGGCTTGGGCGATCCGCACCCGCTTGGCGAAAACCGGGGAGAAACGGATGAGCTCGATCCCAAAGATTGGCGACGGGGGGCGACAGATCGATCGGTTGCCGCTTCCGGTCCGGCCCGCCAGGGTGCAGAATGCAGATACCAAGGCGGAGCATCCACTCTTTTTCCCGACCAAAAAACTCAAAGTCCCCACCGTGTCCCAACTATCTTCCGCCGGTCAACAATTGGTCCAGACACTGGCCCAGCGATACGGGCTGTCGACCGATGCAGTCACGCACATGCTGATCGCTGTTCATAACGGCAACGGCACGATGGCCCAGTTCAACCACCCGGAATTCGGCGGCTCGGGTCAATGGATGCAGGGTGGTATGACCATGGTCAGCGACCTATTCAACTATGCGTTGAAGAACCGTGTCGATGGCATTTGCCAAGACATCTCCAACGAACTTGCCAACCATCAACTGGTGCCATTTTCGGGATCGTTTCAGTCGCAAAGCCAGAACGGATCATCGGCACAATCCCAGGCTGCCGGCACCATCGGATCCCAGAATACGCTATTCGTTCCCGACCCGGACACGAATTGGTGGCCGGTCGAATTGGGCGCACCGTCGGCCATCGGTTCACAAAACAACATTCGCTACGCCTACTTTCCTGCTTCGCAACGTTTGGCCATCAGCACTGGCGGTGAACCCTGGGTCTATGACACGCTGAACCATCAAATCGGTGGCTTTTCGCAGCAACAGGGAACCGGCGGTTCGATCTTGCTGACCAGCCAATTCGGGACGATCGACCTGGCAACCTTGCCTGTCGTTTCGCGCGGTGGTGTCATTCAATCGCCATCGGCCTCCGACGTCGCTCCACCCGCCCCGCCGGCATCGGAGCCTCCAACACCGCCGCCGATCAACGAGCCGACATCCGCCCCCATCCAAGACGTCGCCAATTGCGAAGCGCCGATGCCGGCCAGCGAACCGTCCAACCCGCACGACATCATCGAGACGCTTGATCGCTTGGGCGCGCTGATGGAAAAAGGTTATCTGTCCGAACAAGAATTCGCGGACAAGAAAGCCGATTTGCTCAGTCGACTGTGAAACGTTTGGGACGTGCCGCCTCGAACCGTCTTCGCCCGCGAAAGCTGGTGGATCGTTGATCCGTCGCTCCGCGAGCGAGGGTTTTCGGGAATGATCGATGGCCAAGCCGAAAGAATTTTCTCGGTTTCATCGGCAGGTTCATCGAAGACGCCGGATAGCTGACCATGCGACCCAATGCTGTTCCCTCTTCGCCGCCGGAAGAAGCCGAATTTTTGCGACTGTTTCTACGGCACGAAAACCAGTTGCGTGTGTACGCGCGAACCATGCTGCCGGACTGGAACAGCGTCGACGATGCACTGCAAGAAGCCAGCGTGACGATGTGGCAAAAGCTATGGCAGCTGGAAAACGCCGACGGTTTCCTGCCCTGGGCCAAGGTGATCCTGCGCTTCAAATGCCTTCACTTGATCGAAGACATGCGACGCCGCCGACCGATCCTGAGCGATGAAGTCTTGACCATGTTGGCAGAAGATCCTGACACCCGGATTCATGAACAGGATGCGGAGATGCGGTCGGCCCTTCAGCAATGCCTGTCACAATTCACCGCGGCTCATCAAGAACTTTTGGTCGCTCCGTACACCGCCGGCCAACGCGTCACCGAACTGGCCGAGCGATCGGGCAAGACCCCCAACGCGTTTTACAAATTGCTGGGTCGGCTAAGAGAAAAACTGACCGACTGCGTTCAACGTCAGATTCACACGGCACAGTATCCATCATGAATCCCGACCAATTGTTGCATCAGTATCTGCTGGGAAACCTGGACGCGGCCGGGACCGCAGAACTGAATCGTCTGTTGGACAACGACCCCGATCTGCAGCGCCGCTATCGATTGGCTGTTCGGATCGATACGGAACTTCGCAACCGTTCCCTTCAGATTCCGGATTCGACCACCAAAGATTCCGACGAAGCGGTTTTATCGCTCGTCAAAACACGATCCCCCTATCTGCGAACCATGATCGCGATATTCGCGACGGCGGTGTGCCTGATGATCGCGGTCGGGCTATGGCAATCGCCGCCGGATGTCGTTGCGACGTTGGTGTCCAGTGAAAACGCGGCCTGGGAAAGCGTCTTGCCTACCAATCCAGGATCCGATTTGCGTCCGGGAACGTTGCACCTGAAAACTGGCTTGGCAACGATCCGATTCGGTTCCGGCGCCGAACTGACCGTCGAGGCACCAACCCAGATCGAACTGATCAGCACCATGGCCGCCAAGCTGACCACCGGGGCGGCAATGATCAATGTCCCCGAGTCAGCGATCGGCTTTCGGTTGGAAACTCCCGATGGCTATGCGATCGATCGAGGAACCAAGTTTGCTGTCCGCGTGGATGACGACGGGCACAGCACAGATTTCGAGTTAATCGATGGCGAAATCGACGTCCATCATCAAAGCACCGGCGACTCGATTCGTCTTAACCAGGCGGGATCGGCGGCCTCAATTTCCACCCATAGGATGTCGATGATTCCATCCGCCGTAGAATCCGAACCCGAGGACGCAGTCGGAGGCCAAAGCGAATCCGATGCCCCCGCCCAACGCGACCAAAAGGTCCTTCGAATCGGTACCGAGGGCCGCTGTGGTACGGCGATGCCCCGATCACACAAACGACACAAGTTCATCGATCCGGCGGTGTTGTCGGTCAAACGCAGCGGCACGGGGAAATGGGACTTTCGTTCGTTTTTCGAATTCGACGTGACCCCCATCGACGTCGCTGACGTTGTCCACGCACGCGTGCGTTTGAACCTGGTCCCCAGCACTCGCGGTGTCGTTTCACGCCTTCCCCGTATCAACCGGTTCGCGATCTATGGATTGACCAACCCTGAAAAATTCGGCTGGGACGTCGAACCGACTTGGGAAGCGTCACCGGGGCCGGAAGATGGTGTTCTATTGGGAAAATTCGAAATCGAACGCAGCCAAAATCGTGGCACGTTTGGCATTGAATCTGACGAACTACTGCGTTTTTTGCGGTCACATGCGGATCGACCGATCACGTTAATCTTGGTCCGTGAAACGACGCAGATCGAAGGCATCGGCGTCGGCATGACGCATATGTTTGCCAGCGATCGTCATCCCGAATCCGTCGGGCCGGTCTTGGAATTGACGGTCCGCTGAACACGGTTGCCTCGCCCTTCCGCACCGCACTCCCTGTTCCGTTGGCCGGCAATGTTTCGACATTGAATTGGATGCGGCGACTGGAAAGACCGTCGTCGTTTTTTTCCGGAATCTGCGGCAGATTGTCTCGTTGGTTTAGGATAAAGACCGCACCCACCGACTGTTTGCCCCACCTCTATCCCGCCTTGGAAAATCATTGATGTTGAATCGTCGTGCTTTGGTACGTTCATTTGGCGGCGGCATGATGGCGTTGCCGATGCTGGAATCCACCCCCGGTTCCGCCGCAACGCCACGCAGCAGCTCGCCGCATGCTAAGCGTCTGCTGATCGTGGGGAATCCTTTCGGTGCCCATCCCGAACACTTCTTTCCGCAACAGTTTGGCAAAGACTTTCGGTTTCCAAAGACGATCCGTTCGCTGCAGTGGCTGAAGGATCGTTTGAGCATCCTGTCGCACACCGACCACAACATGAAGAGTGGTCATGGTCGCGAGATCGCGTTTCTAAGTGGGGTGCTTCCGGAAACCAGCGCGGCGTATCCAGAAAAGAACATGACGATTGATCAAATCGTCGCTAGACGGACGGGGACGCAGACCCGATTCGCTTCGGTCAATGCTTGCTTGCAGCGCAGCATCCGGCTTAGCTGGAACGCCAACGGGGTGGACATCGAACCGTTCACCGACATTCGACGAATGTACGATTATCTGTTTCTGAACCTGACAGCCAAACAGCGGCAGGAACGTCGGCAATTGCTGCAGCGAAACGGCAGCGTGTTGGATGCCGCCTTCGACCAGTTCAATCGCTTGCGGAAAAATTCTCCCAAAGCCGACAAGGAACGCTTGGATCTTTACGCAAATTCAATTCGCACGCTGGAACACAACCTGGTCGATCGCCAACAGTGGGTGGATCGCGATAAGCCGACATTCGAACTGGACGGCTACGTCAGCGGTGGCGAAATCACGATCGAAAATCACTACAAAGCCATCTTTGACATGGTGTCCTATGCGTTCCAAACGGATTTGACTCGGGTCGCGACCATCGGGTTTTCCCCCGAACTGAAGTACACCGACATCCAAGGTGTCACCAGGGGTTATCACGCCTGCACGCACAATGGCAAACGCGAAGACACCGTTGCGGAACTAGTTGCGATCGAATCGTTCCAAGTCCAACAACTGTCGCGTTGTCTGAAACAGCTAGACGAAATCCCCGAACCGAATGCGGATGGCAGCATGCTGGACCACACCGTCGTGTTGTTCGGCAGCGGCATGGGATACGGGGGAACCCATTCCAATCGCGACCTTCCGATCTTGGTCGCCGGTGGTGGTTTCCAACACTGCGGGCATGTCGACACGCGTGATTCCAGCGGTGACAACATGCCGCTGTGCAATTTGTATTTGGCCATCTTGCAACGTTTTGGATTGGAGTACGAACAGTTCAACCAAAGTTCGGGCGCCTTCGATTTCAACCATGGCAAAGCTTGAAAGGATGTCCGTGATGCACCGAACGTTTTTGACGACGCTGGTGGTTGTCTTCGTGCCGTCCATCGCACCGTGCTTTGCCGACAAAGCCTTGCTGCGGGACCACTGCGCCGATTGCCACACCGGTCCCGATCCCGAAGGCGACTTCAGTCTGCACGACTTGGGGCGCGCCCCCGACCAGTCCAATGTCCAGTTATGGATCAAAAGCCTGCAGCGGATCCGCGCCGGCGAAATGCCGCCCGATGACGCCAGCGAGTTGTCAACGGAACAATCACAGACACTGCAATCGTTCCTGCAACACTCCGTGACGGCTTATGAACGTGCATCGGCACCGACACTGCGGACGCCGCCACGCCGTTTGAACAACCGCGAGTTCGAAAACAGCGTCCGCGATGTCTTGCTGCTTGATCATGTCGGCACGAACGATCCCATGGCGATGCTGTTGGGTGACACCCTGCATGACGGATTCGACACCCACGGTGAAACTTTGGGGATCAGCGAATTCCATCTGGACCAATACTTGGCCGCGGTTCGCGCCGTCCTAGATCAATGCATCTTTTCGGAACCACAACCTGAATCACAACACCATGTCGGCGCCCCCGACGATTTGATGGTTCAAGACAACGGAAATCGCCAACGCCGCGACCGGACCTTTCGCAGTGACCAGGGCATCGAAATCCGCAGCCCGCGTGAAAGGGCGGTCTGTAAGACGTTCCCAGAAACGACCGCAACCGGGTACTACCGCATCAGTGTCCGAGCCAAAGCACTTGATCGGCACGTTTATCCACAAGAAGCGACCGGCATCCACGATGACGACCCCTTGATCCTGCGAATGCATTTGGGCAATCGAAGCGTGGACTTTTCATTGGCCGAAGGCGAATTCCAGATATTCGAAGACACCTATTGGTTGGCGGCGGGGACACCGATTGAATTCTCGTTCGCAACCGATGGCCTTCGGTTGTTGAACAACGGCAACTTCAAGTTCCAATATCGCATCGGGCATGACTACATCAAGGAACACAAACCGAATCTTTACCGTCGGGTCGTGACCGAAGAAGTCCCGAGGGCAACCAATCGCCGCGACATGCCCAGTCATTGGGTCCACTGGGTGAAGTATTGGCAAGGGCCGCGTCCGATGATCGGCGGCCTGACCATCGAAGGGCCGTTCTATGATTCATGGCCGCCCAAACGCCAAACCGCTTTGCTTGGTCCGGAGCCATCCTTGAACGATGCCGCGGCAATTTTGCAACCCATTGCCCGGCGTGCCTGGCGGCGCAGTGTCACCGCCGATGAACTGGATCCCATCGTTCGACTTGTCCAACGTCATGCGGATTCCTTGGGCATCGTCGGCGCGTTGAAGGAAGGCATTGTGGCCATCTTGATGTCGCCATCGTTCCTGATGCCGGGCAGTGACCAGCTGACCGATAACGAACGCTTTGCCGCAAAGTTCAGCAATGTGTTGTCGGCGAGTATCCCCGACGCATCGTTGATGGCCAAAGCCGAACAGGGGCGGTTCGACAGTGAAGCTGGGATCCGGGAAGAGCTAAGCCAATGGCTGCGATCCGGCCGCGCCGAGCCGTTCCTTCGCCAATTCCCCTACGCTTGGCTGCAACTGGATCGCATCAACTTTATGGCACCGGATGTCGATCGATATCCGATGTACGAAAAGAAGCAAATCGGTGACGACATGGTCCGCGAAGCCGTCACTTTCTTTCAGCACAACGTCCACAACAACCATCCGATTCCCGAACTTCTGACCGCCGACTATTCGTTCGTCAACGCGGATTTGGCGACGGTCTATGGTTTGACCGACGTCCCCGACGATTCCGTGCTACGCAAGTACACGTTCGGTGATGGTCGACGCGGCGGTTTCCTGGGGATGGGAGCGTTTTTGACCCTGACCGCTGACACGCTTAGCACGTCCCCCATCCATCGTGCGGTTTATGTGATGGAAAACTTCATGGGCATCCATCCCGCCCCGCCGCCTTCGGACGTGGACATCCAAGAACCCGACATTCGATCGGCGCGAACCATCCGTGAAGTCTTGGAAGCGCACCGCAGCGACACGTCTTGTGCGGCTTGTCATCAAAACATCGACCCGTTCGGTTACGCATTCGAAAACTTCGATCCGATCGGTGCGTGGCGTGATCATTACGTCGACGCATCCCAGCCTGCCGATGCGTCCGCAGGGGGAAATCGGCGACGCCGCACAGCCGACGTGGTCACCATTCCGGTGGACGCATCAGCGACGTTTCTTAGCGGCGCCCGTTACGATGACGTCACGGAATTTCGTCAGATCATGACGAATGATGTCAGCCGTGATCGCTTTGTCCGTTGTTTCGTCACGAAGTTTTTGACGTACGCCAACGGTGTCGCCCCCGATAACTTCAGTGAAATCGAAGCCATCGTGAAACGATCGTCCAGGCACAATTACCGAATCATCGACACGATGGCCGCGGCAATGGACAGCCCGCTGTTTCGCGAAACCAACCGCTAAGCATCGACCGCCAATTCAGCCGCGACTTCCGGTTCGCGGCGACGGGATGCAAACAGCACGGTGATGTCTTCCAGGATCATGTAAAGACAGGGCACCAGCACCAAGATGATCGCGGTGGCAAACAGAATCCCAAAGCCCAGGGAAATCGCCATCGGGATGATGTACTGGGCCTGCAGTGACGTTTCAAAGATCAGCGGCACCAAGCCACCAAAAGTGGTGATCGTGGTCAGCAAGATCGGGCGGAAGCGTCGCAGTCCGGCGAAGGTGATCGCCTGGATCGCCGTTTCCTCACGGCGCAATTGGTTCGCATAGTCAATCATGATCAGCGAGTCATTGATCACGACGCCGGACAACGCGATCACGCCCATCAGGCTGACCAGTGACAAATCGTATCCCAACAGCATATGCCCCAGTACCGCGCCGACGATGCCAAAGGGAATCGCAACCAGCACGATCAAGGGTTGGACGTACCCGCGAAACGCAACCGCCAACAGCGAATAGATGACGGCCAAAGCCAATCCGAACGAACCATAAAGGGATGACGTGGATCGACGCATTTCCGCATCGCTGCCTTCGAACGTCCAGGTGATGCCAGGATAATCTTCGCGCAGTGCAGGCAATTCCTCTTGCTGCAATGCGGCCAAGACCTGAGTGATCGCTCGCTTGGGTTCGACGTTCATCGAAACATTGATCACGCGTCGGCCGTCGCGACGAGTGATTGACGAAAATGCAACGTTCTTTTCCACGTCGGCGACGTCCAACAGTGGAACCTCGGCACCATTAGGCGTACGGATGACAAGGTCTTCCAAGTGGTGCATGTCTTCGCGTTGGTGTTCGGGCAACTTCACCCGGACTTCGTTTTCGTTGGTTCCGCGCAACAGACGCAGTGCCAAGGATCCGAAATAGGCACCACGCAATTGTCGTCCCAGTTCTTCGTCGGTCAGCCCCAATGCGCGGCCTTCAGGACGCAGCCGAAAGTCGTACTGGTTCTTGCCACGGTTGAAACTGTCGTTGACGTCACGAACATCGGCGTACTGCTCGACCCGTTGGACGAACGCCTTGGACGCCTTTTCCAGAATGTCGATGTCGCTGTGGCTAAGGTCAATGCTTAAATCACGTCGATGACCACCGGGCCCGCTTTCCGCTTCGAAAGTCACCTGGTCGACACCGGGCAGATCGCCGATGGATTCACGCCACAGGTCGATCACATCCTTGGCCGTCATGTCACGCTGATCCGGCGGCTTCATCACGATTTCGACGTCGATGAAGCTTTGGCCGCGGACGTTGGTTTTGATGCCTTCGGCGACTTCATACAGATTGTGTTCGTCGAACATCCGCAAACTGGCCCGCGTCACCGTATCGGCGATCTCGGCGGCTTGGTCCTGGGTTGTACCGACGGGCATACGAACACCCGCTTCGATTTCATCGGCCGAAACCTCGGGCATTAATATCATGCCCATGTGGGCACTGTTGGCATAACCCGTGACGATGATGAACAACGCTAGCGCCGCCGACGTCGTCACGTAACGGTACCGCAGACACCCACGCAACAGCGGCCCGTAAAGCAATTCCACCAGGCGGTTGAAAATGCGGCTGAAGCCCTGCTGGCCCCGGTGAAGCCATGCCCCCAGACCACGTCGACGGATCGTGCCGTCGGCGCGCTGGCCCGCATCACGTGCGTGGGCCAAGTGGGCGGGCAGAATGAACAGCGATTCGATCAGCGAAAGCGTCAGCACAATGATGACGACGATCGGCAGCGGCTTCCAAAACTTGCCGGTTTCGCCGGGAATAAAAATCAGGGGTACGAAGGCAACAATGTTCGTCAGGATGCTGAACACCACTGGACTGGCAACTTGCTGTGTCCCCTTGATCGCGGCCTCCTCGTGATCCGGTTCCGTTTGCCGTTTTTCGTGCACGTTTTCGCCGACCACCACGGCGTCGTCGACCACGATTCCAAGAACGACCAGGAAACCGAACAGCGAAATCATATTGACGCTGACACCGACCACCGGCATGAACACCAGCCCGCCGATGAAGGACACCATCATGCCCATCATCACCCAAAACGCCAGCCGCATTTCCAGGAACAAAGCCAAGATGAACAACACGATGCCGACGGCGATGACGGCGTTTTCGAGGACCAGGTACAGACGGCGCCGGAATTCCTCGGCGTTGTTCCGATCGACTCGCCATTTGACGCCCGGTGGCAAGACCGTTTCAAAGTCGGCCATCGTCTTTTCCACCGTTTCGGCGATTTCGATGGGCGATTGCGTACCGGCACGAAAGATGTCCAGTTCCACCGACGGGGTCTGGCTGAACTGTGAATGAAAGCCGACGTCTTCGAAACCGTCACGAATTTCAGCGATATCGCCCAGACGCACGACTTGGCCGCCTTGTCCGGAGACAATTTCGATCGCAGCAAATTCGTCCGCCCACTGTTTGCGTGCTTTGACTCGCAACAGCACTTCGCCCGCGTCGGTTTGAACCGAACCGGCTGCCACGTCACGGCTGGATCGACCAATGATGTCGGCGACGTCGCTGAGCGTTAGACCGTATTCACGCAAACGTTGGCGTGGGATTTCGATGTGGGTCACATAGTTGGGCACACGACGCAATTCGACCTGGGTGATCTCCTCGGTCGCCTGCAACTGATCCCGCAACTGTTCGGCCAGTTGTCGCAAAGCCCAGATATCGATCGGTCCATAGATCGCCACCTGCATGACTTCTTGTTGCTCGGACTGCAGCCGAACTTCGGGTTGTTCGATCTGTTCGGGAAACGTTCGAATCCGATTGATCGCCTGTTCAATCTCTTGGAACGTTTTGACCCGATCTTTGCCGCCGACCAATTCGATCAAGACTTCGCCACGACCTTCACGCGCTTCGCTGGTGATTTCGCGGATGCCTTCGACGCTGCGGATGGCACCTTCGATCGGGCGTAAAATCCCCTGTTCCACTTCTTCCGGCGAAGCGCCGGGATAGCCGACGTTGACTTCGACGACGTCCAGCAAGTACTGCGGAAAGACCTCCTTTTGGACCGCAAAGGCCGACCAGATTCCGCCGCCCAACAGCAAACACATCAACAGGTTTGCCGCGATCGGGTTGCGAGCCATCCACGCGATCGGACCGCGAGGTGTCGGTGATGAGGATGCGTCACGTTCCATCGCGTTTACATGATCCGCAGGTCGGTCGGTTTACGTTTCATCGTCGTTTTGTCCCGTTGGGTCCGTGTCTTCATCGGACTCGGTCGAATCCGCTTGGTTGGGTACTTTCGGTGCCCCGGTTTCAGCGTCTTCGGTCTCATTCGAATCGCCGGCTTCATTCTTGTCCGATTCGATTTTTCGCAGGGAGACCCCATCGGCAACGGTTGCCAGCGTGGTCGCGACCACTTCATCGCCGTCGTTCAATCCATCACGGATGTAAACATGGTCGGCGTCACGAAACACCACATCGGCTTGTCGAATCCGCAACTCATCGTCCTGCATCACCCAGACGGTGTCACCGTCACGAAGATAGGACCGTGACAATCGTACGACGTCGTGAATGGGTCGTCCTTGAATCTCCACATCAACCAACGAATCAATGATCAACGGCGGGTCGTCACCTTGCAGGCTAAGCGGATCGGCAACACTGATCAGCACCCTTGCCAAACGTGTTCGCTGGTCCAGCGCACCGATCATCCGCGAAACCACACCGATTCGATGGACGTCGGGTCCCCAAGCATCACGATCGCGCAGGATGACTTCCGAGCCGTCGGGTACTGTATCGGCATCGTAGGATCCGACCGATTCGGGATTGGCAAATTGGATCCAACGCAGGCTGCGTAGCGGTACGGCGGCGGACACCCAGTATTCATGAATGCCGACCAACTGTCCCAGTTCGTCACCGGTACCGACCTGAGATCCGACGTGAACCGTGCGCGATAACACCTGGGCATCGAACGGTGCTAGCACCTTCGTGCGATCCAAACGCAATTTTGCTCGTTGGACACCGGCCTGGGCGGCGGCAACTTCGGCGCGGATCGACGCGATCTGCGGCTCGCGCAGGACCAATGCACGATTGGTCCCCTCGATGGTCCCCTCCAGCAGCTTCAGCTCTTTCTGCGCCAAGCTTTGTCGGCCGGATTCGATATCCAGCGAAGCCTCCGCTTTACGCAGTTCACTTTCGCTGATTCGCAGATCGTTTTCAAAGTCCGCCGGGTCGATCTTCAGCAACACGTCGCCCGCCTTGACCATCCCGCCGGGGATGAAGTGTGGCGACAGTTCAATGATTTGGCCGTCCACACGCGGACTTAGCGAGACTTCCTGGGCGGCCTGAACGTTTCCCAGCACCGTGATGGTGGGTCGACACGTCTGACGATGAACGGTGATCGTTTCCACCAACGCCGACGATTTGCGTTTGGCGTTGATCGTTTGCGCCGTCGGCTCGGTCTGGTTGATGATCACGACCGCCCACACCGAACCGGCCAGAATTCCCGCACAGGCAATCACGCTGACAATGATTCGAAACCATTGCCATCCGGAATGCTGCTTTGGCGGGCTACTCATCAGGCGGGGCGACGATCGTTTCGAAGGAGGGCGGAGTGGGAAGGCGGGTCGGCCCCGACCAGTTTGCTCGGGACGCTTCGACATTCAATAGCTCGTTCGGTGCCGAAACACTCGGCCCCGTCGATAATAAATCGATCAGGCGCTCACGGTCCGGACTGTCCGGCGCCGGCAAAACGTCGTCACCAGCATCCTGCCTGCGTTCTTCGTCGCCGGGCATTCCATTCGTCTCGGACGATTCGGCCGACGAATCGTCACGCAAACCGTCCGGTCGGTCTTCATCACCCGAATCGGCATCGGTGGCGGCTGGTTCGGATTCATCCCGCGCCGGTGATTCCACATCAACCGTGGACACCACCACGATATCGGCGGCCTGGGTTCTGGGATCAAAGCCACCGGCCAACGCCAAGTACAACGACACGCGGATCAACCGCAATTCTAGTTGAGCGGCCAGAGATTCGCGTTGCAAACGTTGCCAGCCCTGAATCGCGGTCAGAACGGCTAAATAGTCTTCGTCGCCGATCAGGTACTGTTCACGCAATTGTTCGGACGATTTGCGTGCAAGCTCGGTCTGTTCGGCCAAGTGTTCCAGCCGCTCCAGCTGATAGCGTTCCTGAGCCAATGCGTCTTCGACTTCGCCAAACGCAATCAACATCGTCTGGCCGTACTCGTTATAGCGCAAACGTGCCACCGATGTGGTCCGATCCACTTCCGCACGTCGCTGGCCGCCGTCGATCAGCGGGGCAACCAACTGGCCACCGATCGACACGAACCAATCACGGAACAAATTTTCAGGTGAATCGGCAACATTCAAAACGGATCCGGTCAGATTCAGCCGCGGGAACTGATCGGTGATCGCCGCCGCCACATCACGATCGGCCGCCTGAAATGCCAGAAAGGCGCTGCGAACATCCGGTCGCCGATTCAACAATTCGGCGGGCAATCCGGTTCGCGGCAACGCCGGCATGTCGGGCAAACGGGTTCCCGGATCATAGCTGGCCGTTTGCGGTAGTTCGCCCAACAAGATCGCCAACTGGTGCTCCAGCACATCGACACGCGATTTGGCGACGGCGTACTGTTCGAACGTCGACTCCAACAACTGACGCTGACGCAGAACGTCCGGACTGCGAACCAGCCCCAAACCGAATCGCGATTCCTGCAGGTCCAGTCCCGTGCGGTTGGTTTCGATCTGGTCGTCCAACAGTTCCAGCTGCGCTTTCGCTTCGATCAAATTCAGCCACGTCCTCGTGACCTCTGCCGAAACGGCCAACGCGATGGTCTGATAGTCGGAATACGTGGCCGAGGCTCGCAAACGTTCCGCATCGACCAACGCATCGATCTGGCCCCAGAGGTCGACGATGTACGAGGCGTCCAAACCGATCACGCTGGGGAAATCGTCGTCGCCTGGGCCAAAGTCGCCGCCCGCAGTCGCGACGCCATTGACGTCGGGAAAGAAGTCCGATGCCTGACGACGAGCCACCGCGCGGGCGGCCGAGACTCGCTGTAACGCGGCGGCCAGATCGTAATTGCCACCAAACGCCTGCTGGACTCGGGCGTTGAGTTCCGCATCACCAAATGCGGTCCACCAGCGGTCGGACATCTCCGCCGGCCCCGAATCGGAAAACGTCGGCAAAGGTTCGTTGTTCAGCCGACCGATCGCTTCTCGGTTGGCGCATCCGCCGACGCCGACGAGGCATCCCGTCGTCAACAGACATAACAGTGGACCGAGCTTGGCGCAGGCTAGACCCAGACGGATTCCGTGAAAATTGAACATCTCGAAACCCGCATAGATCGAAATGTTCGTTGATCGCAAGCCCAATCGACACGGCCCCATCCTTCCGGGGTGCCGTCCAAGACACAGACGAACCTGATCATCCAGTAAGCGATGGGCGATGGAGACGATTAACTGTCACCGGGAAGCGTCAGGTTGACGTTTCGGCGATACAGATTTTGCAGCGCAGGCACTGACACGATCGGCTGTGCAACCACACCGCCAAAACGAGCCTCGGTGACCATCACGGGCCGGTCATGGATCAAGCAGAAGACGCACCCACAATCGTCAAACCGGACGTCTGTTTCGTCGGCATACTTGCAATACAAACCGCCCGAAAATCCGACGTTTCCAAACTGCAACCGTCGGCCATCGGCGTCTTCGGCCAACGACAAACATTTCTGACAAAAATGCCAGGGATAGCGAGGGAAACTGCGCTGCGACGCGCCACATCCGGGGCAGTGATGCGTGGGCGGATCGGCAGATGGCGATGCAGAACGCGTCGATGACCTGTTCATGGTGAATCATCATCGCGATCGCGAATCCTGATGTAAAGCAACGTTGCGTCAGCTGCCTGTATGCAAGCAGCCGTCCCAGCATCGCCGCCGAACATGTCGACGACGATGCGTGCCTGCAAGTCCCGCGATCAACGGTGACGCGATGAATTGAAACCTAACAGATCACCCCATTCATCGAATCTTCAATCGGCCGGCAGGTAAAAAACGGAACCCGCACGTACGGTTAGAAGTTCGACATGTGCCGTCAAAGGCGTATCACCGACCTCACGTCGAAAGATCAGGTGCTTGTGAGTTCGGGTGGCCGGATGGGTCAGCTTGCCAACGGCATCTTCGGCGTAAACACCAACAACTTGGGCCGATACATCGTGAACCGTTTCTTCGAACGGGCGTTGCGACGGCGGAATCGGTTCCTTGCGAATGCGAGCGTGAACCGGACAGGCACCGTGAATCACGTGAACATCAGCTTTGGCGAATTCCCCAACGATCCGAAACATGATCGGTTTGGATGAATCACCGCCACGCCGTTGGATCTGTTGCTGGATGAACGTGTCCAGCTCCGCATCGGTCAGGTCTTTGGGGACCACCGTCTTTTCCCAAGCGTCCACGTGGGCACCGATCAACATGGTGGCTTGCCGGTCGCCGGTATCGCCCGCAACCGACTGCAATTGTCCCTGTGGATTGACCTGTGAAATCACCATTTGCCCGCCGGCTATCGTGATCTCTCCCTCCAAGCCCTCCAATGCGCCGACGGCGAACAGGTTCGACACAGGTTTTAAATCTGACAGTCGCACACGGCCATGATGTTGTTTCATCCCGATGACTTGATGCATCTGGCCGAACTGCAACAGGGCGCCGCGTTGATCCCCAGAGGTTGACGAATGGGACGTTGATTCTTCTGCATGCAATGCCGAACACGCGGTTGCCAAGCATGACAAAACGAATACCGGAATGAAGTGATGGTGTCGCATCAAAAGGCTCCTTTGGGTAAGCGGCCGACACGGATGCTGTCGACCACAAGAAAATGGAAATCAGTATTCACCGAACACCTCGCGTCCACTGCGGGTGCACAATGCGTGGTAGGTCTCCATGTCGATTTGTTCGGAGACCAGTGCGACCGATCCATCGGCCTTCAAGAAATGCGTCCCGGACGGATGGTCACTGCTGAAAGTGAATGCGGGACTGGTATCGGAGTTCGGCGGATTTTCGGCGACCGCAACCACGCGTCCTGGGGCATGCGCGGCACCGGCGAAAACACCAATCCAAGTCGACGGCGAATACCGCGAATTGCGTTCGCCGACGACAAACGTATTGGACAATCCGTCGGTGATGTCTCGAAAACGCAACGACCGTTCCAACATGAAGGTCCCGTTGCCTTCGCAATCACCCTTGGGACACCCGGCGTCGAACATGCGAACGGTTCCAAAGACGCCGACATAGTTGGCTTTCGCAACCAACGTGCTTTGGTAGTCCGCGTTGTAATTTGGCTTGGGCATCGGCCCAGGCGGCAATACAAACGTGGGCGCCGCCGCATCGGACGGGCAAACATAAGTCGCGATGACGGTTTCCCGTGCTTCGCGATGAAAATCGTCAAGCATCGGCTTTTCGAAATCAATCCGATTGTCGACGACGTTGCCCTGTTCCAAGTACGGCAGCAACTGTGATGCCCACGCCCAACCGGGACGTCCCAGCCAATACGCTTTGCCGGTGTCAGGATGCCGTGACATCCACCCCGGCGGAAAACCGCGAAGCGTGTCGTGATACATGTGCAGTGCAAGCCCGATCTGCTTCATGTTGTTCTTGCACTGCGTTTGCCGCGCCGCGTCACGAGCGGATTGGACCGCGGGCAACAACAGGCCGACAAGGATGCCGATGATGGCGATGACAACCAATAGTTCGACCAGCGTGAACGCGTGTCGTCGGTGCCCGCCCAAAAATGAATGATGCATATGAATGGCGAATGAGGTCTCAGTGATATTCGGTCAAGTCTTTGATCGTGTTCCGTCGGACGCCCAACGGGCGCGCAGCGGCGAAGGACACGACGGGACAATCCGTTCGTGTCAGAAGCAATGAAAAGCGGCATTGGCGGCCTTCACCGATGCGTCAACGATTCACGCAAAGCACACTGGGCTGCGTACTTCAACGGCGTCGTGGAATCGCGACGCGGGGCGCGGCACGCACCGTCCGGCCAGACAGCCACAACCGTGACGGATCACGAACCACCGATGCAGCGATGCCCAGCACCGACACGCATGCCGGCGGTTGGCGACGGCCAAGCCAAACGAGAAAAACGACGTCTGCCGCTAAGAAGAAAGTGGACCAAGGGGCACGGGTGGATCCACCGGTTCGACGGGAGAACTAGCCATCTGGTCACCAAGACGATGCCACCCCACTGGAAGCAACTGGAACCTGGGACCGTCCGAATCGTTGACAAACGCCACCGCCAACATTGACCAAAATGCGGCAAGCCCGCGGCACTTGGCCGCTTTCCACATCAGCACCACTTGTGGCGAACAAGACTCCGTCGTACCACCAACGGGCTTGTCGGAATCTGATTGTGGTGTGACGGCCGGGGCGGCGACTGGACCGGCGTTCTGGCAACAACAACACGCGTTTTCGCTTTGCCGTGCGGTTGAACGCTGGACGGCCAAACGCGGCGATGCTCGGCCGACACGTTGGACCAGAAAGGCCGGGGGCGTGACGCCGTTTCGGTCAGCCCAATCCAGCTTTTCTTCATCGGTGTGGCAGCAACACTGGTCCCAACAGAATTCGGCAGATGCACAACCGCAAGGACAGTCTTCACACGGGTATCGTTCATCGGTCGGCTTGCCGATGGTCGTCGCACTGGGATGACCGATAACGCCGAAAAGCGCAAAACTGACCGACCACAGCAATAGCCAACCAAGGCTGCGTCGTGGCTTTCCGTCACGCAAACAGGATCGAATCAGAAAATACAAAATGGACAATCGCCGGGGTGTCTTGGCGCTCGCTCCTCACACCCTGATTATCATCCGCAACCCATCCTTTCACAACGCCGTGGCACTCGTGGAGTTTTATCCCACAAGCGTTGTCAGGGGTCAGTGTAAGCAATTCCTGACGAAGTCGATCCGAAACCCGATCGCGATCGACCATGACTTGCTGGCGATAGGCGAAGCGTCATCTACGCCGTGGCAACGACCGACTCCAAAGCAACCTTCGCGACGCACAGCTTGTAACAACTGTTGAACTCGGGACAGGCCGTGCACTGGTCCCATTGTTCCGTATCGACGGTAATTTTTCGTTCGGCCGGCATCATTGCGGCGGTACGTTGCATCTGAACGCTGAAAACCTTTCCGCGATTCGTGCGCCCGACTTTCAAATGCAGATTGTCCGGATACATGGTGCCGAAACAATCGCGATGTTCGCCTACAGCCATGATCAAGTGTCCAACTTCAATTGCGGCTCTGTCTCCGAACGCACCGCGGCAAGGTCTTGGTCAAACCAGTGTCGCGTCGAAACACAGAACCTAACCAACATCAACATCAATGGAACTTCGATCAACACACCGACCACCGTCGCCAGCGCGGCACCGGAAGAAAGGCCGTACAGCATGACGGCGGTGGCGATCGCGACTTCGAAGTGATTCGATGCACCAATCATCGCGGTCGGCGCTGCGTTTTCGTACGTCAGCCCCAGCCACTTGGACAGGGCATAGCCGATTGCAAAGATCAACACGGTTTGAATGAACAGGGGGATCGCGATCCAAACAATCGTCAACGGATTGGCCATGATGATCTCTCCCTTCAGTGAGAACAACAAAACCAGCGTGACCAACAACGCAGCGATTGTCACTGGACTGAGCCAATGCAAAAACTTTTCGCGAAACCAGACTTCCCCCATCGCACTGATGATCCAGCGTCGCGACAAAAATCCGGCAATCAACGGCAACGCAACATAAATCCCGATGGACAGCAACAAGGCTTGCCAGGGAACGGGCAATTGCCCTACGCCCAACAACAGTCCGCCTAGCAGTCCGTACAGCAACAGCATTGCCAGCGAATTAACGGCCACCATCACCAACGTGTGACCGTCGTTTCCGCCGGACAGGTACCCCCACACCAAAACCATCGCGGTACAAGGTGCGATCCCCAGCAGAATGCATCCGGCTAGATAGCTGCGCCACAGTGGTACTTCCAGCATCTTCACGCCATCCACCAGAACCGCTTGGCCGGCGCCATAAGTCGCCCCCACCTCCAAATCAACTCCCATAGGTGGCTTCACCAAATCGACCGCTTCCGGACCGATCACTCCAATCAAAACAGTGCCCAGAAAGAATGATGCAATCGCGTACATCGTGAACGGCTTGATGGCCCAGTTGATCAGCAGGGTCAGCGCGACGGGCTTGGCCGCTTTCCCGGCACGCACGATCTCGGCGAAGTCGATCTTCACCATGATGGGATACATCATGAAAAACAAACACAGCGCAATTGGTATCGACACCACCGGTGCCCCGTCCACCATGATCGACATTCCGTCCAGCGTTTGAGCCAACCCGGGCATCCACTTTCCTAACAGCACACCGGCGACGATGCACAGCCCGACCCAAACGGTCAAATATCGTTCAAAGACTCCCATGCCACGTTGGGGCTGGTCAGTCGGACAATCACTTTTCATCTTTTCAATCTTCTTCACAGGTCGTCGTTTTGGATTTGTGTGCGGCAGTGGCGGACGATTCCGGGTCGGTTGCCAACCAAGACTCGATCGATGCGCGGACTTGATCACGGACTCGGCGAAACGCCTCTAGAGAATCTTCGGCGTCGCCCTGAACGGCGGCGGGATCGGGGAACGGCCAACACATCGTTGCCGTGGCGAAGGGCCAAATTTCGGGGCAAGACTTTTCCGCCTTGTCGCAAACGAAGATCACGTACTGCGCCTCGTTCTTGCGCAAAAAACCCTTCAATGATTTGGATTCCTGGGACGAAATGTCGACGCCCACTTCTGCCATGACTTGAACGGCCAAAGGGTTCAATCCGACCGGTGCGAGCCCGGCACTTTGTGCGTCGAAACGGTCACCCGCCAATTCGCGAAGAAACCCTTCGGCCATCTGGCTGCGTGCAGAGTTGCCCGTACACAGGAACAACACGGTTGTTCGTTTCATCGTCGCCCCCCTCAATTCTCATTTGGCGACATGGCAATATCGCCATGACTAACGACAAAAAAAATGCTACTTCAAAGTCGACTGACGGTCGCGGATGTCCGACCGCAGCACCGATTCCATGCACGCAAAAAAGCCTCCCAGGCAATCGCAGGCGACGCGGTAATAACTGGATGCCCCTTCCTTGCGGACTTCCACCAAACCCACGTCACGCAGCACGGCCAAATGCTTGGACACCGTCGACTGGTCAGCCTCCACCGCTTCGGTCAATTCGCCCACGCATCGCTCCCGCTCCTGAAGCAGATCCAGAATCAGTAATCGACTGGGATGGGCAAGCGCCTTGGCGATCTTTGCCCGCGCTTCGTATTGCTTTCGAGTTTTTCGCTTCATGGCCATATCGCCATAATTGCATGCATCGGCATTGCAGGTCAACTCCGGTGAGCCCGATTTCCCAGATTTAATCCACCGCTATTGATCCACCATCGATTGGACACCTGGGTTCGCAATCACAACGCCACAAAAAATTTGCAGGCCTTCCATCCATTCGAATCGGTACTCCGCGGGATGCACCTGCGACATTTCGAACCCGCCGACCGCCGGACGACAGGGAATGCGACACGAGCGATTCGGATACACTGCGTTCTTCCGTTCCCCGCCTTCGATCCACCGCACCGGCAATCGCGTCCATCACGACTTCCGCGTGCTCGACCACGGCCCCATTTGGCATCAACCGTATGTGCAGACCAACCAACCATTGGGGAACGATCGCCTTGCTGATCTGGATCGCAGTGACCGCTGCGTCTGGTGAATGTTGGTCCGATCAGCCCGACGATCGACGACGCCCCAACGTCATCATCATCTTTACCGACGACCATGGATACTCGGACTTGGGTTGCCAGGGCGTTGTGTCCGACATTCGCACGCCGAACATCGATCGCTTGGCCCAGTCCGGTGTGCGTTTCACCGACGGCTACGTCACTGCGCCCCAGTGCGTGCCGTCGCGCGGTGGGTTGATCACGGGCCAGTACCAGAACCGATTCGGATTGGAATCCAACCCTCAGGCCCGTGATGCAAAGATCATGGCCAACTTCGCGCGGGTGCAAACCATTCCCGAACGACTGCAGGCGGCCGGTTATGCCACGGGTATGGCGGGCAAGTGGCACTTGGGGGCACCGCAAGCGATCACCTCCCACGGCTTTGATCATGTGTTCTTCAAGAACAGCAATGCGCAAGGGTTCTGGAACATGAACTTACAAGGCCAAGACATCCCGCCGGCGACGCAAAAAGGTGGCGGTTATCACCTGGACTTGATCTCCGATTTTGCCTGTAGTTTCATCGAACGGTACAAGTCGGATCCGTTTTTCTTTTACTTGGCGTATCGTGCTCCACATGTACCGCTGGATGCGCCCAAGAAATACCTGGACCGATTCCCGGGCGACATGCCACAGCGACGACGACAGGCACTAGCCATGCTTTCGGCGGTCGACGACGGCGTCGGTCGGATCATGGCGACACTGGAATCCAACGGTCTGCGTGAAAACACGCTGATCTTTCTGATCAGTGACAACGGTGCGCCGCTGAAGATCCACAAAGCGGATACGCCGGGCGGTGGACCGGGATGGGACGGATCGTTGAACGATCCCATGAACGGTGAAAAGGGAATGCTGACCGAAGGCGGCATCCGCACGCCGTTTGTCGGATGTTGGCCCGGAACCATTCCCGGCGGTCAAGTCTATTCCCAGGCGGTGATCTCGTTGGATGCCATGGCCACGGCGTTGGCCGCAGCGGGGCTGACGATCGACGACACCATCGACGGCGTGAACCTGCTGCCGTTCCTGATGGGCGAATCAGACGAGGCACCGCATGACGCATTGTATTGGCGTTGGCTTAGCCAAAGTGCGATACGTCAGGGCAAGTGGAAATACATCCGCAGCAATGATCGTGAATTTCTGTTCGACCTGGAATCGGACGCATCGGAAACAACCGATCTGACCGGCCGGTACCCAGATCAAGTTCAGCATTTACGCACCCTGTTGACCGATTGGTCCCAAAGTTTAAAGCCGCCGGGTATCGGAACCGTTCCGTCGGAGGCGATGAGCCGACAAGCCGATATCTATTTTGACTACTACATCGACGGCAAACTGCGATCGCCAACGAAACCCAAGCGGCGTCCGAACCGCCCAACCCCCAAACGAGAAACTGAAAAGGCCCCACGATGAACCTGACACGATGGTCCACCTTCACGTTCGCCGGACTGGCCTGCTTGTTCGGCTTCGTCGGTTGCCAACGCGAGAACGAGGCCCCGGAACCAACCTCGCAGATAGCACCAACGGATGCACCGGAGACAGCCGAGAAAATGCCGTCGATGCGAGACGAGCGTTTCGCCGCCGCGGTCGCCGCAAAAGACGACTTGTTTCAAACGCTGTCCGGCCGACTGATGGAAGTCATGCAAACCGAGGGACCGGTCGCTGCCATTCGCGTTTGCAGTGAAGATGCCCCGAAGATCGCACAAACCGTCGCCGACGAACACGGCGTTGAAATCGGCCGCACTTCTTGGAAGCTTCGCAATCCGAACAACGCGCCCCGTGATTGGGTCCAGCCGTTCGTGGATGAAAAGGTCGATCTGCCCCAAACCGTCGCCTTGGAGGACGGTCGGTTAGGCGTCACCTTCCCGATTCGCCTGGATGTGAAGTGCTTGATGTGCCATGGCGGCCCGGATGACATGCTGGACAGCGTCAAACCGGAACTTGCCAAACGCTACCCCGACGACCAGGCCACCGGATTCAAAGCCGGTGACTTGCGTGGCATGTTCTGGGTGGAGGTCCCCGCCACCTAGGCTGTGCAAGACGCGTCGCGTGAACGCAGGACCGGAGGCCGATTCACCGTCGTCCTCTTTCGGTCCGTTCAGAACCGGGCCTGCAGTTGCTTAGGGTTTTGCGTCGTTCGCTATTTCGGTCGACGAATCCGCCAGAAATTGATCTCGCAACTGATACCACCGTTCGCTCATCGCTTGGACCTTGGCGGGATAGGTGTCTGCCAAGTCATTCTGTTCGGCGCGGTCGTTGGCCAAGTTGTACAAAGCCCAATTGGATTCGTTTGAGTCGCCTGCTTCGACGATTCGATAGGGGAACGGGCGACCTTTGTCGGAATGGACGATTTTCCAGTCGCCTTGTCGCAGGGCGCGATTGGCTTCGTGACAAAACCAAACCTCATCGTGCAGCGAATCGCCGTCGTTGGACAACAGCGGACGTAAACTTTTTCCGGTCATCGGCGGCGCACCGGGAAAATCAGGACGCTGCACGCCGGCCAGATCCAGTACCGTCGGGGCGATATCGATAACGTGCGCGACGGCCGACCGAAATTCGTTCTGTGCATCCAAGCCCGCCGGCCAGTGAACAATCAATGGTGTGGAGATGCCGCCTTCGTGCACCCAAGTCTTGTGCCTGCGGAATGGCGTGTTGGCGGCACTGGAAAAACCAGGGCCCAAACACAAATAGGTGGCGGCGGATCCCGGCGCGGCGTCCGGATCGTGCCCGTCACCCCGGACCATCATTTCTGCACTGGCCCCGTTGTCCGAAAGAAACATGATGATCGTGTTGTCAAACGAATCCATCGCACGCAATTGATCCAACACACGTCCGATTTCGCGATCCATGCGATCGACCATCGCCGCGTGGATGGACATCTTCATCGCTTGAAACCGCTGTTGCTGCGACGTCAATTCATCCCACGGCAGTGGTCGATTGACTTCTCCCGGGCCCAGTAAGTCGATTTGATCGGGAAAGGCATAGGGTGGTCCCACGTCGGGTTCCAGCACGGAAAGATCGCCCACCGAAAACCCGAGAGCCCGCTGGCGTTGGTATCGCTGTTTCCTCAGCAGGTCCCAACCATCGTCGTATCGCCCTTCGTACCGCTGGATGTCTTCGGGCAAAGCGTGTAGCGGAAAATGGGGTGCATGAAACGCCAGATACTGAAAGAACGGCCGGCCCGCGAAATTCTCCGAATGTTCTTTCAGGCAATCGATTGCATGCTGTGCCGTGGCAACCGTTCGATAGAAGTCGGGATCTCGTTCTCCGCGCTTGTTGGTATCGAAAAATCCCGGGCCTCGTGTCGCTTCGTCGGACCGATCGAACCCGCTGTCGGTCGGCTTGCCGTCGATGTGCCACTTGCCGGAATGATAGGTTCGATATCCCGCCGTTTGCAGGTACTGGCCGATGGTCTGTGCCCACTGCGGTCGAACCCCGCGTCCACCAAAGCCTTTGGGCGCCCCCGGCATGCTGTCGCGACGAATCTGTTGCGGATAGTAGCCCGTCATCAACGCCGATCGTGTCGGCCAGCAACGGGCGGTGTTATAAAACTGGGTGAAACGCAAGCCGCCGGCCGCCAAGGCATCCAAGTTAGGTGTCTCGATTTCACCGCCGTAGCATCCCGGATCGGAAAACCCCAGATCGTCGGCAATGATGACCAAAAAGTTGGGTCGGCGATCGTTCGCTTTCGCAGACGAATCCGCCGACGTTTTCAAACTCATGCCGAAGCACATCAAGGCAATCGCGGCGACCAAACCAGCGGATCGGATCATCATGGGTGGGGCTCGACCAAAGGCGGGGCGGGATCAGGGCAAAGGCAAGCGAGCAACAGACGCTGCCGCTAAAAAGTCCTGGTGGAAATGACACACAACACAGCAGACAAACAAGACGGCTTGCCTGACATCGATCAAACACGGTCATTAAAAACCAAGCCGCTTCCAACCGACGGTCGCAATGCACCATCAGTTTCGCGGCATCGATTTTAACGGATCCGGATGGCAGCGTCCGTCACCATTTCCAAACTCAAAACGACCACTGATGAATGAGTCGTCCGTCCTGGGTAATTAGCCGCAGCGCGTGGACCTGGATGTCGCCGACGTCGGTTGCCGGATCAATGCGTACGGCTGAAAGCGGCCCCCGCGTGCGGAATTTGACCGCATAAGAATGCCGATCGCCGTCATGCGTTGGTGAATAGACTTCGCTCCGCTTGGCCGTAAAAGGACCGCCGCCTTCGGTCTGCCAAAATACTTGCCCGGAACCGCCCGCGTTGGATGAGATTTCCATCTGAAGAACGAAAGCGGTTTCGTCGATTGGCGTTTGCAATCGATAGCTGAAATAGGGATCACCGCCGGTGCTGTGCACCAACAACTTGCCATCACCAATCGACAATTCACACGTGCCGGCGGGCTGCCACCCCGCAACAGGCTTCGCCGGTTTCCGCCGTTTCGTACTCGCGCCACCCGGCAAAAACTTTGCCGCCGGAGCCCCTTCGGATGCGATGTCATACTTGTTCGGATCAAAAGTCGGATTCGCTTGCGGGACGACCGCACCGGTTTCGCGAAGGTGTCGTTCGATCAACGCATCCATCTGTCGTACGCGATCCGGCATCATCGTGGACAAGTCATGTTGTTCGCCAATGTCGTCCCGCAGATTGAACAGTTTGTATCGGTGACCGGTATCATCGCCGCCATGAAAGATTCGAATCAGCTTCCAATCGTCCTGGTGAACGCAAATCGATGGCGGCAGCCAATCTGGCACGGGTGGATTGTGTGGAAAGTACGTAAAGATGCCGTCGCGATCGATGGCCCCGCCCTTCAACGCGGGCACAAAGCTGACGCCGTCAAACCATTGATCCGACGCCGGCGACATGCCGAGCATTTCCAATAACGTGGGAAAATAGTCCACGCTTTGAATCATCGCGTCGCTGGTCGTTCCCGATTTGACTTGACCAGGCCAAACGACGATGGCGGGCGTCCGAATACCGCCTTCGTAAACAGTCGCCTTACCGCCGCGTAGTGGTCGATTGCTGGTGGGACGTTGCCCATCGACCAGGTTGTACATGTTGCCGCCGTTGTCTGATGCAAAGACGATGATCGTGTTCTCGGCGACCTGCAAACGATCCAGTTCATCCAGCAAGGTTCCGATCGCATCGTCCATACTTTCGATCATCGCGGCATACGTGGGACAACGCTGCTCGTCGGTCGGGTCCACCGTCTTGGCATACTTTTCGATCAATGCGGCCTTGGCATCGAAGGGTGCATGAACGCTGAACATCCAATAGTTTAAGAAGAAAGGTTGATCGCGATGCTGCCGCATGAATTGCACGGCTTCCTTGGCCATTCGATCTTCGATGTGCTGGTCGGGAACGTCCGGGTCGTGGTCAAAGTCAGGGAACTTCCACGGCGCGACGTAACTTCCCGCCGGTCCCGGGCCATGCCAATGCGGCACATCGATATCGAACCCATGTTGCAGCGGCGAATACGGTTCGGCCCCCAGGTGCCACTTTCCGAAATGCCCGGTCGCGTAGCCTGCCGCCCGCAGTGTTTCGGCGATCGTGATGTGTTTCGGATCCAAACGCGTCACTGGATCCGGTTGAACGGAAAACTGGTGGGCGGCCGCATTTTGCTTCACGGCGGCTTGCAAACGCACCGTCGGCGTATGACAGTTCGGCGACGTGATGCCGTGACGGGCGGGCGACAATCCGGTCAAGATGCTCGCACGTGTGGGTGAACACAGCGGGCTGGCAGCGTACGCCCGATCAAACGTCATTCCGCGACGTGCCAAACGCTGGACGTTGGGCGTGCGATAGAAATCGCTGGTGTCGAAAAGCGTTGTGTCGCTCCATCCCAAATCGTCGGCCAAGATGAAAACGATGTTGGGCAGACGTTTGTTTGGCGTCCCGAGTTCGTCCGCCAAGGATGTTCCCGCAATGCAACACATTGCCAAAACGATCCAGCCGAAAACGGCAACACTGACCACCGCCCGAGACATCCGACACACTTTCATGACATCACCTGCCTAATCAAAAGGTCCCGAACGCTTTCGTCGCCTTCGGCCCCATCAAAAGAAATTCAAACCCCGCCGCCGATGGCGCTATGCAGGCACCGACGCGTCCGAGCGAAGTTTCAGCACGTCCTGTTCATACTGCCGCACCACGTCCAACCACTGTCGACCGGCGGGAACATCGGAAACCTGACAGTAGTGGTCCCAAACCGCCCCCAGCGGCATCATCTTCTGCTCCTCCATCAACGCCAACCTCGCGGTGAAGTCGCCCTCGCGCTCCAACTGCTGCAACTGTTCGGTGGGTTCCAGCAAAGCCGCCAGCAAAGCCTTCAAAGCGTTGCGTGTACCGATGGTCCAAGCGGCCACGCGATTGATACTGGCGTCGAAGAAATCCAGACCGATGTGAACGCGATCCAAAAATCCGCCACGCACGATTTCTTGCATGATTGCTTGGAGTTCGTCCGTGAAGGTCACCACGTGATCGCTGTCCCAACGCACACCGCGGCTGACATGTAACAACAATTCAGGCACGTACATCAGCACCGAAGAAATCTTGTCGGAAATGACTTCGGTCGGATGAAAGTGACCGGCATCCAGACAAAGCATCTGGTTTCGCGATATCGCATAACCCAAGTAAAACTCGTGCGATCCCACCACACAGCTTTCACTGCCGATACCGAACAACTTGCATTCCACTGCATCGATGGTGTGCGTCGGCGGCAATGAACCGCTAAAAATCTCGTCCAAGGAAGCCGCCAAGCGTTCACGCGGCGTCTTTCGATCCGCCGGCGTATCCTTGAATCCGTCAGGAACCCAGAAATTGTCGACACAAGGTGAACCCTGGGCCGCTCCCATCGCCGCGGCGATCTTGCGACACGCGATCCCATGATCGATCCAGAATTGACGAATGCCCGGATCGCTGTGTGCCAGGGTGAACCCATCGGCGGCATTGGGATGCGAAAAGAAACTGGGGTTGAAATCCAATGGGACGCCTTGGTCAACGGCCCACTGAATCCACCCTTGGAAATGCTGCACGTCGATGGCATCGCGATCAACGGGCGTGTCAAATTCCCCATACATCGCATGCAGATTCAAACGATGATTGCCGGGGATCAATGCATACGCCGTCTGCAAATCTTGACGCAGTTCATCCGGCGTTCGAGCACGGCCCGGATGATTTCCGGTCACCGCCAAACCGTTGCCCAGCGACTGCAGATCGCCCTCGAACCCGCCGACATCATCGCCTTGCCAACAGTGCAGTGAAATGGCGACGTCCCCGATTCGACGAATCGCGTCATCGGTGTCCACTCCGATCGCCGCGTATTGTTCTCGCGCCAGTTCGTACATGGCGTCAATCTTGCCAGAACGGCCCATTCCATAATCCAATGTTTGCGAAGCGACGGTGCTGCTTTCTAAGTAGGCAGACAGATTCTCTAAAGTTTAGTAAGCCGACGCGTAAGCGAGTAACGAATCGGCAAAGACCGCGGTCCTCGCTCACGCGTTGGGAAGTTGCGCTTTTACCCGAGGCCTTGATTTCTTGGTAACCCGAAGCGTGAGCGAGGCGATGTCAACAACATTTTTTCCTCGCTCACGCGTCGGGTTGCCAGAAAAAGCAACTTCAGAACTTACGCGTGGGATTCCCATTCGTCGCAAAACACCTGTCCGCCTGCTTAGCCCCACGGCGCGATAGCAGTCACTGCACAGCGTAAAGACCACTGTGGGAAATTTGCCTTGACAATCAAGCCAGGCAATAGCACGATAGTGCCACGCGAGTGTTAACAACTGCGTTGCCGAAGGCCTGGCGCCGGTGTCGCAGGTGATGACAAATCCACCGCCAAACGCCGGCGACGGCCGTGTCGGACAGCACCAACGATCGGGCCTGACACCCGGTAAGTTGCCTGCCTCCGCTGCCCGCTTTTCTTTTCCCGCCCTCCTTTCCCGCCGGTGACCACATCATGATTCGCCGCCTGAAGAAACAGGACTGGTTTCATCCCGACGGGTTTCCCATCGTGGTGGAGCGTCGCGACCCTCAAGAGCCGTTTGGGCTGCATTGCCACGAGTTTTCCGAGATCGTCATCATCACCGGCGGACACGGCCGACACATCACCGGCGAAGACAGTTATGAATTGACCACCGGTGACACCTTCGTCATCGGCGGTGACCGCCCCCACGACTATTTGAACATGGACCAACTGAGTCTGATCAACATCTTGTTTGATCCGGACGACCTGCCCATGTCTCTGTGCGACCTACAATCACTGCCCGGCTACCACGCGCTGTTCAATCTGGAACCGGCGTGGCGAAAGCGTCACCAATTCACCAGCCGGTTACAACTAAATGCAGCGGAGATGGCAGAAGCGTTGCAGATCGTGGATGAAATTGACAAGGAATTGCAAAGTCGCGGTCCAGGCTTCGGCGTTATGGCGATGACGCGAATGCTGCAGTTGATCACTTTCCTGGCCCGTTGTTACGGCCGCGCCCAATCGCCGGAAAGCAAGCAACTGTATCGGCTGGCAGGATCCATCTCGCACATCGAACACAACTTCAACCAGCCGATCACTTTGGATGAATTGGTGCAGATGTCGGGCATGAGCCGGCGCAGCTTCATCCGGACATTCGAAGATGCGATGGGAACATCACCGATCAACTATTTGATCCAGCGACGTCTGCGCGAAGCCTGTCACTTGCTCAAAAGCACCCACCGTTCGATCACGGACATCGCGTTTGACGTCGGGTTTTCCGACAGCAATTATTTCAGCCGCCAGTTCCGAAACATGATCGGTCATTCGCCTCGCGAATATCGCAAACCGTTCAAGGCCTGAAACAATACATCCGAATCAAGGCAGTCCACCATCGCTTGCTAGGGATCAGGCTTCTCCTGCCCCACAGTCACTCGATCGCCCGCATCTGAGTCCCTGGGCGTCAGACCAACGGCCGCCGAAATCGCCGGATCAACACCAACGCACGCGGCGTGATCTACAATCGCTTTGCCGCCTGGTTGTCGCCACGGCCGTTCCCGCCGCGTCGTTCCCGCCCCGCATTGCTCTCAAACCCACCTGCGATATCTATGCGCCAACTTACTTTTGCCGCCAGCCTGGTTTGCGTTGTCGCTTCCGCCGTGAATTGCATCGCCCAGACACCCACGTTTTCCGAATCGGACTGGCCGTGGTGGCGTGGTGAATCCAGGCAGGGCAATGCCGCGGCGGATCAAGATCCACCCACCACATGGAGCGAAATGGATGGCGTGATTTGGAAGACGCCCCTGGACGGACACGGCCACGGATCACCGATCCTGTTGGGCGACCGGATGTATTTGATTTCCGCCGATGAACAGCAGCGGGCACAGTGGCTGATCTGTCTGGATCGTCAAACCGGACAAGAACACTGGAAGACGGCCGTCCATCGCGGCGAATTCTTTCGGGTCGGCGATCGTCAGCCCAACGAGAAATCATCCTGGGCATCGTCGACACCGGCAACCGATGGCGAGCGTATTTTCGTCAACTTCTACAGCGACCGAGCCGTCCATACCAGCGCGGTCGACTTGAAGGGCCAAATCCTGTGGCAGCGCAAGCTGTGCGATTACCAGATCCACCAGGGCTATGGTTCGTCGCCGACCGTCTACCGAGACCTTGTGATCGCATCGGCCGACAACAAGAGCGGTGGATGTATCGTCGGCTTGGACCGAACGACCGGCCAGGTCGTTTGGCGACGCGATCGCCCGAAGAAACCGAACTACGCTTCGCCGATCATTCTGACGATGGACGGCAAAGACCAGTTGATCATGATCGGATGTGACCTGGTCACCAGCCTCAATCCATCAACGGGGAAAGTGTTCTGGGAGACAGACGGGGCCACCACAGAATGCGTGACGTCCACACCGACCGACGGCAAACACATTTTCACCAGCGGTGGATACCCCAAGAATCACGTCGCCGCGGTGGCGGCCGACGGATCCGGCGAAGTGGTGTGGGAAACCAACACAAGGGCCTATGTCCCGTCGATGCTGCAGCGCGACGGCTATCTATACCTGACGCTCGACGCGGGAGTTGCCATGTGCATCGAAGCCGCCAGTGGTGAAACGATGTGGAAAGCACGCCTGGGCGGCACCTTCACCGCGTCGCCAGTCCTGGTCGGCGATCTGATCTATGCGACCAACGAATCCAGCGAAACGACCGTCTTTCGTGCCGATCCGGGTGCGTTCGACTTGGTTGCTAAAAACCAGTTGAACGGCACCACTTTCGCCACGCCCGTTATTTGCGACGGACGTGTTTACATCCGCGTCGCCAAATTCGAAGACGACGCCAAACACGACTACTTGTATTGCATCGGCAATGGCGGCTAGGTCGGACTTACTTTTGAATCGGAATCTCGGTGGTGATGGTCCGGCCGTTGCGTAACAGCTTCAGCGAAACGCGATCACCGGGACGATGGTTGTCGTTGACGTGGTTAAAGATGTCGGCTTCGCGACGAAAATCATTTCGCCCATCGTATTCGATCAGAATATCGCCAACCTTCACTCCCGCTCGATGCGCCGCACCGTGGGCACCATGCTTTCCGGCATTGGCAACACGAAACGCCATCGGCTTTGCATCATCAGTCACCGCGGCGTCGTCGTTGGGAATCAGACGCATGCCACCGCCAGCAATACGGCGCATCATCCACGATGAAACACGCCAAGCCGGATCGCCCCACCGTCGCCAACCTTTGGGTAACGCCAACGACAATTCGATGTCACGATCATCACGCCGCACTTGAAAATCGATGGAACCGCCATCGCCTGGCACTTGGTTCAATGCCCACTGGACGTCGGCCATCGACACGATCGGCTGTCCGTTCATCGCGGTCACGTCGTCTCCCACTTGAAAACCGACGGATTGTGCAGCCGATTCATCGACCACCTGCTTGATTCGCGCCGGATACCGGGGATCTAAAATCAAGCCGATGGATTTCGGATGGGGAAACGGGTGCAACAGTTCCTCTGGGATCGGACGATCGTTTTGCCAATAGTATTCACGCCTGGCTTCGCCGATTTGATGGCAATGAATACAACTCTTGGCGACTTCGCCTTCATAGTCCAGACGATCGGGATGCTTGCGCAGGGTGGGGTACTTCTCCGGTGATTCGAATTCCAAAGGTTGTCCACTCTTGCCAGCCAACGCGTCTCGGTTGGCCGGATAGGCGTCGTGCAGTTTCAGTCCCTCGCGAAGCGCCGCCGCCATCCCTTCCAGCGAAACATCCCCCAGCCATTCGGTACGGTGCGATCGAGTTCCAAACCGGCCATACACCGTTTTGTCTGCATTGATCATGAAGACGGCAAACGACTGATCGGTGTCATACTGAAACACATTCAAGTCCAAACCGTTGGTTCCGACGATCCGGACACGAACGAATTGGTCCAGCAACGCTTTGATTTCCGGATCACTTTCGACCAAGTCATCGTCCAGCTTGACGCACTCCTCACAGGGCAGGCACCGCAAAACGACCAAGATCGGCCGCCCCGTTTGCCGTGCTTGTTGGACCGCGGCGTCCAAATCGTTGTAGATCCAATACCCAGCAGCCAAGACACGTTCACGGTCATTGCGAACGATGGTTTCGCGGTCTTCTTTCGCCATGGCGGTCACCGCCGGCAACGAGACCAACGCCAGGGCAATCATCACAACAACAATTTTGGGCATGCTACCTCTCCTATCGAATTCTCTTGTCAAAGGATCGAATCAAACGATCCGCGGTCAGGTCAACCGATCACCGGCATGCCCCGAAGCGGGTTGGCAGACCAACCGACCGGCCGAGGATTGTAATGCATCCCGGGTCCGCCCATGCCATCAATCTTGCGAAGCGAATCCGGCACGCATGACGCGTTCAGAAAGCAACCACCAACGGCCAGACGAATCCGAGCAAGCCATCTGGATCGGTTCCCAGATGCCCGAGCCGACAATCAATGGCATCGGTACACAAATGCCAAAGGCACCCGAATCCGACCGCTTGAATCTTCCATACCGGCACCATCAGCAGTGCGATGTAAACCATCGCCGCCCAGACGGTGTGAAGCGGGTGGAATCCGATACTGCATCGACGGGGATCGAAAATGGGATCCGCCCACAGGTGATCCAAGTCGATCACGATGGTTGCCACCATCAGGCCACCAGCGGCCCGCCAATGACGCGGGAATAACAACATCGCAATTCCAAAGGGCACGACCAGATGATTTCCATAGTGAACGATCTGTCGCAAGATTTCTGGCATCGTGTTTGAATCGCCGCGTGGCGAACAGGAAGGGTCTGGTTTGCCGCAGTGTGGCGGAACGTTAAGCTGTTTCGCCATTGGTCCAAATGCCGACCAGCAAGACGAAGCATCAACAAGAAACGCGGCTTAAGGGCGGTACCGGCTTCCGGCATAGGGGCCTGTCCTGGCGAAGCATCCCAGCGTATCGCCATGCCCGTGGCTCTGAAATCCATTGCCTTCAAATCCGTGGCCCTGAATTGCACGGGTCCGCGAAACAGGGCGGTGATCCAAGCACGGCGTCGGACACAAACAAAACAGTTCATCGGAAACACGGAACCGATGACGGCGCCCGGGCAGGGCAATTCCCGAACCAACGAGAAAATAGAACCATGGAACAAATGAAAGGCTTGTGGCGTGACACCAAGTTCGTCTGGCTGACGTTCTTGGCCGCCATCTTTTCATTCGCCTTGCTTGCGTCTTGGTTTTACCTGTTGCTATTGCCTTGTCTGCCCGTTTGCTTCGTCTACTTTGCCTTCATTCGCTACGATGAAGAGGGCAACGAGAAAGCTGACATCGGCTAGGCTTCCAAACGAAACGGGGCCGCACCTGGCGTTTTCCCTGTCCTCACAATCGTCTTCACCGCTGGTGGCCACCAGGCAACCAATGTCACGACGCGGGTTCGGGCAAAACCTTTCGCGTTCGCGCGTCCACACGATGCAGCTGAGTGATTTCACCCGACGCCCCTCCGCTGAATTTCAGCGAGACCAACCAATAGGGCTCGTCAGCCACGTTCGCCGCCACCATCGCGCGACGCACTTCGGGATCATGCACACCGGTTTCGCTGTACAGCTGCGCATGAAACTCTTGTTCACGACGTATCCGTTCGCGGTCAAAGAAAACGGCAGAGCACTTTGTTCCCGCGGGAACATCGCCCAAGTGTTCGATCACAATCATGATGGCTGCTTTCTGATCGATTTCTTTTTCGGTCACCGTTTGATTCTCATTCGTGGACACTGCCTGAGGCCGTCATGCGTTTGCATTGCACCCCATCGGGCGGCGAATCGACGCGCACGACCCTCCGTACAGGTTAACGACATCATCGGGTGATGCCGACGCCCGGAGAATGCCGGGCATATCACCAACGTGGTCGGGGCATTGCCACGCCGGCATCCGCGTTACATGCATCGTGAAAGCACGCTCGGAGGGCCGTATAGTGAATGATTGCCTGCCCAATCCCCACAAAACGCGATTTCGGTAACGGAGATCACCATGCAAGACCGACGACGATTCGTTCGCAATTCGATCGGTGCGGTCACGGGATCCATGGCCGGCCTGGCATGGCTACCCAAGCTGGCCGCCGACGAAGTGGCCGTTGCCCCGGAACACGTTCGCTTTCATAACGATATTGAACCACTGGTCCGGCTGCTCGAAGACACACCGCGTCGCCAAATCGTCGATCGAGTTTTCGGCGAAATACACAGCGGTCGCAGCTATCAAGAACTCCTTGCCGCACTTTTCCTGGCCGGGATCCGAAACGTCCAGCCTCGTCCGGCGGTTGGTTTCAAGTTCCACAGCGTGTTGGTCGTCTACTCGGCGCACCAAGCGTCCTTGGCCGCCGTCGACCAACATCGCTGGACGCCGCTGTTGTGGAGCATCGATTACTTCAAACGTGCCCAACAAACCGACGTTCGCGAAGGCGACTGGACCATGGCCGCCGCGCCGTCATCCAATCTGCCCGATCCGCAAAAGGCCCTTCAGTCGTTGGACGATGCGTTGACGCAATGGGATGTCGAAGCTGCCGACGCGGCGGCCACCGCGGTCGCACGAACCGCATCAGCCGCCCAGATTCTGAACCTGTTGTCCAAACACGCCGCCCGTGATTACCGCAGCATTGGTCACAAATCCATTTATCTGGCCAACGCTTTCCGGACGCTCGGTGTCATCGGCTGGCAACACGCTGAACCAGTCGTGCGTTCCCTGTGTTATGCGATCCTGAATCATACGGGTGATCCGAATCCGGCAACGAGTGATTTGGAAGTCGATCGAGTCGGGCGATCCAACTGGAAACTTGCCGAACAGTTCTCCGCTGGGTGGTTGTCATCCGAGCGAAAACCGATCGAATCGGCAACCGTTGCCAAGGAGTTACGAACGGCTTCACCGGAGCAAGCCAGTGAGTTTGTGCTGCAACTGATTCAATCGGGTTGTCATCCCGACAGCGTATACGACGGGATCATGGTCGCCGCGGCAGAAATGGTTTCTCGTCAAGCGGCCATCGTCCCGCTTCACGCCGTGACAACGTCCAATGCGATGCGTTTCCTGTATCGCACGGTGCAAGACAACCGCACGCGGCAATGGCTGTTGCTGCAAAACGCAGCGTTCATTCCTCACTTTCGTCGTTCGGCCGAAGACCGTGGAAAGCTGAACGACACGGACCTGCTTCAACTCGCCCCGTCGGAAGACGACAGCACAAATTTGGATTCCGTATTTGATCTCGTTCGCAAAGATCGGCCCGAAGCCGCCCGATCCGTTTTGAAGCTGGCGTCGCAACCACAAGTGACGCATCGCCTGATCGGACAGGCACGCGAGCTGGTTTTTCTGAAAGGAAACGACGCCCACGACTACAAGTTCAGTTCTGCGGCACTGGAGGATTACCAACAGATTGCCCCCATGTGGCGAGCCCGCTATCTGGCCGGCTGTTCGTATCTGCTTCACGGCCACAGCGAAAGAACGACAGACTTAGCAAAACGAGTGCTTCAGTTCGGCTAACCGCAATCATTCCGCGTGATTCCTGAGCGCGATGGATGGTCTTCCGCCAAACGGGCAACCGTTTGATTACACGGTTCGAGACTATGGCGTCAGCGAGATTGTCCTGGATGGGGCATGGCGACCGCTTGAACCAACCCTCTGCCAATAGGGCACACTCTTTTCACAATCCACCAACGATGAAACGTCCGATGAGAACCAGTTTTTCGATCCTTCTGCTGATAGTCGCATGGCTCGCCACCGCTCACGCGGAACCGCCCAAGATGAAGATGACCACCGAAGTCCCGAGTGGCATTGCGACCCCCGACAAGTTGTAAACGAGTATCGGGACGCTGACATCATTTGACGGCGTCCCTGGCGACGGAACAACCCAAATGGTCTACAACAACTTAGCGCTGCAACGCGCCCAACACGCGCACCTTTCGTCGATCCAGATTTCGTCCATGTATGCGATGGAACAGGGACTGCGGAAATTTGGGCCGCCCAACACAACGGCCTAGCTGTTCGAAGATCTGATGGATTCCAAAGCGCTGTTGCTGACCCCCAACACCGTATCGGTTTACATGGCAACGTGGATGGAAATGGATGATGAGCCCATGGTTTTGGAAACACCACCAAACGTTCGGTTCCACGCGAGATTGATTGAGACATTGGATTGAGTTCTGAAGACCACCCGTCACCGAAAATCTTGGTCGACGCAGACGCATGCCCGGTTGCCATCAAAGAGATCGTTTACCGGACAGCCAAGCGGCGTGAAATCGAAGCCATTGTCGTTGCAAACGAGCCGATCGGGGTGCCGGATTCGCCGTGGGTTCGTCGCGTTGTGGTCAGCAGCGGTGCGGACCAAGCCGATCATGCGATCGTCAAGATGGTCAACGATGGGGACATCGTGATCGCAGACGACATTCCCTTGGCGGCACGCGTCGTTCAGAAAGGCGGGCTGGTCGTCGGAAGTCGCGGCGACAAATACGACGAGAAAACGATTCACAGCCGCCTTGCGACACGTGACCTCATGGAACAACTTCGTTCGGCCGGCGTGGATACCGAAGGGCCCAAACCGTTGAAGCCGAAGGACGTCCAGGCGTTCGCCAATCAATTGGACCGAGTGCTGACCCGGCGACTAAAGAACTCGCCCGGTGAAGCGTGATGCGGCGAACCGCTCCCTGATCGCCTTCGGCGTTCCGGTGGTCTAGTAGATCGACGGAACGAAGACTTCTTTTGGTATCGGATTGCGTTGATAGTCGTCGCTGCGTCGCCGTTCAGGGAGCTTGACCGAATCTTGTTCGACTTCCTGATAGGGAATCTGCTGCAACAGATGGTGGATGCAATTCAAACGGGCTCGCTTCTTGTTGTTGCCGTCCACGATCCACCACGGGGCGCCTTCCAAGTTGGTTTTCTCCAACATGATTTCTTTGGCAACGGTGTACTGTTCCCACCGACGGCGTGATTCCAAGTCCATCGGACTCAGCTTCCACTGCTTCAGCGGGTCATCAATGCGGCACTGAAATCGAAACGCCTGTTCTTCGTCGGAGATCGAAAACCAATACTTCAACAAGTGGGTTCCCGACGAAACGATCATCCGTTCGAAATCTGGGACGGTCCGAAAAAACTCCTGATACTCTTCTTCGGTGCAAAATCCCATGACGCGTTCCACACCGGCGCGGTTGTACCAACTGCGGTCGAACAGCACGATTTCGCCGCCGGCGGGAAGATGCGGTACATAGCGTTGAAAGTACCACTGCGTCTTTTCGCGCTCATTGGGTGCCGGCAGAGCGGCGACGCGACAAACACGCGGATTCAGCCGCTGGGTGATGCGTTTGATCACGCCGCCTTTTCCCGCCGCGTCGCGGCCTTCGAAGATGACCGCAATCTTTGATTTCGTGGCAACCACCCATTCCTGCAACTTGACCAATTCGATCTGCAGTCGCAGCAGGTGGCGAAAATACTGGGTGCGTGTCAGTTTCGGTTGCCTGCCATCGTCGTTGCGTTTCTCCTCGGTCTGATCAAGCAGCAGATCACGCAGTTCGGCTTCGACTTCTTCGTCGATCGAATCCAACACTTCCTCGCGGATACGTTGATAGTCATCCATCTTTATTCTTGTCACGTCGCCGTCTTCGGTTTGCTTGGTGATCAGTCCTTGGAACGGTATTCGGCCAGCAGCGCCGCAAGGAATTCCTTGATCGTATTCAGTGACAGTTCGGCACCGCGCATGTGTTCTTCCAGATGGTCGATTTGAATCTGTTGAGCCTGACTCTCACGCCGCGCCAGTTCGGATTCCAATTCGACCAATGTTTTCTCGGTATCGGCGATCAGCCTGCGAATGCTGTGCGTCGAAATCTTCTTGATATCCGTCACAGTGATCTCCTAAACGATGCTGGAAACACCGAGGCAGATCCCCGGAATGATGAAAAAGACGCCCAAAATATACGCCAGGGCGACAAACTTGTTCTCGGCCGCGGTCACCCCCATCCATTCCGCCGCACGAACCGGCATGAATCGTAGCAGGGGGATTCCGTAAATGATCAGCACGCCCAGAACGTTGTACGTCAAGTGAATGAATGCGATCTGCAGCGCTGCATTCGCGTTGCCATCGACGGCCGTCGCCGCCAGCAACGCCGTGATGCAAGTTCCGATGTTCGCCCCCAGTGTGAACGGATAGATCTGTTTGAGACCAAAGGCTCCTGATCCAGCCAACGGGACCATCAAAGATGTGGTGGTGGATGATGACTGGACGAAAACAGTGACGATGGTTCCTGAAACGATTCCCGATATCGGTCCTTTGCCGATCGCGGCGTGCATGATCTCTTTGGCTTTACCCACCATCAATTGCTTCAACAGTTTGCCGACGTAGTGGATGGTAATAAAAATCAATACCACCCCGCCAACAATCAGCAGTACGCCGCCCACTTGGTCACCCAATTCCAATGCGTAATGCTTCGCATTGCCGACCACGGGTTTGGTCGCGGCTTTAACAAAATTTAAATTCCCCATCGACGCGTCTTCGACCACAAACAACCCGGCCAAAGCACTACCGATCTTTTCAAGAAATCCGAACGCCATCTCCAAGGGCAGGAAGATGACCACCGACAGCAAATTGAAAAAGTCGTGTACCGTCGCCGCAGAAAACGCGCGAGCGAATTCCTTCTTTTCACGGACATGCCCCAGCGAAACAATGGTGTTAGTGATCGAGGTTCCGATGTTCGCCCCCATCACCATTGGCACCGCAACAGAAACGGGCAGCCCGCCGGCAACCAACCCGACGATGATCGATGTCACCGTCGATGACGATTGAATCAACGCGGTCGCAACGGTCCCCACCACCAAGCCGGCGAACGGGTTGGTGGCGAAGGCAAACATTTCTTTGGCTTCGTCGCCGGTGGCGGCCTTGAATCCCGAACCGATCAGACCGACGGCACAGATCAAGAAATAGACCAACATCGCCACGGCCAGCCACTGGATCAAATTGGACTTTGACGAAGTGGCTTCCAACAGTTGCGGATCGGGTTCCAGCAACGATTCGCCAACGATTTCGTTGCCTTTTACGCCCGTCGCTGCCGTGGCGTCGCTCATGATTTTTCTCAATAGATTCGCATCGAAAAGATAGATCGGTGGACCACGGGACGCCTCGCAAACGGCACCTGTCAGAGGGATGTCATCACCTAACCACACGCCAGGCTCAGCCTGAGCATTCGGGTCGGGTTTGCCTAGACATCGTGCCACCGATTCGCCGAATCTTAACAAAGCGAAAACGAATCGGGCGACTTACAGGGTGCGACAGCTCTGGAGTTGCCCCCCCCGCGGCCGATCACAACTCTGTGTTCGCTTGCCAGCGGGCGGTCCGCCGACCGTTACGATTTCGTTGCATCACGGTTGCCCATCCTCGCCGGTGGACTGGTCGCTTCAATGGCCACCAGTTTTTCCAGTATTCGATAGCGGTGTGGGGCTCCTTCAGGCACCATCCACGAATCGCCACGGTGCAGCGTGGCGGTTTCGCCATCCAGATCGATCTCCAACCGGCCCTGGATCACATAGCCGACGGTTTCGTACTTTCGCGTCCGCATGTCCGCCCAACCGCAGGGCGATGCTTCCCAGCGTCGCATCGCGACTTGTTTGCCCGTCGCCAAATAGTCTTGGCCCATATCACCGGACGGTGCAGTTTCAGTGGGAGTGACTTGAGGAATATCCATCAGCGTTTGCTTTCACTTTCAAAGGATCGTCTTGATTGTGTTGGTGCGTTCAGGCCACCACGTCTTCGCGTTAACGATGTTGCAAAAGCCGGACCCTATTGACGATCCCAAAGAAAACGCTTCGGCCAGTGACGTGACCTCCACAACATCATGCGTTTCGCTGAATGGTCGTGGGCTCGGCAAGGGCTTGGCAAGTCGGTGATTTTTCTTTCCAGCGCGTGCTCAATCGCGTGGGCCGACGGGTTCAACAAGATCGGCCGAAACACTGTTCGGTCAGCGTGCAGCAGTGCCAACGGCACAAGGTTTGCGAATCAGAGGATGCCTCGGTCATCTTCAGACCGTTCCGCACGCCCCCCTTACACGGCCAAAGCCCACGCATGGCAAAAGCGAAATCGGACCTTGCGACCATCGCCGCAGTCGCTCAGTTGCTAGGCGTCGTGGTCGCCGTGGCAGCTTTGTTTTTTGCTCGCGAAGTCTTCATTCCGCTCGCCCTTGGGTTGCTGCTTTCGTTCCTGCTCAGCCCTATCGTCGACCGCCTGCATCGTTGGGGCGTTCCCAATGTCGCGGCGGTCGTTGCAACAGCCGCCCTGGCATTTCTGTTCTTGGCGGGGCTTTTCAGTTTACTCGGTCGCGAACTGACCACCTTGGTCGGTCAACTGCCGGAATACCGCCATGAATTGATCGACAAGGCTCGTGGCGTTGCCGGCCTGACCGGTGGTGTGGGCGGGTCGCTGGATGAATTGGCGGAAGACGTCAGCGAGGCGATCGAAGAGGGCACCGAACTGGAACCGGGCGAATCCGAAGCCGACGACGCAGAAGATCCGAGCGCGGAAGCAGCGTCGTCGCCGACTCTGATTCAAAAGTGGACCGATCGCCTGTTGCCGGAACCCTTGACCCAAGAAAAGCCGGACAACGATGGTTCGTCCTTGAAGCGGCCGCTGTATGTCAAAACCGTTCAACCAAACGCGCCCCTGGCGTCCTGGGCGACGACCGCGGGCACCGTTCTGGGGCCCTTGGCAACCGCGGGACTGGTCAGCGTGTTTGCATTGTTCCTATTGATTTACCGTGATGACTTACGAGACCGAATCATCGCGGTGGTCAGCCACGGCGACTATGTGACCACCACCGAAGCGATGAATGAAGCGGGCGAACGAATCAGCCGCTACTTGATCGCGCAAACCATGATCAACGTGGTCTATGGAATCCTGCTAGCAGTCGGGCTGTCTTTGATCGGCGCGTTGATGACGGACGATGGTTTTCCAAACGCAGTATTGTGGGGCGTCCTTGCCATCTTCTTGCGCTACATTCCCTATATTGGCCCCACGGCCGCCGCGATATTTCCATCGGCCATCGCGTTAGCGGTGTTCCCAGGCTACAGCGTTTTTCTGACCGTGGTCGTGCTGATCGCCACGATGGAACTGATCTGCAACAACATCGTCGAACCATGGTTGTACGGCAGCAGTACGGGGATTTCCGCCATCGCCGTGATCACGGCCGCAGTGTTCTGGGGCTGGTTGTGGGGCCCCGTCGGACTGTTGCTGTCCACGCCCTTGACGGTCTGTTTGGTGGTCGCCGGCCGGTACGTGCCAAGCTTTCGTATTTTGACGACGCTGTTGGGTGAAGACGTTCAAATCAAACCTGGAATGAGGTTTTATCAGCGTCTGTTGGCCGGCGATGAACTACGCGCCAGTGAACTGTTGCGTGAACGCATCGAATCCCAGGGTTTCCCCGCCACGTGCGACGATGTCATCGTGCCGGCATTGAAGCGCATTCGCCTGGACCACGATGCCGATCATTTAAACGAGGCGGATGCGAATCGTTTGTTCGCACTCGCAGGCGGCTTGATCGCCGATTGCAAAACCATGACAGGCGATCCAGCAGATGAAGTCGACGCGTCATTGGACGACGCACCGGGGCTTCCCACAATGATCGGCTGCACGTCGCATCATTTCAGCGAAACTTTGGTGTTGAATCTTTTGCGGATCGGCGGCGGCGGAACGTACCACTTGAATGTCATTGATGACGACGTCATGCCAGACGACGCCGGACGCACCATCAAGGATCATGATCCGCCCTTGGTGGTGATCGCATTGCTTCCCAAAGGCGGCTTCCCACAAACGCGTTACCTTTGCCAGGCGATCCGTGATGAAGGCTACACCGGTCCAATCATTGTGTCGGCTCTGGGACGATTCAAGAATTACGATCGGCTGTTCGTCGGGCTACGAAAAGCGGGCGCGACTTACATGACAACGACTTTCACCCAGACACAGAACAAAATGGAAAGCCTTCTAAGGCGACACGCACGGCCGGCCTGCCACATGTCGTCGGTCGCTGCGGCCGAAACGTCCCCATGAATGCACCATCCCTGACAGGAGCCGTGGGCACTGCCTACGAATCACCATGCCCACCATTTTGATTGTGGAAGATCACGATGACATCCGTGATATGATCGCCCGCCGTATGGAGAAGCATGGCTTTTCCGTGGTTACCGCTGGCAACGGCGTCGAAGGAGTGCTGGCGGCGGCCCAGTCGGCCCCGGCGCTGATCTTGATGGACATCAATATGCCCGAACTTGATGGCATCGAAGCCACGATGCAAATCCGCGCCGCTGCCCCGAACCAGCAAACCCCGGTGATTGCGCTGACGGCGTACGCCTTGCCAGGCGATGCCGCACGCGCCAAAGCCGCGGGGTGTGATGATTTTCATCCCAAGCCCGTGGACTTCGATCGACTGTTTCAACAGATCGAACACCTGATCGGACAGACGACTAGCGGCTTGGATCCGTCATCCTGACGCCTTGCCCCTGATTTGATTCATCCCCCCGGTCCAACGTCGCTCCCTTCTCTCAATCGTCGTATTGATCAAAAACCATGACAACTACTGAACCGACCGTCGCGGGCATGGGTCCGATCATCCTGGATCACGGTGTGGCCTTTCGCGTGTGGGCTCCGCACGCCGATGCGGTCAGCGTGATCGGTGACTTCAACGACTGGAATCCCGATGCGACGCCGATGGTCGGGGAAGACGCAGGAAACTGGTTTGCCATCGTCGAAAATGCGAAGCCCGGTGACCAATACAAGTATGCGATCACACACGGCGACACGACGATGCAACGCATCGACCCGAGAGTCCGCCAGGTAACCAACAGCGTCGGAAACGGTGTGGTGCATGATCCATACTTCGACTGGCAGGGCGACGATTTTTCGATGCCCAATTGGAACGAGTTGGTCATCTATGAAACGCACATCGGTTCGTTTCACCGCGACGGCGATGGGGATGTGGGGACGTTTGACGACTACCGAAAACGTTTCGACCATCTGCGCGGCCTGGGCGTCAACGCCCTGCAAATCATGCCGATTGCGGAGTTCGCCGGTGATCTTTCTTGGGGATACAACCCTGCCCATCCCTATGCGATCGAATCAGCTTATGGTGGCCCCGATGGTTTTAAAGTCTTTGTCCGCGAAGCCCATAAAGCCGGATTTGCGATCATCTTGGACGTGGTATACAACCACTTTGGTCCCAGCGATCTGGACCTGTGGCAGTTCGATGGTTGGAATGAAAACGAAAAGGGCGGAATCTACTTTTACAACGACCATCGTTCCAAAACGCCCTGGGGCGACACTCGACCGGACTATGGTCGCGGAGAAGTACGGTCCTACATCCGCGACAATGCCATGATGTGGCTGGAAGACTATCACGTCGATGGTCTGCGATACGACATGACGTTGTACATTCGCAGCGTCGATGGCAGCCCTCATACCGAGATCCCCGAAGGCTGGGGCTTGACCCAATGGATCAACCGCGAAGTCCATGGCTTCAAGCCTTCGGCGATCACCATAGCCGAAGACCTGCAGAACAACGATTACTTGACCAAGTCGGATGCCGATGGCGGTGCCGGGTTTTCCACGCAATGGGACGCGCGTTTTGTCCATCCGATACGGGACGTGCTGACCCAACCTGACGATGCCAGCCGTGACATGCACAAGGTCATTCATGCGATCAACCATCGCTACAACGGTGACGCGATCCAACGAGTGATCTACACCGAATCACATGACGAAGTGGCCAACGGGAAAGCCAGGATCCCCAGCGAAATTGACCATGCCGACACGGATGCCTGGCACGCCCAAAAACGGTCGACCCTCGGGATTGCCCTTGTGATGACCACACCCGGAATCCCGATGTTGTTTCAAGGGCAAGAATTTTTGGAAGACGGTTGGTTTCAAGATCACGAGGAATTGGATTGGAACCAAGCCGACGACCATACCGGCATCATTCGCCTGACGTCGAAACTGATTCGGTTGCGAAAGAATATCGACGGGTTCACTCGCGGCTTGACCGGCAATCATGTCGACATTTTCCATGTCAATCACGGCGATAAAGTGGTTGCGTTCCGACGTTGGCTCGACGGCGGACCGAATGATGAATGCGTGGTCATCATCAATTTTGCCAACCGACATTTCAGCCAGTATGAATTCGGCCTGCCACAAAGCGGCACGTGGCAACGTCGATTCAGTAGCGATCGAAAACAGTGGAGCGATGACTTCGCGGGCGCCGCCAGCGGCGACATTGTGGCGACCGACGCACCCTATGACGGCCAACCATTTAGGGCCAGCATCGAATTGCCGCCGTACACCGCGCTGATTTACAGCCAATCGGCTTCTGCATCCGCGTAACAATGCCTAGCGGATGATCGGCGAACGGAGTGCCCCCGCGGTGACGGTCAACCGGCATCGCAGTCGGTATGTCACCCGACAACGTTTCATTTTCGATACGGAGCAACGTCAATATCGTGGCGTTTCAACAGCTTATTCATTCCCTGTCGTGACAAGCCCGCCTGACGTGCCGCGGCGGCAATGTTTCCGCCGTGTCGCTGCAACAAGACGTCCAGATAAGCACGGTCCGCACGATCCAACGCTTCGTCGCGTGAGATCTCCGCCAGATCATCAACAAGCCCCTGTGATTCTGTTTCGGCAACCGCAGTGGTCAGCGTTGTGGGCAAATCAGCCGGCTCGATCCACTGCCCATCCGCCAGTGTCAGAGAACGCTCGACCACGTTTCGAAGCTCACGAATATTCCCAGGCCAACGATACCTGCGAAAGCAATCAAGCGTCGCATCGGAAAACCCAAGGGCCGGTGAATCCGGGGCACGCAATCGATGCAGAAAAGACTCGGCCAGCAAAACGATGTCTTCCTGTCGCTGTCGCAACGGAGGCAAATCGATGTGGATCACCGCCAGGCGATAGAACAAATCGCGACGGAAACGATCTGCATCCACTTCGGTTTGCAGGTCGCGGTTGGTTGCACAAATGAATCTCGTGTCCACCCGGACCACCGTATCGCGACCGACGGGCGTGAAGGTTTGTTCCTGGACCACACGCAACAGTTTCGCTTGCGAAACCAGCGGCAATTCCCCCAATTCGTCGAAAAAGGCCGTGCCCCCATCGGCCGCTTGCAACAAACCGGATTGATCACTGACGGCACCGGTGAATGCACCTTTGACGTGTCCGAACAGGGTGGATTCAAACAATGATTCCGGGATGGCGGTGCAATCGATCACTTGCAACGGCCGCCCAGATCGCGGGCTACGCCGATGAATCGCCCGAGCAATGACTTCCTTGCCGGTGCCACTTTCGCCTGTAATCAAGACGCTTGTATTGCTGGCCGCAACACGATCGACGATTTCCATCACCTCCCGCATCTGCTGGCTTTGGCCGACCACATCAATGCCAAATGAATCCTTCCCCTTACCGGTCGTTTCGCCGCGTGTGTTCGTGTCTGAATCGTTGGGGTCTGTCCTACCCGCGACCTGTGAATCGGACTTGGCCGCCGATCCATCACGCTGACGACTTTCGTTCAGCGATTGTTTTCCATGGGCCAAAGCACGTCGCACGGCCACCAACAGTTCATCCAGCTTCACCGGCTTCAGCAAATAGTCGGCGACTCCCAACCGCACACTTTCGATGGCCGACGAGGTCGATGGGACCCCCGTAACAATGATCATCGGTGTGTCGCTGTATTTCGTCCGCCCTTCGTTCAACAGTTCAAGCTTCAAATTTCCCGGCATATTCAGATCGGACAAAATCAAATCGAACCGATGGTTGTTTAAAGCGTCCAAAGCGTCGTTGGCGTCCTCCACACAGACACACTGATAGCCTTCCTCGCGCAGGAACTCCGCTGTCGTTTCGCGGTACAACGGCTCATCGTCAGCAATCAAAATTTTGGGTGTCGGTTCGGTCATACAGGTGCGATCGCTCGGTTCCTACAGCGTCCTTGGCAGATCAACGGTAAACACGGCCCCTCGGCCCACCTGGCTTTCGACGCGAATGTCCCCACGCATGCCCTCGACCAGGCCACGCGTGACGGACAAGCCCAACCCCATCCCTTGGCCGACCTTTGCCACCTTGGTGCTGACGAATGGATCAAAGATTCGGTCGATCAGATCTTCGGGGATACCGGACCCCGAATCGGAGACAACGATTTGAAATCGTTCGCCATGCGGTTGAATACTCACGTGGACCTCTTGGCCTCGCTCCGACGCCTGTATCGCATTGTGAATCAGGTTGATCAAGACCTGCTTCAGCTCACCACGACGCAACTGAATTTGATCCTTCCCCAGCGTCACCCGTGATGGCAGCGGTTCGAAATGCCATTGCACCGCAACCCCATGTTTGCGAGAGGTTGGCAGTGTCAACGATTCCACGTGCCGCTGTGTTTCGTGGATGGAAAACGTCGATGCCGACTGTTCGCTTGGACGATACAGTCGATGCATTTGATGCGTGATGCTGCTGATCCGTTCAATCTCATCATCGATCAAACTTAACTTGTCATAATGCTTGACCGTGTCGGGCAAATGCCGTTTCAGCAAAGCGAAAGCATTCCGAATTCCCGCGAGCGGATTGTTGATTTCATGAGCAACCCCGGCCGCCAGTTCTCCGATCGCCGCCAGCTTTTCCATCTTCAGTCGGTGTTCTTCCAGCTGCGCGATCTTTGCCGTCCGTTCTTGAACCAACTGTTCCAGATGCTCGTTCTGCAGTCGTAGTTTTTCGCGCAATTCGCGGATCTCCGTCACGTCACGCACGCTGACGCGAAACCCTAACGATTGTCCATCGTCGTCACGAAGCGGTTGCCAGGACATGGCCATCCAAGGTGTCGATCCGTCACGATGCGCGACCCGGAATTCAACATTGTTTTCGGTGCTACCCGCGACAGCATTCCGCAGGTGCGCCGCCATTCGCTGTCGATCCTCTTCGACAATCAGCGGCAATGGAAAGGCATCCATCGCGGAACATTCCTGGGGCGTGTAACCGGTAAACCGGCGGACGGCATCGTTCACCCACAGCAGGTCCCCGGTGGTTGAAAACCAGATTTCCCAGTCGACCGTACCCTCGGCGATCGCGCGAAAATACTCCGGTGCAATGGGCTGACCGGGATTATGAGGGACCGGTTTTTGGGAAGCAGAGCGTGACGGTGCGTTCATCCCAAAATTCTAAATCAGGTCGCCCGTCGGTCGTAGCCAGTGCCCGCCGAACGCGGCCATGAAAAACCCGTTCAAACCGTTGACTAGAATCCCCAGGAACGTCAACGTCGGTTGACGGTGCGACAACGCCAGTCGACACGATCGCCATGAAAAGAGGGCGTTTCCCGCGATATCGGGCCGTTTTTTGGCTTTGGCCTGCTGCTTGCTTCCTTCATTCAATGACCAACGCCGACTTCAGCGGTGGGACAAACTTGTTCGCGATGAACGGATGATTTGAACCAGGTTGTCTCTGCCGGAATCTCTTTCCAGAGGCCGCAACATGGCTACCATTTTTATCCCCGAGTCGCAACATGTGACCCCCGTACCGACGGCCCGACACGCCGGCCGCCGTCAACGTGAAAGCGAATCGTACTTTCACAATGAAAAATCCGCGGACACTTACCGGGATCCCAGCGAAACAACCTTCGCTATGGAATCCAGCGATACCGAAGCGCGTCATTTATTGGGAATGTTTTTGTTGATGTTCGCGTTGATGGTGCTTCCGGCTTTGCTTTTGATCGTTTACCTCGTCATGAACCCCGATGCGTTCATGTACGAGATTGCTCCGCAAAGGGATTTGTCATCATGGCATCCAGGAAAATCGTTGTGACGTGCGAGGATCATGCACGCTATCGATGAAGTCCTCTTTCAACCCGAACGAGATTCGATCTCCGCGTGAATGCTGTCCGACGCCGACGCCCGATTTGTGGTCGGCATGCTCTGACGAAAACGCACTGACGTCGAAAATTCAAAATGCTTGAGCCAATCGCATTTGCCCCCCAGCGGTCATGCGATGTGCGTCATCTCGTACACGGCAAAGTCTTCAATCATGCCCTCGGTCGCGGCCTGGTAGTCCTTCAGATGCTGGTTGTTCATATGCTTCTGCCAGGCCTCGCGAGACTCCCAGTTTTCAAAGAACAGGAAGTGTGCTGGGTTGTCATTGTCTTGGTGCAAGTCGTACTGCTGGCAACCTTCTTCGGCACGCGTGGTCGGGACTAGTTTTTCAAGTTCCGCTTTGACAATGTCGATCTTGTCAGACTTCGCGGTGATGTCGGCAACGATGGTCAGTTTGGCCATGTAAAGATTTGATATCGAGCGCAGGAAACGAATTTTCGACGGCCCGGATCGGCTGTCGGTGATGACCCCATCACGTCCAGGTTGTACCTGATCGTTGTCTCCCACAACATCCGCCGCCTCTTGGCGCTCTCATCCTCGCGGTTGTCAACCCCACGGCCTTGCCGCTCTCAACCACAGCGTCGCTGAACGCAGGGGACCTCCGTTTCACTGGTTTGTGCTTGAACAACCAGACTGGCCGATGAACGACCGCAGCGACTCCCAAACCGTTGCCGGCTGGGCCGTCTTCCGTGCATGAAAGGGCCTCCCAGGATTGCGGCACGGGCTTTGCGAAAATTTTCGGTCGTAACGAGCAGCAACAAAATGACTTCAACAAAGGATGATTTCCATGTCCAATCGAAAAGCCATGTCCAATCGAAAAGCCATGTCCAATCGAAAAGCACTGAACGATCAAATCACGGTCAGTGGTCAACCCTCGGAATCTGAAATCTTGGGCCTTCCCGACGATGGCTTTCGCTCCGTCATCAATTTTCGCACTACTGGCGAAGACGACCAACCGATCGGTCCGGACCAGGAACGCAAGTTGGTGGAATCAGCGGGCATGAAGTACGTCCATGTGCCTGTTTCGATGGATACCATCAGCCACGATACCGTCGACCAGTTTCGACAACAGTTGGAAGCATTACCTAAACCGGTCTTTGCACACTGCAAGTCAGGCAAACGTGCCGGCGCCATGACAATGATGCATGTCGCGGTTGAGAACGACATGTCGGGCGAGGAAACACTGTCCAAAGCCGAACAGATGGGCTTCGAATGCGACGTCCCCGAATTGAAAGATTTGGTGAAGTCCTACGTCGACCAACGTAGCGATGCATCGACGGTTCAAAGTGGCAACGCCAGAGACTGATTGATTCGGTCACTGGCAATCGATATTCGGCATCAGACAACGGTCCAACCATGATTTTCGAACAGCACTTCGTTCCCGGTCTTGCAATCGCGTCCTATCTGGTCGGTGACGAAAAGACGTCACAGGCTGCCGTCATCGATCCCACACGTGACGTCGAAACCTACGTCCAGTTTGCGAAACGGAACGGCCTGCACATCAAGTACATCTTGGAAACTCATGTGCACGCAGATTTCGTCTGTGGTTCCATGGAATTGAAAGCACGGCTGAACGGCGACGCCGAGATCATCACCAGCGGGTACGGCGGCGATGACTGGGCACAGGCGTTTGCAGATCGCCATGTCCAAGCGAACGAGACCGTGGAGTTTGGTGATATCAAACTTGGGTTCGAGCATGTCCCTGGGCACACACCCGAACACATCGCAATCACTCTGTACGATCGCTCCCGCAGCGACGATACCCCATGGGTGCTGTTCAGCGGTGACTTTTTGTTTGTCGGCGATGTCGGCCGGCCTGACTTGCTGGGCGACGATCAGAAACAAAAGTTGGCCCGCGAACTGTATCAAAGCGTTTTTCAGCGACTGGATGACATCCCCGACATCACGGAGATCTTTCCTGCTCATGGGGCAGGCTCTCTGTGTGGCAAAGCGATCGGATCACGAAGATCGTCGACCGTCGGATTCGAACGCAAGTTCAATGAATCTTTGCGACCGCTGCCGGAGGAGCGTTGGGTCCGCAAACTGTTGGACCAGATGCCGATGTCGCCTCCCTATTTCAAGAGGATGAAGGCGATCAACCGTGATGGGGCACCGATCATCGGCCCCGAATTGCCGGGCCAGATTCGACAAACCGCAAAGGCAGTCCGCGACCGTGTGTGTGAAAACTGTTTGATCGTCGACACGCGATCCAAAGAAGCCTTTGCCGCGGCGCACATCCCAGGATCGATCAGCATTCCCAACGGCCAAAACTTGCCCACATGGGCGGGATGGGTTTTGCCCTACGACCGTCCGGTGATGATCGTCGTCGACGATCCCAATGACATGTCCGAGGTCACGACTCACTTGCTGCGGGTTGGCTTCGACGACGTCTGCGGTTACTTGGAGGGTGGTATCGACGCCTGGGAAGGTGCGGGATATCCGATCGCACGTCTGCAGACGATGTCCGTCCACGACCTGAACCGAAAATTAGACTCCGAAAAACGCTTAACCGTTCTGGACGTTCGTACGGAAAAGGAATGGAACGGCGGGCATATCGATGGTGCCATTCATATCCACGGCGGCCAGTTGCAAGATCGCATTGATGAAGTCCCTAAAGACGGGCCCATCGCGGTGGTCTGCGGTTCCGGCTATCGCGCGTCGATCGCCGCGTCATTCTTGCTTCGACACGGTTTTGATGACGTGACCAACGTGATCGGCGGCATGTCAGCCTGGAAAGCGGCCGACTTGGCCACGACGTGATCCATCACTGCGTTTCCTGACTAGCGACGCATGTGATCACCGGATCCCCAAGGATCGACATTCATCCAACAGCTTGGCCGCATTGCGAAAACTGTTCCCGGCAAATTTGTCTTTCCAGAGTTCGGCGTTTTTGCTTCCGGGCCTTTGGACTCGCACATACAACCAATACGAGAACAGCATTCCCACCAGGCCGATGGTCAATGACGGAACCAAGACGTTCGGATGCAAGACTTGATCCAGTCCAGCGGCGACACCGGCGGGGATCCACATCAGCCACCAAGGAAAACCAATCAACGGTGTCAATCGCAGGTACAAATCACGAACGCGGGTGATACTGGATCGTACATCGTCGACCGATTGCGAATAATCGATTCGTTTCATCCGTGTCATCACGGCGATGGCGGCTGCGATGAACACCACACCGTAGACATGAACGATGATGCCTATGGCCACGCGGGTTGGATTCCCGATGTTCTGCGACCACCCGAAAGCCCCCAGTCCGATCAACAGCACGCCGACGATGATCTGAACGGCCTGCCAGCGAAACAACGGTTTCAGTGCCGATTGCACTTGATTCATCAAGTCGCGACGGGTCAACAACCAACGTGTGGCGGACTCTTGCTGTTGCACACCACCGCGATCGACATCGACAGGAATGCGCTGGCCGGGATGATCAGCCATCGATTCCACAGGGATCTCGCCCGCGACCAATGTAGCCGCCAAACCGGAATCGTTGCTGTCAGCGATTGACTTCAAGTCCGACTTGATCTCGCTGGCCGCCTGATAACGCTGGCTTGGTTCTTTTTCCAAAGTTCGCAAAACGACCTCATCCAGCCGAACATCGATGGCAACCTTTTGGGACGGTGCCGCGAAACGCCCCATGGGCAACTCACCAGTCAGCATCTCGTAGAACACCACCCCCAGCGAATAGATATCGGCGCGATGATCCACCTGGTGCGTTCCTTCGAATTGTTCGGGTGCCATATAGCGGGGCGTTCCCATCACCTGATGGGTTCCGGTCAGGTCAGTCGCCTGGCTGGGGCTGTCCAACAGTCGCGACAACCCAAAGTCGACGATTTTGACGGTGCCCTGATGTGTCAGCAAAATGTTTTCCGGCTTGATGTCGCGGTGGATCACCCCGTTGTCGTGCGCGTACTGCAAAGCGTCACACAGATGAGGAATGATTTCCAAGGCATGCTTGGGTGACAGGCCGCCGGCGCGGACGACGTCACGCAACGTCGGTCCATCAACGAACTCCATCAGAAAGAAGAACGTGTCCTGGACGTTTCCGAATTCGAAGACCGACACGATGTTGGGATGATTTAACTTGGCCAACGTGCGTGCTTCGCGAGTGAACCGCAACGAGAACTTGGCGTCGTGGGCAAATTCCGCCGGCAGAATCTTCAATGCCACGACGCGATCGAGCCCTTCTTGTTTGGCCTTATAGACGGCTCCCATGCCGCCGGCCCCCAACAGTTCGATCACCTGCAAATTGGGAAACATGTCCGCGACACGCTGGACCGGCGGCGGAACAAAACCACTGGACGGCCGATCGCCTTCGTTCAAGGCATCCCGAATGTCATCGGCATGGTCGGGAAAACGATCCAGATACTGGCTCGCTTCGGGCGATTCGCCGCGTCGACGTCGATAATCGGCATCCAAAACAATCAACTCGGCCAGCAGAACGTCACGTTCCTGATCGGAAACCCCTTCGGATAAAACAGATTCAATCGACGGAGGATTGCCGGTCTGCCAAGCCTTTTCGAAGGCGGCACAGCGATCATCGATTTGCTCCAGAATCTGGATCGGCAATTTCTGTTGACGGATGTTCATCGGTGGCGAGCAATTCCTGTTGGCATTTCTGTCGAATCAAATGCAGACGACGTTCGATCGTCCGTTCGGAACACCCAAAACGCTCGGCCATTTCCGCGTTCGAGTAGCCCTCTAACTTGGCACCCGCCAAATCGCGAAGCTGCCCGACACCCAAATGCGAAAAAAAACGCTCGACCGTCTCTCGCATCATCAGAACCATCTCCGGCGAAGGTTCATCACCGATGATCTCAATCGTTTGATCGTCGTCCGCCGCCGCGTCGATCGAACCGACGGTGGCCCGACCGCCGCGTCGCCGCCGCGAATCGTGCCGCCGCTTATCCACGACTTTGCGGGCCGACATCCGCAACAACAAGTACCACAGGTCATCGCGGTCTGCCAAATTTGGAAACCTTCCTTGCTCGGCCGCCTCATAGAAGCTGTCAAAGACGCTTAGCACCACGTCTTCTTCATCGCTGACCGCTCGGTTTTGTCCCAGCAATTGCCGCCGCACGACGCGAACAAGTCGGTCAAAGTATCGGTGCCAAATTTGATTGGCTGCCAACGAATCGCCCGCCTTGACCTGATCAATCCAATGGCTGACCTCGTGAGTGTCGGACATGTCGTCAGGTTCGCCGATTGGGATGCGGGACGATGGAAGGATTGGACAGTGGATGGGTCCACAGCATAACCCACGTGCACGATGGGTCAGCGCGGCATCGTCGGCTGGACCATCATCAACGGCCGCTTGGACGTCGGAACCGCCGGATGGTCGGTGTACAACAGCGGGCCGATTTCCCGAGGCAGGTCAGTTTCGATCATATCAGCGCCCCGACGCAACAATTGCCGATAATCACGCCGAAGCGATTCGTCATCCGCGACTGCACGGGTGAAAAACTGACGATCCAGATTCCTTGATGTCCCGACCATCGCCAGCGTTCCCTTTTGATGAACGGCTTCGTACAGCGATGGGTCCGTGGGAGGCTGATGTCCCAGAAAGGCAATCACGTTTTCCCAGGGGACTCCCGATGCGTCAAAGGCCTTCAGCTTTTCGTGACTGGGAATCATGACCTCCATCATGATGTCGGGGTTCATGGCGTGACAGGCACGCACATCTTTCAAGCTGCCGACGATCATCATCGCGTAGGATTCGGCGTGGTGTTTGGTAATGATGTTCACGCGTGTTTCCAGCGGCACATCCTTTTGATCCAACACCAGCACAGTCTTTCCCTTGGCCCAATGCAGCACTTCATCCAACGTTGGAATGACATGATTCGTGACCACGCCATCGATGTCTTTCAATCGGTACTGTTTCAATTCCGACAGCGTCTTTTCGACCACCTTTCCCGTACCCGTCGTCGTTCGATCCAGCGTCGCATCATGGTGAACGATCACTTCGCCGTCTTTGGTCATCCGCGGATCGATTTCCAAGAGCGCAAAGCATTTTGACAATGTGTGTTCAAAGGTCGCGATACAGTTTTCGGGATATCCGCTGGCCGCGCCGCCGCGATGAGCACTGACCACGGGCAAACGATGACCGGTGTAGCGAAACAGTTCTCGCAGTTGCCGGGGTGTTTCGGCAGAAATCCGGTGCATCACCGCAGCCGAATGCGGGTCGCGAGGGCGAGGATCGTCGGCAAGCGACGATGATGGTCCCAGCATGGTGGCGGCCAACAGCCCATACAGAAGCCCACTGATCAATGAATCAGAAACGTCTTTCACAAAGCACGCCATTGCAATTTCTAAACCTGATGGGCCAACGATTGGCCGAATGCAAAATGGTCCAACCGTCATGAACCACTGCCACCGGCCGGGATCACGATGGCAGATTGCCATCATGTGGCCTTGCATGATAACCGGTAGGGCGCCTGCACGGTTAGCACGCGGCGGCCTCCATGCATCGCATGTCGATGGATGAAACCGAATGAAGAAAGCGGTGACGATTGCAACAGGGCAAACGGCACCGCGGCAGCGGACTGCCGGCAAGCAAGATTCCGGTCCGCACAAACGCAAGGGCGGTTCACGTCATCTTGGCCGAGACCGATTCGACGCTGGGGACGCCGTTCAGTGCGGCGATCATTTCCACCGCGTTGCTGTTGGCTGAAGGAGTGACACGGTACAGCATCTCCATCGCGGCCCCACGACGTGTGGTTTCCGCTGACAGCAATTCATAGCTGTCGGCGAAGCGACTGATCTCGCTTTCCCAACCGTCGGTCGCGCTTAAACCGACCTGCAAAGTCAAACGCCACGCTTTGGTCTTCTTTTCACCCTTGTTCGATTCGGCCTTGCCAGAAGGCGGTTTGGATGAGTTCAGGAACGTCGCAACTGCAACGACCGAAAGCCCGAGGCCGACGACCCAGTACTGGCCGGCCCCCACTGCCATGCCGGCCACAACGGCGGCCAACACAAAGGCAACGTCGCGGGTCGCCGGAACGGCGGTGCGAAAACGCACGATCGAAAGGGCGCCGACAAGACTGAACGCTCGCGCAATATTGTCACCGATGATCTGTGTCGCCATCGCGATCAAGATGCTCATCAGAATCAATGTCAGCGACAACGTATCCGGTTCCCCCGCCGGACGACGACTGCGGGCGATCCAGGCGACGACCATGCCACACAGCCAAGCCAAGACCAATCGCATGCCCAAGGTCGTCACCGTCGGATCGACCTCCGACGCATTCACATTCATCATCCATTCAGGCATAACAAAGCGACTCCACCTGGGAATCCATCGAGCCTTCCCCACGGCTCGCGGCAAGGGCTTGCATCGCGTGCCGGTACTTCGAAAACCCGGACGCAGGGATCGTGAAGGTTCGCAACAGGTCTTTGAACATCAGTGGCAGGATGCCATGGAACTTCAGTTCCAAAACCTTGCCATTGCCAAACCGGACGTCCGGGCGAAATCCCGACGCGTGTGGAACGGTCCAACCGTCCGCCGGGGACGCAGTCATGCCATCATCGATCGTCAGCCGAACGGTCTGACCGTCGATCTGTGCGGTACGAGCGAAGCGGCGATAGGCGATGTGCACCGTCGGCTGAAGCCCGCGCCGGAACACTCGGCGAGAGAACCAATGATCCCCCACCGCATCGACCGCTGATTCACCGCGGAAGACCGAAAGCCCGCCTGACGCCCCATACGCTGCGGCACCGCAGCAAGCGTAGAAGTCCGCTTCGACAACCGACGACCGTCGCTTTTTGACCACCATTCGCTTCTTGCGTTTGGTTTCCAACCACAGCGACGATTCGTTTCCGTAACGTCGAATGCGGTGCTTGGTCCGTCCCACCCGACCAGTCGCACGCAACAGATCCAACTCGGGCGAATCCAAATACAGATTGCAGACCTGATACCGATCGTCATCGTCACAGTGGCAATTCGGATCCACATCCATGTGTTCACGAGCCCACTGGGCGACCTGGTCAGCGATGCAATCATCAAGACGGAATTTCATCTCGATGCGTTTCATCGTGGGACGTTTCTGGTCCGGAATCTGGGTACTTGGCTGGTTCATTGAATCCACTTCCCTGGCGTTCGAAAGTTCATCGGCGTTGCGACCGAGCGGTCAACAACGCCACACACACACGGTCGCGATCGGCTGTCATTCGCCCGCCGGGCTTTCGACTTTGACGCGATCGGCCACATATCGCTTCAAGTACTCGCTTCTACCTTGGACAAAGTCCTTCAACGGCGGACGATTTCGCGGTCCACGTTGCTCCGGTTCGAACTCCTGCTTTCCATTGGCATCACCTGATGTAGTGGCAATGAAACGCTCGTAAGTCGTCAGAGCATGAGTTTCGGTCTTCACCACCGGCGCAATCAGTTGCAACTGCGACTGGACAAAGGGTTCCAGTGTTTCCCAGTCCAGTGATTCATTGGCCAAAGTCTTCAGGTTCGCCAAAAACTGATCGCGATACGCGGGCACGGCCAACACTTTGCTGTACAGCGGCTTGTCCGCATCATTCATCGCGGTGAAAGGATCCAAGCCCACCGGCGACGATTCGCCGTCCGCCTGACGTCTGCCGCCCGGTCCGTGCTCGGATCGATCATCCCGACGGGGCGGGCCACCAAAACCGAAGCTGGGAAGGTCGAAACCGCCGAATCCAAAACCTCCACGCCCGCCGGGTCCTCCCGGACCGCCGCGTGCCGGGCGGAATGCTTCATTCATGTCGTGGGGAATGAAGTGAAACTTGTCATCTTTGCCCAAGTAGATGCTGTAGTCGCTGGCACGTACCCAGTAACCATCACCGTTGATCAAACCGACGTCCAAGGCAAGGAACCAAAGCAGACCATCGACGTCACAGATCGCTTCCAACTTTTCGGGCAACTGTTCGGTGGAGGTTTCGTTCAAGACTTTGCAAAACTGCATCAGCTTGGCGGTCGCTTTTTCACCACCGGATTTGATCTCGTAGGGATGCCCGTACGCTTTCAGATCATCGCCGCGGTAATCCAAACCGCCTCCACCGCGCGGTGATCCATGGACCTTCCATCGTGCACCTTTCTTGGTGTCGTAGTTCTCTTTCAGGAAGTCTTTGTTGTACTGTTGCGCGTTCGTGTAGATCCCCCAGTCTTCACCATTGATCACAACGCGAACAAAGTTGGCCTTCGGAGCCGGGATGTATTGACGGGCGATGTGAGAATACAACACGGTGCTCATCATTGAATCATCACCGTGGGCGTTCAACAGATTCAGCGTCTTGTAACCCATCAACCGCTGCTTCGGGTCGGCCATGTCCATGGCAATGTTGAAGGACCGCTTGTATCCGGTGCCGACATGATCATAGGAAGAGGCCCCACGGAATCGGATGCCGCACCCCGGATACGTTTGCCCATCAACGGTCAATTCGGCGGCCAGATCGACATCGGTATTGTGAAAATCTTCCAGTTCGGCTTCCCAATCGTCGGTATCAAAGTCGATGAAGATCGTCCGCAAGACACTGGTATCGTACAGATCGCCTTGCTGAGCTGGCGTTTCGGATTTGGCGACTTGACCACCGGTGGAAACAGCCGGCATGCCACCGGCGTGACTGAAGCGTGCGGCGATCGTGCGAACGTCAAACTGAAATGCCCGGCTGGAACGGACTTCGTCACGAGCTCGGCTGCGCTCGTCATCGTCCAGCCACCCGTTTTCATCGGTATCAAAGGCATCGACCAATTCGATGCTTTCCTGTTTGCCTGGCCCCACGGACGCGTAGGCCACAGCCATGACGCCGCCAACGGCAACCAGTGCGATCAACAACAAACGTTTCTTTTTCATTCCCGTGGATCCGACGAGTGGAGGAATAGGGGGGACTCGTCATTCCATGCGCCATCGAGCCGCAAATGGTGCCAATCTTTTCGTATGCCGCCCGAGACGAATCACGAGAGATCTCCGCGATTTGGCCCGCAGGTACGGCCAAAGACGCATTAAACGCAGGGCCACGTTGTTTCACCCCAGACCATGAAAGCGAACTGGCCCGGTACACTGCGAACCCTTTACCGCACGATTCCCCCGCATTCGGTCGCCCCACGCCCCATGTCTGTCGCCACGCCAAGCCCCCCTCGCGCTGTTGCGAATCTGACGCCGGAACAGATGCCCGTCCCGGACGAACAGCTTCACAGCTGGCCCCACTTTTTGGGGCTGTACGCCGGTGAACATGTTGCCGCAACGGAATTTGTGATCGGTGCAACCTTCGTCGCGTTGGGGGCAACGACCCAGGACATTCTTTGGGGACTGTTGATCGGCAATGTTTTGGCGATCGCCAGTTGGACCCTGATCACCGCTCCGATCGCGGTGCAAACTCGGCTGAGTCTTTACACCTATCTGCACAAGATCGCCGGCGACCGGATGGCCGATCTTTACAACGGTGCGAACGTGCTGATCTTCACCGTCATCTCCGCTGCCATGATCACGGTGTCCAGTACCGCGGTGCGACTGCTATTTGGAATCCCTGCCCAGTTGCAGTGGTTTCCCACCAGCGGGCTGTTCGTCTTGGTCGTTTTGGGTGTCGGAGTCATCGTCGTGTTGATAGCGATGTACGGGTTCAATGCCGTCGCGGAATTTTCAAGCATTTGCGGTCCATGGCTGGTCGTCATGTTCACCTGCGGTGCTTTGGTACTGATGCCCGCGTTGGCCGAGTCCGTTTTGGGGCGTACGGAACTGATGGGCATGAATGACTTCATCACCATCGGTGACCACTCAATCTGGACTGGTACCGCGGCCGACGGATCGCCGGGTATTGGATTGTGGGAAGTGATCGGATTCGCTTGGGCAGCCAACACGATCACTCATTTTGGCTTGATCGACATGGCGTTGTTGCGATACGCCAAGCGATCCATCTATGGCTTGTGCACCAGCGCGGGAATGTTGTTCGGCCACTATGTCGCGTGGATCGCTGCTGGCATCATGGGTGCGGGCACGGCAGCCCTGGTGCAAAAATCGATCGCTGAATTGGACCCCGGCGATGTGGCCTATCAAGCATTGGGCCTGTCGGGATACGTGATCGTCATTGTCGCCGGATGGACGACCGCGAACGCCAACCTCTATCGCGCTGGCCTGGCGGCCCAGGCCATTTTTCATCACCACTCACGACGGAAAGTGACATTAACGGTCGGCTGTGTCACCGTCTTGATCGCATGTTTTCCGTTTGTGTTTAGCAAAATGCTGCCCTTGCTGACGTACGCGGGATTGTTGGTCGTTCCGGTGGGAGGCATCGTGTTCGCCGAACACTTTCTGTTTCCGATTCTGGGTTGGACTCGCTATTGGTCGAAATACCGAGATCTTGAAACCAGCGTCCCAGCCATCGCGTCTTGGGCGGCTGGACTGGTCTTCGGCTTCGGGATGAATGCCGCAAACGTGATGTCCTTTTTCTACTTATTCTTACCCACGTGGGCGTTCACAATCGTCGTTTACTGTGTACTGGCTCGGTTCTACGGAGCTGCCGATTCGTATGAAGACCAAATTCAGCAGGAACAGAACGACATGGCTGCGATTCGTCAGTGGCAACAGGAACAAGCCGCAATTCATCACCATGTACCACTGCCCAAATCAACACCAACGAAAGTCTTGCGTACGGTCGCTTGGCTGTGCCTGTTGATCACCATGATCTTGGCGCTGCGAGTGATGTTTGCCAGCCCCGACATGTCGGTTTACGAATCCCATGTCACGGATTTTCACCGTTGGGGTTTCTTGATGACGGTGGGATACTTTGGCACCGCCTACGCCGCGTTACGTATCGAAAAAGCAAGAAATTTGAATCTCTCACAAGAAGTGAAGGCGAGCTAGAACCATGAGCCTCAATGATCATTTGAACGAAGCCAATCTGCCCCACTTGCCTTCCTCCATCGGGCGTCCAACCTACGACCGATCCTCCATCACCTCGGGCATCGTCCACATCGGAGTCGGCGGGTTCTTTCGCTCCCACTTGGCTTCCTATACCGATGAACTGTTGAACTGCAAACTGTCGGATGGGGAACAACGGCAACAGGACAAATCAAGCCAGCAAGACACGTCATGCTGGGGCATCTGCGGGGTCGGCATCCGTGAAGACGATGCTCGCATGGCCGCAGCCATGGGGCCACAAGACTGTCTGTACTCGCTGATCGTCAAGCACCCGAATGGTTTGGTCGAAAGCTCCGTCATCGGATCGATGATCGACTTTATTTTGGGAACCGATGATCCGTCGGTGGTAATTTCCAAGATGGCATCGCCCGAAACTCGAATCGTGTCTCTGACGATCACCGAAGGTGGATATAATTTGTCGCCAGCCACCGGCGATTTTGATTTTGACAATCCCGATGTGGTGCATGATCTGGAGCATCCCGACCAACCAAAATCCGTATTCGGATACCTGACCGCCGCGTTGAAAATGCGACGCGATGCGGGGGCCGCCCCCGTGACGGTTTTGTCATGCGACAACATCCAGCACAACGGCGACTTGGCTCGGCGAATGCTGCTACGCTTTGCCCAGCGTCAGTCGCCCGAGTTGGCATCCTGGATCGAAGACCAAGTCACCTTCCCCAATTCAATGGTCGACCGGATCACCCCGGTAACCTCCGAAGCCGATATCGAATACTTTCGCGTTCAATCCGGTCTAGTGGATCAATGGCCGGTCACCAGTGAACCGTTTCGACAATGGGTGATCGAAGACCGCTTTGCCAACGGGCGTCCCGCGTGGGAACAAGTCGGCGCACAGTTTGTTCCCGACGTCTCTCCCTACGAAACGATGAAACTTCGTCTGCTGAACGCAGGTCACTCGGTGCTGGGGATTTTTGGCGCGCTACACGGCTATGAAACGATCAACGATTGCATTGCCGACGATCGTTTCGCGACTTACCTGCGATCCTTCTTTGATCGGGAAGCAACCCCGACGCTCGATCCGGTTCCCGGGATCAATCTGGACGACTACAAAGATTCTCTGATCGAACGGTTTGGCAACCCGAGCATCCGTGACAGTGTCAGTCGGATCTGTCTGCAGAGTTCCAGTAAGTTGCCGGTCTTTTTGATCCCCACGATCACCGACAATCTGAAAGCGGGTCGTTCGATCCATCTTGCCACCCTGGTGATCGCCGCATGGTGCCTGTATTGCGACCGACAAGTCGACCAAAACGGTAAACCATTGGATATTGTCGACGACATGAAGGAACCGCTGCACCAAGCGGCGAAGAAAACCGCTGATGACAAGCGCGCCTTCATTCGATACACCCCAGTCTTTGGTGAACTTGCACAGAACGAAGACTTCGCCACCACCTACGAAACGCTTGTCGACGACGTTTATCGCAGTGGGAATGTCACGCAAAGCATGCAGCGTCTATTGGACGACACTGCCGATTAAAGATCCGCAGCGAACTGAATGACTTGCGTCGGCAGAATCGCATCGGAACGGATGGAAATCGATTCGATATCGGCCGTGGTCACCCCGTTGATTTCGCAGGCCAGCGTCTGTCCGGGCAGCAGACCACGCAGCGATCGCTTCGCCATCTTTCCGCCGGCGTTGAAATAGGCATCACGATAAATCGGCGCTACGCCTTCGTTGACCACACGCAAACGCAACCGGCCATCCGCCAGCGTGGCTTCGGTGACACGAAACCGATACCCGGTTGACGATGCCGCCTCGCGCAGTCGTTCGGCAGGTTGGAATCGCAATTGGTCGTTGCCAATCATGTACGAAATATGGAACTGTTCCGCCGCCTGTTCGAACGAAACGCCATGGGGTCCCTGATCGGCTAGCGCAAGCTTTTGATCCATGCGAGTGTAATAGCTAAACTCGCCGCCCGCCGGATGTTGACGCCAGCGTTGGGGCCCCAGTATGCGCCAGTTCACGGCGTTTTCACGTGCGTGCGGCTTACACAAAAACGAATCGTCGAACACACCAAACGAAAGCGACAGCAAATCCGCATTGTCTTCCAGCGGCGAATACGCTGAATCGGCCGCGTCGATACTGATTGACCAGGGCAGATGTCGAAACGACGCACTCATGTGCCGCAGGAATCGATCCTGAAACGCTTTGCTCGGGAACGTCTTTCCCAACTTTCGAGGGCCGCTGTAGATGTGATACTCCGCCCACAACCCGAACCCTGTCTGCAGAAAGGCAATCCGAGGATCGGAATCGTATCGCTGTGCAAAGCGGCTGTAGAACTGCAGTGTGAATTCCTGTAACGCTTGATTGCTCCAATCACAGAAATGCGTCGTCTTCTTCTCGCTCTTGCCAACCGTTTCCTGATAGTCGGACCGTGATCGAATGAATTCCGGTACCGTTGTTTCTTTGCCAACGTAGCAAAAGTGGAATCGCAAAACGGCTTGATGGTTTCGCGATGCGATGTCATCCAACACTTGATCGATCTTCGAAAAATCGTATCGCCCATGGGCATCGACGACTTCATCGTATCCGCAATACCGAAACTCTAGCGCGATCGAATCGGCCTGCTTAATCGCTTTGGGATTATCCGACCACAAGACGATGCCGGTCATCGGCTGGACTTTCGTGATCTGTGATCGCAGCCGGATTGGTTCGGACGAAACAGGCACCGGCGACAGAAATGCTAAAACGGACAAGAACCATCCAAACGGAACAAGGTTTCCCGCTGGAAATCGAAAAGAAAGCATCCAAGGACAACCACACGAACAGACATTAAAAACGCATTCACGATCGACGCGACGAAACCGCGGCGATCACCGGCGCGGTCATCATAGTCGGTGGTCCAGCGACCTGTGAATGTTTGATCGTGAACTGTCGGTCCGCGGAAGAATTGCCGTGATCCCACGACGTTTGGCATGCAGACGGCGATGCCCCGCGTTGAATCAAAAGATCAACAGCCAGCTAGCTGCCGGCGCACCCCCGCTGGATGCGACCGGCAGCAAGGCGAGACTCAATCGCCTTAAAAGCTTTTGGACCAACTGGCCACGATTGCCCAATCGGTTTCCAGCTGAATGCCGTCAAGATCCTGATGCAACATCGGAACGATTTCGACATTCAACAAGTGTCCATTCAGTAACGCCGCGGCCCCCACGCCCAAATTCAGCGTGTATCCGCCGCGAAAGCTTTCCACATTGGTGCTGATCAACGCGTCGGGACTCATCGGATCGGCACCACCGTAATTGGTTCGCCAAAGATTCTCGATTCGCAGGCTGGTCGAAAAATGGTCTGTCAGAACGTGGCTGTACCAGGTGTTCAATCGAAACTCGTCTCCCACGCTGTAGTCGCGGTAGTTCCGACCGATGGGCAGGTCGGTTTGAAACTGGGTGCCGAAGGAACCGTGATCAAAGTATCGTTTCCACGTGATACCGGGACGAGCGTTGAACGTTCCAGACCCCAATCGCATCGGGTACGGCAGCGGTTGCTCCATCATTCCGCCGGTGGGCTCGCGGGTCGTTCGAAAGATGTCCGCGGTGGGAAGCGAACCGCCCAAGTTCAAGATCAAATCATCATCGGCGTCGCTGTACAAACGCAACAACGCACCGATCGTCGTGTCGCCAAACCCGCTGTTGTGCGTGGTGAAATAGCTACCCGCACCGGCGGGATTCATTGGCCCGCGGATGTGGTCCATCGTGATCGATGGCAACATGATCATCGTGTACAACGTGATGTCATCGGTCATTCCACGCATGACGTGCAACATGTGCATCTCATGTGTCATGCTGGAGGGCGACGCACCACGGTTGGTGACCGGATCACTGGTCGCGCCGAATGCAATGGATTCGGCATCGCTCAGCCGTCGTGTCCCGGCTCGGTTTCCGTCCATGTACATGTTCATGTACCTGTACTCCACCATCCATTCGCCGGGTTCATGGACGTGGTCGCCCATCAATCCCGCCGGTGCGTGTTTGTCGGCACGCGATCGCAGGTCGCCGTGGCCAAAGGCTTGGCTTCCGAAGGCGACCACACATCCGACCCATAACAGCTTTCGAATCATCCGCTTGTCCTTGCTGAACTTAGTTTCCAGCTCGTTCCTCACAAGCCTAAACAATCGTCAAAATCGGCGAGACGTTTGCTTCATTGCTCAGCTTGATCGGAAGCCAGGCATGAAACACGCGTTTGTCTTAGCATGATCGGCACAATCGGAAACATTTCACGATGCCATTGGCCACGCTGACGCGTGCGTCAGCCAGTGGTCGTCAAGCAGCTTTGCGGCACCCCGTCGGCGGGACAGCTATATTGGCATCACCACCCGCCCGACGATGCGATCGTCGATCCTTCCTTGTCCTCCTACCCAGCGCAGGTTCTTTCGATGGTCTCATTCGATCTTTCTGGTGCGCACGCCGCTGCCATGACTGCCTTACTGGTCGTCGCACCGATGGCCGCCGCAGACGAGCCGAGTGACACGGAACCGTTCCATTCATTGTTCGATGGCCAAACCTTGGACGGATGGGAAGGCGACGGTCGGTTTTGGCGAGTCGAAGATGGTGCGATCGTTGGCCAGACAACGACTGAAGTCGCCGCGGAACAAAACACATTTTTGATTTATCGTGGCGGTTCCTTCAGTGACTTTGAACTGCGGTTGTCGTATCAAGTCCAGGGATACAATTCCGGCGTCCAATATCGCAGTGTCGACGAAGGCGACTATGTGGTGTCGGGCTACCAGTGTGATTTCGAAGCCCAATGGCATCCGGTCAAAGGAAAGCCCGGTGCCGCCCCGGTCGATCAGTTCACCGGGATGTTCTTCGAAGAAAAAGGCCGAATGTTTTTGGGGCAACGCGGCGACGCCGTGATCGTTCGCGAAAACAAGGACAACGCCAAGAAGCCGCATATCGAAAAGATCGGCTCGGTGGGCGATCCGGTGGAATTGGAAACCCACATTCGCCGTGACGACTGGAACGAACTGATCGTCATCGCCAACGGCAACCAGTTCACGCACATCATCAATGGCCAAGTGATGGCGATTGGGATCGACGAAGACGCCGCCAACCGCCGCGATTCGGGACTGTTCGCTTTCCAGTTGCACAAAGGGCCGCCGATGATGATTCGCGTCAAAGACATCCGCGTCCGTCGGCTGAACGAAGCCGGCCAGAACACCAACAATGCCGACGACGAATCCGCCGCCAACCACAATGATGGTGCAAAAGTTGACCTGGATGCGTTGGAACAATTCGCACTGACGCATGCCGGAAACGCCGCAAAGGGCAAGCAAATCTTTTTGGATGCCAGGACGAAATGCTCGGTCTGTCATACGATTGATGGACGCGGTGGCCAAGTCGGCGTGGATCTGTCGCGAATCGGTGGCAAATTCGATCGGCCGCATTTGATTGAATCGGTGTTGGAACCGTCGCGACAAATCGTCGAAGGTTATCGAACGAGTAACGTGCTGACCGTTGACGGACGCGTGATCAGCGGGATCATGATGCGGCAATCCGATGAAGCATTAACGTTGATCGATGCCAACGCAAAGACACACTTCATTGCGAAAGATGATGTCGAGGAAATCAGCCATAGCATCGCGTCGATCATGCCCGAAGGTTTGGCGGACGAACTAACGCCGGACGAATTCACCGACTTGATCGCCTATCTGGAAAGCTTGCGATCGGGAGTGAAGACCAAAATGGGCTCGGGGGTTGCCGGTCCGATCAGCGTTCCGGACGGCTTCACTGTTGAAACGATCGCCACGGGGATCGATGGTGCCACCGCGCTGGACGTGCTTCCCGATGGTCGCGTTTTGGTGTGCGAACAAACCGGACAAATCCGTGTCATCGACGACGGCAAACTGATGCCCGAACCGCTGGCCACCTTTCCCGTGGATTCGACATGGGAACGTGGCGTGATCGGCGTAACGCACGCACCGAGTTTCCCCAAAGAACCCTACATCTACGTTTGCTGGGTGGCCAAAGATCCCTATCCGCACCACCGAATCAGTCGTCTGACCGTCGACGCAAACGCCACAATTGCCAACAGTGAAACCGTGCTGCTGATCGGCGATGACCAAACGAAAATGGGTGGCAAAGTCCCCGCGGGTCATCAAGGCGGTGGAATCCACTTCGGAAAGGACGGCAAGCTTTACATCGGCATCGGAGAACAAACCGCCGGCACGCCGTCGCAAGAGCTGGATACGTTTCTGGGCAAGATCCTGCGAATCAATCCCGACGGATCCATCCCCGACGACAACCCATTGCTTGATCGCACTGCTGGAAAGTACCAAGCGATCTGGGCACTTGGGTGCCGCAATCCGTTCACTTTCGCGGTGCGTGATTCCGACGGATTGATGCTGATCAACGATGTCGGCGGCAAGTCCGAAGAAATCAACGTCGGCCGTGCGGGCGCCAACTATGGTTGGCCGGTCGTCGAACACGGTGATTTTCCCGAGTACGACGACGCCCAATACGACGGTCCGATCCATTGGTACCCGCAATCATCCGTCAACGGTGGTGACTTTTGTCCTTCCGATTCGGCGTGGCCGACCTCATGGCAGGGACGCTACTTCTTTGCCGATTTCGTCCATGGCTGGATCCACACATTGGATCCCGATCATCCGGCAGACGTGAACACGTTTATCGAGGGCATCCGGCGTCCCGTCGATCTGCGTTTTTCGAATGACGGATCTCTGTACGTTCTGCTTCGTAACGCTTGGGTGATCGACGACAAGTTCCAGGGCGGAACAGGATCGCTGTTGCGCGTGCGACCGACGTCAGCGGCATCCAAGCAGAAGGTCGTGTTGACCACCGGCGACCGGCCCAGACCAACCGGCGTCCACGTCATCGAGGATGCGGTGGATGCATCCGCCGGAGACCTACCCGCGTTCAAGATCCAGACGCCAACGGCAACCTACTACCTGGAGAAATCGGGCGGAGGACTTAGCAGTTTGGTCGACAACGACGGCAATGATTGGCTGGGCTTTCACCCCGGCAAGGGCAGTGGTGCGGCCGGCGAATACCGCGGCTTTCCCAACGCGGTGTTCCATCAAGGCGGCAACTATTTCCACGCGAGAAATTCGCAAAGCGATCCGATGCAAACACGACTCGTACATGCCGGTCCAGACTATGCAGCAGTCACCACAGAGTCTTTGGACGGCCGGTGGCAAGGACGCTATGAGTTCTATCCCACCCACTGCACCTTTTCGATCACGCGGATGCCCAACGACAAGCACTATTGGATCTTGTATGAAGGCACGCCCGGCGGCCGGTTAGATCCTGATGATTGGTGGATGACCTCGTCGACGCCTGCCCCCAAACCCATTGACCAAAAGCACGACGGCGATCTTGATGCGCCGGAATGGATCGCGTTTGGGGATGCCAGTCACCGGCAATGCATCGTTCTGCACAGCCATGATGACGACCGCTGGCACGATTCGTTCTATGCCATGGATGACCAAATGACCGTGTTTGGTTTCGGACGCCAGAAATTGAACGCCTACCTGAACACACCTGGACGACGCTTTTCGATCGGGTTGGCCGATGGCAAGGCTCCGAGGGATGTAAGCCGACTGGTCGATTCCATGCAGCAGTCGAAGTCGTCAGATCACCCTACCGACTCCACCGCACCGAACGATTCCGCGGCAGCCGAAAACGTGATCGCGGCCGTCCAACAACCAGGGCCGAAACCCGGCGATGTCTATCGTGAATACGCGATTCACAATGGTGGCAATTTCGACTGGCGAGTGACCGACCCGAATGCTTCGGCCGAAGGTGCGAAGAAGTTTCTGCCAAATCCCGTTTTGATGCTTGCAGTAAAAGACTTGGAACATGCCATCGCCGCCGAAGTCGTTTTGGATCGTTGGGGCGGTCACGCCGGAACAACGGACAAGCGGATTCGGTTCAACGGGAACACTTGGATTCGATTGCCGGAACTGTCGACCACGCCCAAGGGTCATTCGCCGGAAATGTATCATTCGCAAGACAATCCCGTCGTTACCCTTCCGCTGGATCATTTGGTTCAAGGGGAAAACCGTGTCGAGGCAACGGTGGGTCCGAGCAATCAGAATCATTGGGGCCAGTGGGGTCTTTATTCGCTGATCCTGCGTGTCTACTACGATCCGGCTGCGAAGTCACATGCCACTGGACGGATTGCTTCACCCGCCACGGGATCAATCATTTCGGATGATCCGCTAATCAGAGTCGACGCAACGAAGGACGCCGAACGAGTGGACGTCTTGGCTTGGTATGACGGCTATGACGAAAACGGCGATGGAATCTACCAAGACTGGCACGTGTCGCGTTTCCAGCCTTGGCGTGGCCAGGCCGCGGATCTGCAAAATCATGTGGGCACCATCGATCCGTCGATCGGACAACACGAACTGCGATGGGACACGCATTGGGTCCCCGACCAAACGCCGGAATCCATCAAGCTGGTGGCTCGCATCCATGATGACGACGGAACAATTTTCGTCACCGACGTCGTTGATGGACTGACCCTAAGTCGTGAATCGGTTTCGGTGCGTCAGTATCGCGCCAGTGATGTTCCGGAATCCTTCAGCGTGCGTGTCGGAAAAGAAAAGTCGTGTCGAATTTCTATCGATCCGACGGCGCCGATCGAACGTGCGGAAGAAGCCGTGTTGCACTACCGCACTTGGGAAGCCTCTGACGCGCACCACGAGCCACTGCGTCTGAATGGTCATCCCCACCGCCACGAAGGTAAGAATCATCATTACGACTATGACCTATTGCCGATCCCCGTGGGGCAACTTCGTCGCGGGGACAATCGCTTCACCATTCGGTCCGAAACACAGCATCACATGGTGGAAGTTCTATGGCCCGGGCCGGCGATCACCGTTCGGTACGCCGCACCGTTACAATAGCGAACGGATCAAGCAGCATTGATTCTGCTAGGCGACCGCGATCGACACGTACGAACGCGACAGACATCACGGTTGCCGGATCGACCCTCCATCCAAACTCGGCATCGTCCGTCAAAAGAGCAACTTGATGAATTGGTCTCTTGTATTTTTTTCCACCGCGTTTCTTGCGTCGCTGGCGTGTCTGTTCAGTTTTCCTGTCGGTGCAGCACAACCCTCCGCCGAACCCGGAACCTTCGGCCACGACGTCGATTTTCTTCGCAAGCACGGTGACGTCATTGTCTTGAAAGGCGATTCCGATTCCAGCCAAATCGCCGTGGTCGCCGACTATCAGGGCCGGGTGATGACCAGCACAGCCAACGGTGAAGCGGGGACCAGTTTCGGATGGCTGAATCACGACCTGATCGCTTCGGGCGAAACGCGTCCCCACATCAACGTGTTCGGCGGCGAAGACCGTTTCTGGATGGGCCCGGAAGGCGGTCAGTTTTCAATCTTTTTCAAAGGCGGCGATGAATTCACTTTGGAAAACTGGCAGACGCCGGCGGCGATCGATACCGAACCGTTTTCGGTCGTGTCCAAGGATCAATCCAGCGTTTCGTTTCAGCGGAAAATCAGCCTGACAAACTACAGCGGTTTTCCGTTTGATCTTCAAGTCGATCGCGACATTTCGGTGCTGTCGTCCGAACAAATGGAATCGGCACTGAACGTCCAACTTGGTGACGCAGTCAAATCGGTCGGCTTTCAATCCGACAACCGAATCACCAACATCGGATCACATGCTTGGCACAAAGATACCGGTCTGTTGTCGATCTGGATTTTGGGCATGTTCAACCCATCGGACCAAGCAACCATCATCGTCCCGTACAAAAAGCCTTTGACGCTGAACAGTGACTACTTCGGCGACGTTCCAGCCGATCGATTGGTGACAACGGAAGCCGCCGTTCTGTTCAAAGGCGACGGACGATTCCGATCGAAAATTGGATTGCCGCCCGAATCGATCGTTCCGGTGTGCGGCAGCTACGACGCCCAGCAACAAGTCCTAACGATCGTCCAGTACTCGTTTGCTGGTGATCGTGACTATGTAAATTCTCAGTGGAAGATTCAAGACAATCCGTACGGTGGCGATGTTGTCAATTCGTACAACGACGGTCCGGTCGATGACGGTACCCAGCTGGGCCCTTTTTACGAATTGGAATCATCATCGCCCGCAAAACCACTGGCACCCGGTGAAAGCATTCAACATGTCCACAAAACCTTCCATATCGAAGGCGAATACCAGGATCTGAATCGAATCGCCAAGACGGTTTTAGGCGTCGACCTGGATGACACAACCATCCTTTCGCAAACGCAGCCGACGAAGCAATGACCGCCAACCGCACGGTTGAATCGAAAGGAAATGACCGCGACACGACGAGCGGTCGAAGGGACACGACAAAGAGCCGATTGGCCAAACGACGTTGTTTCATCAAACAATTGATTGCCGCCGGCGCCGGGTTGACGATCAACGCCACGGCCCGGTCTGTCAGTGCCGCACCTGTCAAAACGACTCAACCGGCCCCCGACGGTTTCTTTACGCTGGGAAGACAAGACGATCACTGGTGGCTGATCTCACCCGACGGCCAGCCGTTCTTTACGGTGGGGATCAATCACATCGACCCGGCGACGCTGCGGTACCCGGAAAACATCGATCTGTGGCGTGACAAGTACGGCGGCAGCACGATTCGTTGGATCCAAGAATCCGTGACACCCAACTTGCATGACTGGGGGTTCAATTCGGTCGGCTGGGTCCAAGAAGTGACCGTTCGGAAATGGCAACATTCACGCAGCTTTACCATCGATGAATACCGGGCACTGGACATGCCCTATTGTCATTTGCTGCCGTTCACCGAATCACATCAATGGGAAAAGCACACCGTCCACTATGATTTCCGCAGCGATGACTGGAAAGATTGGTGTGACTATGTGGCACGTGCTCATTGCGGCGAACTTGCCGAGGAACGCAACCTGATCGGATACTTCTATAGTGATTGTCCGACATGGATTCACAGCCGACCAGACAATCAATGGCGCGGGCCCATCTTTGATCCCGATCGTCTGGAATCCGAGGCCGGCCGCAAAGAACTGATCGAGTTGGCGACCCTTTATTACGAAACCACTCACGATGCGATTCGACGTTATGACAAGCATCACCTGATCTTCGGCGACCGATACGAAGCCAACGCGCCGATCGCCAAGCAAGTCATCGACGCCGCGCTTCCGTACGTCGACGTGCTATCGTTTCAGGACTTTCGTGATCCGGTCACCCACCTGCCGGAATATCATCGACAGACGGGCAAGCCGGTGCTTTTGGCGGACGCGGCCCGCATGCGATGGCAGACGGCACCAGGCGAATTCACCCATAACGAAGGTGAGTGGTACGCGGCCACACTGCAACAGCTGTTTCAAACCCCAGGCTGTATCGGATTCCATCTGTGCGGTGCCTATCAACGCAATCGCGCCCGACGCTATGGCCTGTTGGATGAGCAAGAGATTCCCGATTCCGAGAACGTGCCACTGATCCGCCAAGCCAATCATCGCATCACGCAGCAGATGAATCAGCGATTCCCGCAAGTGCAACAGTGATTCCCCCCCATCATTCCACCAGGACATCATCGATGAACCACCAACGACGCCGTTTTCTTACTTCCTCCGCCGGTTTCCTTGCGGCAAGTGCGCTGACCAAGTCCGTGCTTGCCCAGCCGTCAGGGCAACGTCGTTTTACCGTGGATTTGCGTTGGGGCAGCATTGGCGTCAAAGCCAGCCAGCGGGAAGCGATCATATTGGCCGCCAAGCATGGATTCGAATCCGTGGCGGCGTCGCCGGCAGAGTTGGCCAAGTTGTCCGATAGCGAAAACCAGGACTTGCTGGGCGAACTGGCCGACGCCGGATTGGTCTGGGGTTCCAGCGGCTTGCCACTGGACTTTCGCAAGGACGAGGCGCGTTTCCAGGAAGGATTGCGTCAGTTGCCAACGCTCGCGGCCGCCGCGAAACGAGCAGGTGTGACGCGAATGGGGACTTGGATCACTCCCGGCAGCGACGAATTGACTTACGTCGCCAATTTCCGCCAGCACGCCCAACGCCTTCGCCAGTGCGCCAAAGTGTTGCAAGACCACGGTCTTCGGTTTGGCTTGGAATATGTGGGCACACCATCCTTGCGAAATTCCAAACGCTATCCGTTTATCCATACCATGCGTGAAACGGCTGATTTGCATGCCGAAATCGGCGTCAACAACATGGGATTTGTCTTGGATTCGTGGCACTGGTACACCGCTCGCGAAACCGCGGACGACATTCGTGCATTGGATTCAAAACAAGTGGTCGGGTGCGATCTGAATGACGCGCCGGCGGGGCTGGACATCGACCAGCAACAAGACAACCAGCGGGAATTGCCGATGGCCACGGGCGTCATCGATGTTCAATCCTTTTTGGAAGCTTTGGTCGACATCGGGTACGACGGTCCCGTTCGCGCTGAACCGTTCAACAAGCCGCTGAATCAATTGGACAATGACGCGGCATGCGCCAAGACGTCTGCAGCGATCCACCAGGCGTTTGCCTTGCTGGATTGATCCACCCCCAGGGTTTGCCCTTCCCACTCTTTTCTTCATGCCAGCGGAGTCCCCGACGCCGCTTCTTTGGCGCGAAAGCTGCATCCCATTGCGATGTCGCTCAGCAGTAAAGCGCCCCTGTGGTTGGTTCCCACCTGCCGAAGATGTCACCAACACTTGCGTGGTGGATCTGCCTGTGATGTGGATCTGATTGAGCGGCAAACGATCGCGTTGACCGATGAAGTACTGGTCGGCGTTCGACTGACCGTCGCTTGTCGGACGAAGATCGCGTTTCCCCATCGCATCTATTGTCCGTCCAAGGCGACCAATCGCAGAACTCGTATTTTGGGAAGCCCCACAGCAATGAAGATCCAAGACTTTCGCAAACGTCAGCAAATGCATTCTCTGGAAGGTTTGATTGACACCCCGCTGCAAATCGCGGCGACCGATGTCGGCGACGGGGACGCAGTGGTGTTGCTGCATGGCATACCGACTTGGTCGTTTTTGTTTCACGAGGTCATTGATCCGCTGGCCGAGCATTTTCGTGTTGTTGCCCCCGACATGGCGGGCTATGGCTATTCCGACCGTCGGGATCGTTTTGATCGTTCGATCGAGTTTCAAGCGGACGTGATCGAAAGCCTCCTTGATGAAATGGGCGTTGATCGGGCGCACTTCGTTGCCCATGACATCGGCGGTGGCGTTGCTCTGATCCTGGCAGATCGTCGTCCCGAATTGGTGCGTTCGATGGTGCTGTCCAACAGTGTTGCCTATGACAGTTGGCCGGTGGACGAAATGCTGGCTCTAGGACACCCGCGTAACGCACAATTGAGCCGTGAAGAGATGACCGACAAACTGGTCGAGAGTTTCCAATTTGGGCTTTCAAGAAAAGAACGATTGACCGACGAGTTCAAGGAGGGAATCATCGCGCCTTACCAAGAACCTGAAGGAATCGTCAGCCTAGTACGTAACGCGGCAAGTTTGAACACCAACCACACGACACCCCTAACGCATCGCCTGCACAAGATGCAGCAGTCGACGCTTTTGCTGTGGGGTGAAGACGATCGCTGGCAACCTATCGACACTGCCGAGCGTTTGGTCAAAGACCTGCCCAACGCGGAACTTCACCCGATGCGGAATTGTTCGCACTGGACACCGCAAGACAATCCGGACGAATTCGTCAGTGAAACACTGCGATTCTTGCAAGCGACCCCCGTCGCGGTCTGATTCGGCCGCTGGACGTGACATCGTTTTCGTCCGTTTGGTGCGTTTGCCGGTCAGCTCGACATGCGCACCTGGTACGAATCCGGAACTTTGAACAATCGCCAGTACGGATGCACGTCGGTCGTCGGCCGGCCATCCGCCTTCACCAAAGGCAAACCGGCATTGCACCATCCCAGAATGCTGTCGCGATAATTGACCGCGTCCACCCCCGAATCGACCAACTTGGCGGCGAAAAGATAGCTGCGACCGCCGACGGTGCAGTACGCCACCACAGGCCGGCCGGAATACGACCGCGGGTCCGATTCGAATTGCTTGCGAGTGATTGCACCGGAGATCCGTGAAATGGCAAGTTCTGCATCGCTGCGGACATCCACCAAGACCGGCGATCGTTCATCAGATTCCAACCAATGAACCAAGTCGTTTGTCGTGATGGTCCGCACCGGCGTCCGCCCCAATCGACACCGCCCTGATTCGACAACTGCGAACGCAAAATTGCATAGTCGTATGATGCCAGCGCCTAAATGATCTGCACAGCAATCCGCCAGCGACATGGTGCCCTTCTTCATGCTTGTGTTGACTGGTGTTCGGCCTTGGCGGTCGCGACGGGCCAAAGCGGTGCTCCAATCCCCCGCGTTTCATACGACTCGGCCGCGACCTGCCAACCTCATCTTATCCTAACCTCGGATTGCCGCTTTGAAATCGGGCGTTTGGTCGCCGCAATGCCACATCGCCCCAGGTTTGCTGTTTGGAGGAAACGTCCGCCGAGTAGAATGGGGGATTGGCCTGCGGCCGATGCAGCTTGTTGATGCACCCGTTCGAGTTTGAAAGTCTGACGTCTATGGAATCCTTCCAGTCACTTGCGATTTCTCTCGGCCTGGGGCTATTGGTCGGCCTGCAGCGTGAGTGGAAGGAGTCGGACATCGCGGGAATTCGCACGTTTCCGCTGATCACCATGCTGGGGACATTGTGCGTGATTGCGTCGGACGGTGTCGGCTGGCTCAGTGCAGCGGGCCTGCTATCCGTGGCGGCCATGCTTGCCATCGCTAACATCGCGAAACTACGGTCCGGCGTGAACAGCTCGGGGATGACTACCGAGGTCGCCGTGCTGTTGATGTATGTCGTCGGCAGTGCCTTGGCGGTCAACCAAACGGGGCCGGCGATTGTGACGGCCGGGGTCGCCGCAGTCCTGCTGCACTGGAAAGCTCGACTGCACGGTGTCGTCGATGCCATGACAGCGAAAGACTTGCGCGCGGTGATGAATCTTGCGTTGATCGGGCTGATCATTCTGCCACTTCTGCCAGACGAGACCTACGGCCCCTACAACGTCCTGAACCCGTTTAGCATCTGGCGGATGGTGGTGCTGATCGTCGGAATTAGCATGGCCGCATACGTCGCGCAAAAGCTGCTGGGTGCCAAAGCCGGTGCGGTCCTTGGCGGCATTTTCGGCGGACTGATCTCTAGCACCGCGACCACCGTCAGCTACGCCCGTCAAACCAAAGACACACCCAATATCAGTGCGATCGCGGCTCTGGTGATCATGATCGCGTCGACGATTGTCAACATACGCGTGTTGATCGAAATCGGCGCGGTGGCGCCGGCTCTGCTCGATGTTGCGTTTCCGCCGATCGCTGCGATGTTGGTGTTGATGGTTCTGGAGTGTGCCCTGCTATACATGCCCGTCCGAAAGCAAGACACCACCGCACCGGACTATGACAACCCGGCTCAGCTGAAACCGGCCATTATCTTCGGCGCGCTGTACGCCGTCGTGCTGTTCATCGTTGCAGCCGCCAAGGATATGTTCGGCGAACAGGCCTTGTACTGGATTGCCGGCATTTCGGGGCTGACCGACGTGGATGCGATCACGCTTTCGACGGCCAAGATGTTTAGCGAAGATCGCGTCGATTCACAAACCGCTTGGCGAGTGATCCTGATCGCCACACTGTCCAACCTCATCTTCAAAGCCGGAATCGTAGCGGTACTCGGAAGCCGTCGAACGTTTCTATACGTGTGCGTTGCCTTCGGAATTGCAATTGCCGGTGGAATCTTGCTGCTGGTGTTTTGGCCTGGATGGGATGTCACCGAATTGGGCCGTTTGTCCGGTGTCTCGCATTTGCTGAACAGCGGTACGAAATAGCCGCATCGCGCAACGCAAGATCACCGTCACCCCATGGGGGTCGATCACCATCAGGGCCCTTCGGAGGTGCCATCGATCGGCATCACAAGCGTGATATTGTGCCGAATCTTTTCATAGGCTTCGCCGTTGTCCTTGCCGGGCGTTGAAAATTCGACGCTGCTTCGCAAGGTCAGTCTGCCGGACGCCGGACGCTGCAATTCGATTCTGCCGTCGACGTCGGTCTTCACATTCAGCCGAAGACCGTCCGGCCCACGCACAAAGACCATTCGATCAGCGACCGGCTTGCCCTTCCACAGCAGCGTGAACTCCAGAAGTTCACCCACATCGTGCGGTACAAGATCCAGGTCCATCTGCTCCGCTCGCCCGAGTTCATGCATGGCATCATGCGATTGGACCGACAAATTGCGTGCGTAATAGTGAAGCAACACATTGGTTTGACCGTAGGCGTAAACGCCAAACTTTCCGTAAGCGTCCACGCTGTATTCGTCGGCCGGCGGCACCGTCACTCGCATCCACCGGTTTTCGCCGTCCTTGACTTCATCCGCTTTGATCGCATCCGGCGAGGGATTTTCGATCGTGCGAATCCATACATCGCTGCTGCCAAGAAAGTGGTCCAGGTAAAATCCATCGCCCGGGCGCGCAGCTTCTTCGAAGTAAATGTTGGCCCCGGTACGGCTGTCGGCTTCGCGGTCAACGGCGATCCACAAGTAGTGGGCGTTCACTGACGCCGCGATGCCCAGCCAGGCGATGACGGTGGCGGAACGAAAAATGATCTGATTCACGAGGCGAACTCCCATCGCTTTCAATCGGTGGATTCTCTTGAGGCATACGTCCGGTTTGGTCGGCGGCATTCTAACCAGCCCTCAAACGCGGCACCACGTTTTTCGATCTGATGTCGCCAAGGTCGTGAAACCATCACCCTAGACACACGTTCAACCGCCGGCAACGATCAAGGGTGAACACGTCGAATGCGAGCTCGAATCTGCAAAGGAACCGATCGGCATGAAAGTCATCATGGATCTGTGCATCGTCCCGATGGGCGTCGGTGTCTCGGTCAGCAAGTACGTCGCCGAGTGCCAAAAGGTACTGCAGGAAGCGGGGTTGGATCACCAGCTTCACGCCTACGGAACGAATATCGAAGGCGATTGGGATGAAGTCTTCGCCGCGGTGAAACAATGCCACGAGCGGGTCCACGCGATGGGCGCACCTCGCATCACGACAAGCATCAAAGTGGGCACGCGAACCGACCGCAACCAAACAATGCAGGACAAAATCGACAGCGTCCAAACGCCGTAGTGGACGAGGTCACGAGTCTCTTGCCGCCGGTACGCACTCGTGGACGAGGTCACGAGTCCCTGGCCGCCGGTACGCCTCTTCATTGCGATTTTCAACTTTGCCCACGACCAAAGTAACTGGCCATATCAACCGACTGAACGGCCTTCCGCGGCGTCGACACATACATGATGGCTTCCTGGCCCGCTAATCCAGACTCCTGCAGCAACACAAAATGATCATACCGCTCCACTTGGAATGGATGATCGCCGATACAAAAGTACCGGTGCACTAGCTTTTCGCTGCGTTTGGTGTATAGCCGGATCTTGCCCTTCACCGGGAACGTTCTTCCATCCCGAAGCGTTCGCTTCATCTGATGCCGGTGATAAAGAATGAATCCCCAAAGGATCAGGGCGAAAAGCATCGTGACACCGGCATACGCCGCCAACGCTCTCGCCCCGAAGGTATCCCTGCGAAGCATGTCGGCACAGAAGCCAAAGAAAGCGACGCCGAACACAATCAAAAAGGCAATCCAAGCGAAACGCGAGTTGGCGTAGTGTGCACGTGCGATCTGATCCTTCTGAGTCGCCGAAAGTTCACCCAAGCGATTGACTGCCAGGTCGTCTTGCGAAAAACCAAAGACCGTTTCCAGGGCGGCCTGCCCTTTGGATCCGGCATCCTCCGCCATGTGCATGCCTTCGACTTACCTTCCGCTCACGTTTCCCACATCTGAAATACGACCGCTTCGCAAGTCGAATTGTAGTTTGCAGGAGGCAATCGGTGATAGCGAAAAGGTTCCACCCCAATCAAGCGACGTGGAATCACCGGGTGTCACAGGATCGACGATCCAGATCGAATCCACTTCGTCTGCGAAGACGATTTCGGCATGCATCAACATGCCCGGATTCAATCGGTCGGCAACATCACCCACAGTTCAGGTCGGCCGACGTTACAGTGAACGGCTCGGACCAGCATCCCCATGCAAGCCCAGGAAACGAACAGTGTGATGCGAGCGGCATGCCACGCGATCGGCGCGCCACCGGGCGTCGGGGAACGACGATTATGGACGCTGGGTACGGGATGAAAGATCGTTTCAATCAATGCGGATCGACGTGGTTCATCGTCCTGCAGAACGTCAAACGCCTTCACGGTTTGCTGCAGAACCTCCGGCGATGCGCCGGACTGCAAAACCTTTCCGTCGATCGCGTACGACGCTTGGCGACTGAGTGTCGGTAACGTCAGCAACCCGAAAAAGGTCCAAAGCGTAAATCCGAGACAGGTCATGGTCAGCCCCGCGACGCTGGTCACGCCGGCGGCTGGCAACAAGGTCGACAACGCGAACCCTACCACCACCCACACAAGTGCCAGCAACAGCCCACGTGTTCGGCTGCCGCTTTGAATTGCTTCCAGTCGTCGTGCGATGACGATCGCTAGCTGGTCTGGCGATAATTTTCTGATCGTCTCTGCCGGCAACACGACGGTCTCCATTCCGGGCAGACCCACAATGCCGCCGGTGAAGCCGGTGTCGCGATGCTGGAGTGCCGTGATCGGGCGCGGCTTCCAACCCCAGGTCGAAACGATCGACTGAGCTCTTTCAAGCTTCGCGTCGATGTCCCCGTCATCTGCCGCGCGATTCCTCAGTGCTCCCACAAACTTGGCGATCGGTAGCTGTACACCGACAAGAAGGATCGCGAAGCCCGCGATCGCCACCACTGCACCCGTGGTCCCGAGCCAACGCCCCATCAACAGGATCAACAGGCTGGCCGCAACAAAAAGCGTCCCCTGGACGAGCACGCCGCGGAGCCATCCTGCCGCGAACATCTTCAGCGAGATCGTGTTTGGCCTCCAACGGTTCGGTAACAAGTAACCGCCCAGCAAGTCCAGTGGGAATAACACCGCGGCCAGACAACCGAACACTAAAGCAAGTGCGGTCAAATCATCGCTGCTCCAAGACTCCGAATCGGGAAGGATTTCAAGCGGGTATCGGGCCAGAAGCAGAAAGGCGCTTAGCACGACGATCAAACCAACACCGAACATGCCGAGTAGCAAGCGAGCACGGGCATATGTCATTGATCAGTCCTCAATTGTCAAACGGGGTGGACGAGGTCTCGAGTCCCTTGCCGCCAATATGCACTGGCGGACCAGGTCACGAGCGCTCAGTCCGACTCCACCAACTCACCGTTCCGCAAGCACACATAAGCTCGCCGCCACAGGATTATGCTTGCTTCTCGAGTTCATCGATTTGTCGCCCAATCTCTTCGGCTTCGGCACGCTTTTCGTCGCTCTTTTTCCGATTCACGGTCGAGAGTTCATACGACTCTTGCATCAGCTTGTTGTACTTTGCCTGCAGCTTGTCTTTGCGATTTCCAAACATCGCTGGTGGTCTCCGTCGAGGGTTTTGAAAGAAGCAGGGATTCAACCGAAGAAAATCAATTGACTTCACAGGTCCCCATGTCGCATCGACCCGTCCACCGAAGGCGTTTCGTCGCTGGATTGCTTTAACCGGATCAGGATCTCGTTTCGGCCAAGCGGCCCTGGCGTGAACGGCGGATCGTACCCAGCGGCTTCCGCAGTCGTTTCTCCCTCAAGCCCACGGGACTTCATCCAATCCCGCAACCGTGCCTCTTGCTTCTTTGCGAGTTTCGAATCCATCCGCCCTGAAAATCGAATGACGGCAAAGCGGCCGCCTTCACGTCGGCGGATCTCGACCCCGTCGCTCTTGGGATCCGGCACACCTTTGACCGCAACTTCCTTGGGCATCACAAAACCCATCGAAACGTCCGACAAGCCGCTATCGCCCTCCATGAAAACCGGCGTCGTCATCGCGATCTTTTGGTCGCTTTCGTTGTTGCCGCTGATGTATCGAAACAGCCGCATGAAACTGCCATCCCGCCCCTGCGAATCCAGCTTCGAGCTTGTCGCCGCCAGCATCAGATCGGGGTATTCGCGGATTTCGATATCGCCATCGGTTTCAACGACCTTGTACTCCGCTGACTCGTATCCGGCTCTCGCCGTCATCGTCCACGCGGCGGTCCCGAGCACAGCGGCCCCCACGAGCACCCCCAGATGAAACATTTTGCGTGTCATACCTCAAACCCTTAATTGAATGTCCGTTGTCGCATTCTAGGTGCTTGGGAAGCAGACACCGTTTCGCGTCTGACAATGGGCAACGATGCCCCGGTCGGAACCGGACATGGAAGAGTCATTCGAGACCGCAAAGCACCACTACCGGCGGCAAGATACATCCGTTGGATACACGCCCGTTCAACGCCCCACGTTGTCGATCGCGTCGACTGGGCAGGCAAATCTTGAAGTAGGCCGGCGGGAGGTGACGCGGTTCATGCTGCGGGGGCTATATCGCGTTAAGCAAGCGGACAGAATTTTTGCGACAAATGACAACCCGACGCATCGGCGAGAGACCGCGTTCTTCGCCGGTTCGTTCCTCGCTTTCGCGTTTTGAAGTTGCGATACTACCCGCGGCCTCCTTCTTTTCGGTAACCGAAGCGTGAGCGAATCGATGCCAACAGCATTTCTTTCCCTCGCTCAAGCGTCGGGTTACCAGAAAAACGCGACTTCAAAACCTACGCGTCGGGTTACTGAACTTAGAAGAATCTATCCGCCTACTTAGCAACGATCACTGCTCTGCCTGGCACGCTTCGATGCATGCCCGACACGCTTTCGCACAAGCCTGGCATTCGGGATGGTCGTGCTTTTCGCACTCGGCGACACACCTTTGACAACTTTCGATGCACAGCTTCATGATCGATGCGGACATCGGACCGCCACGTGCATCGCTGGCCGCGCACGCTCGGCAGATGTCGGCACAGTCCTGGCAGATCTTGATGCAATCCATCATGTCGTCCATGCCATCAGCCAGAGCTTCCAGGCATGCCGCAACACAGTTTTCGCAGTGCGCGACGCAGTCGCTGCAAGTCAACGCGCAGCGGAGATCCAATCCGTCGGTGTGCGAATGACTGTGTTGCTGATCATCGGCTCGCACTGCGGTTGAGGCCATCACGGCGGCGGGTGCAGCGGCAAGGGCGGAAATCACGCTTCGTCGGTCCATGTCAGGCTCCTTCGGGGAACAGTGGGTCTGGTGCATCGCACACGACGCCGATCGGGCATCGCAAGCGGGCGATCCTCCAGACGCAGAAAATCTGGCTTGCGCCAGATCGCGACAAGCTGCAAACTTCATGCCTGTCGGACCGCGGGTGATTCGGCGCCTGGCACGAAGGAGCCGATGCCCGACGGCGCGGCAATTTCGAAACCACATCCTCCAAAGAGAACGAAAATCCAACAATCAAACGTCGCGCCCTGTCGGACGCAGTCGGGATCCGTGGCGCATGAACCGATCGCGATCACTCTTCCCGCGGAAACCCCCGAAACCGGCCGGCCCGGCGCAGATGCGCAAGCGTTTTGAATCGACACCGACCTGAAAGCGAAACGGCTACGGAATCTCAAGCGTCTCGATTACATCCGCATTCTTGAATCCGATTCCAAACACCGCATCGAACACAGATGTGGCATCAGGGTCGCGATTGTTCAGCAGGCGGGTAGGCGATTCGGCGAGCGTGTTGTCGTGATCAAGAAAAAGACGTATTTGCACCTTGCTCGGTTCAAGCGTGACACCGGCTGGATCCAGCTGGTCGCGTTGTTCGGACTTTGCCAAGACGAAGAGTGATCCGTTGACGATTTTGCGCGGCGTGACCAGTGACTGAGTGAATGCGATGGGTTCATCCGCCCAACGATCGGTCTTCTCGTCCCAACGGTGCACGAACACTTGAACGGTTGCCAGATTTGGCCACGATTCTGGAACGCCTTTGATACGTACAACGTGCTGGGTCGGATACCAATTGTCCTCGGGAAGTTCATCGTCGGACTCGTAGCCACCCGAAACGGAAGCTGCGTAATCCTCCAGCCAATGCAACCAAGCCTTGTATGACTGATCGCCTTTGTGCATCTTGATACCGCCCATGTGTGACACCGGAATTTGCGAAGACGGTTCGCCGATTTTTCCTTCCGAGGTCTTCGGCGGAAGTTTTGCTGTTGGCTTTTGGATCAACAAGCTCAAGGTGGGATTCTTAAGATTGATCAACGGCAGAACCGTGCCTTTGCGTTTCTGTTCGCTTCCAACGATCCGGCTGCTGGCAACCAACGAACGCATCGTCTCCCACGGCGTCTCCTTGAAGAGGTTCATGCGTGCTCCGTACTGCTTGACGAAGTCTCGATGCCTTTCGATGGGCTTTTGATGCATCGGATTGTCCGCGTCCAATTCGCCCGGCGTGTGGCAGGGGAAACATCGCATCCGCTGGGACCAGACATTTCTGACGAATGAATCCAGAACACGATCTTTTCGTGTGTGGCGAATCAAATCATCTGAATGACTTGGCCCTGCCTTCTGATTGCCTGCGGACGGGCGGGCCGAAAGCAGATCCTGGTCCTGACAACAAGCGACAATCCAATAGGAAAAGGCGTCGTACTCCGCCTTGCGATTCTTTGCGTGAATCCGCCGGGCTAGTGCATCGGGATCAGAATCGCCCATGGAAATCAGGTGCAGGATTTTGGATTCACTGGGGCGTTCGGTGTCGATCAGTCCTTGTTCTCGCAGCGACAAAAACGTTTCACGACTGGAGGGAAGGATGTAGTCCTTCAAGTCGACGGCGGAAAGATGGCACTGGACGCAGCTTGATGGGTTGGGCGAATCAAAAATCGGCTTCAAACGCGTCTCATATATCGACTCGGGCGTTGGTTCCTGAGCGGTCCCGGTCACTAGCATCCCCGCAAAAGTGATAACCGCGACCCAGCATCTGACGTCGTGCATCTGACAAATCCATCACCCCGGCCCAAGCGTTTGTAAACGTGCAGCCTTCAATTGTATCGCACCCGCATTCGGCCCACCGACAAAAGCAAGTACCGACAGATGGAAACCCCAATGGCTGGCGAATCCCATTGTGCATGCTCATCACGCTGCAATCGGTCATTCGCTCACCCGAGCCGATTTCCCGCAGCCATACGGGTATTCCGGTGTCGCGAGGTAGACGACGTTGAAGCACTTTAACGAAATCGAAAGATCTAGAGGTTGTCGGCAGCGCCAGCACACCGCCGAAGCAGACGTGATCCTGATGAGCGATCACCGATGCCCCGCATTGCCAGTCACATCACGGGGACCGGCCATCGTTCGCCGATGATGTCATGATCATGTGAAACGCGCACATCCACTACTTCATCCACGCCGAGGATCAACACGACAAATTGGGCAAGGCTTATCATGTGCGGTCCGAACAATGATCCGCACAGACCTCTGCAACAGAGCCGATGAACGCGCAACATCTCTCGCTGTCTCACGTATTCCGACTCGCCTGCTTTTGCTCTCTGGTCTGCATGACTCCGCCAGCGTATCAAGCAAACGCAGCCGACAAATCCTATGACGTTGTTGTCTACGGGGGCACGCCGGCGGGGATCGCGGCGGCGGTTGAATCTGGTCGCGATGGTGCAACGGTATTGATTGTCGAACCCAATCGCTATGTCGGCGGAATGCTCAGCAACGGTCTCTGCCACGCAGACTTCCGAACATTCGAGGGCCTTACCGGCAGCTATCTCGAGCTAACAAAGCGAATTCGCAAGTTTTATCGTGACCGGTACGGCGCAAATTCGGCACAGGCCCTGGGCAACTTTCGCGGCACCCATGCGGAACCATCCGTCAACCGCCAGACGTTTGAAGGCTGGCTAAACGAAAGCCCGAACATCCAGGTCATGACGCAGACATCGTTGCATTCGGCGACGACGGATCGATCGTCCAGACGACTGTCCTTCGTCCAGATACGGTCCAGCGAAGGCAGGGACCTTCGAATCCACGCCCGTCACTGGATCGACGCAAGTTACGAGGGTGATTTGATGGCGGCATCGGGCTGCGCTTTTGATGTCGGTCAGGAAGCAACGGATACGTACGGCGAATCGTTGGCGCCCCAACAGGCGACCGAATCGGTGCAGGGATACAACTTTCGATTGGTTGTCACCAACGACGCCAAAAACCAGATCGAAACGCCAAGGCCGAAAGGCTACGATCGAAACGACTTCACGCCGCTTCTGGATCTGATTCAATCCGGCCGCATCGACAAACCGTTTTGCATGGCTAGCGGTGATCCGGCTGCAATCTTCAAAGCCCAGGAACCACCACTGCCAAATGCCAAGTACGACGTCAACGATGTTTCCAACGGCCGCGTCCGCCTGTCGTTACCGCAGATCAGTGACACTTGGCCGGCAGACAATCGGGCCGAACGCGATCGATTGTTCGACGAACACCTGCGTCATCAAATCGGCTTGCTGTATTTCGTCCAGAATGATGTCGCGGTTCCTGATTTCTTTCGCAGGCAAGCGAATCAGTTCAAGCTGTGCGCGGATGAATTTACTGAAACGAATGGCATTCCGGATCAACTGTACGTTCGGGAAGGCCGGCGGATGGTCGGCCGCTATATCTTCACCGAAAAAGATGTCCAGTGCGGGAGTGGTTTGCGGGCAAAATTTCAATCGGATGCCATCGCAATGGGCGACTACGGACCGAACTGTCACGGAACCGATCACGACGGTCCGCGAATCGGCGGCCGCCACCGCGGTGAATTTTATAAACGATGCCCGCCATATCAGATTCCTATCGGCGTTTTGCAGCCACGTGAACTGGACAACCTTTTGGTGCCCGTTGCCTGCAGCGCTTCGCACGTCGGCTTTTGTGCGTTGCGTTTAGAACCGATCTGGATGTCGCTTGGACAAGCTGCCGGCGTGGCAACGCGAATTGCTGTCGATCGAAACGTGGCGGCAACGACGATCGATGCGGTGACCGTTCGGAAACAACTCCATCGCAGCAAAGCGGCAACGATATACATCAGCGATGTACGCGAGGACGACGAAAATTTTGGAATCGTTCAAGCGTGGGGATCGATCGGTGGCTTTCACCACGACGATCATTCGCCGCAGCCGGCGGACACGTGCGGCACGCGAGGCGACAACATCATTGGACAATACTACGAAGCATTCCCGGGACACACGGCTCGTTTGGACGAAACACTCAGTCGCCAAACACGCCAACGATGGGAGTCGCTGGCCAAGCGTCGCGGCATCAAAGTCTCTGTCGTTACCGATTCGGTCACGCGAGGTGAATGGTTGCGTTTGACTCTGAATATGGGCCAGACCTCTGCAAAGACCGCAAGACAGTGACCAATCGATTGCGTGACGTGATGGCGCCGGAGACCGCGATCGGTTGCGGCCGTCTCCGTTCCAAAGCCGAACAAACGCCACGCAACAATCGACACACCATTTTTCAGCGAGCATCCGACGATGCAACGACACTTACAGCTCTTGACACTTTTCGTTGCGATCTGCGTCCTGAACCCGGCTTATGGACAGCCACTTGACTGGGAGGATCTTGACCGAGGCTTGGTAGCAATTCAGACCGATCAAGGCGTTTTTCTCAGTTGGCGTTTGCTTTTCGATGACGCCTCTGACGTTGCATTCGATTTGTGGCGTGGGGTCGGCACCGACAAAGTGAAGAAACTGAATGACCAACCGCTGCGTGGGTCGACCCACTTTCTGGACGCAGCACCTCCTGCATCGGGAAAGGTCACCTACGGCATCACCCGCACGAGCGCACCTGGGGGAATCACAGAACCGCAAGCCAAAAACCAAGTATCCATCGATCTTGACCATGCGCCGTTCGGCTACCTGGAAATCCCGACGGAGATTCCATCTGGCTATCACGCCAACGACGCGTCGGCCGGCGACCTCGATGGTGACGGCCGTTATGAGTTGGTGGTTCACGTCGCCGGTCGCGGCCATGACAACTCTCGCGGTGGAATGACCGACCCACCATTGTTTCATGCGTACACCTTGGATGGTCAAAGATTGTGGCAGATCAATCTTGGCAAAAACGTCCGCGAGGGCGCACATTACAATCCGTTTCTAGTGTTTGATTTTGATGGGGACGGTCACGCTGAATTCGTTTGTCGAACAAGTGATGGAACGGTGGATGGGCGTGGGCAGGCGATCGGTGACCCATCAGCTGATTGGCGAGTGCCATTGCCGGTCGCTTTGCGTGACGGCGAAGGTTCGACACACCGACGTCGCCTGCCGGGAGACGTGGGCAAGATCCTCTCGGGTCCTGAATACATGACCGTTTTTGATGGACGCACCGGCGCTGCATTGGATACAGTGACCTATCTTCCCCAACGTGCTCCCGACAACGACAACCCATCACGGGAACTGCAACAGCAGATTTGGGGCGATGACTATGGCAATCGAATGGATCGCTTTCTTGCGGCGGTCGCATTCTTGGATGGCAAACACCCGAGCATCGTGATGTCCCGGGGCTACTACACAAGAACAGTCATCGCCGCTTGGGATTTTCGCGACGGTCAAATTCAGAAACGCTGGCTGTTCGACAGCGACGAAGTCAATTTCGATGGCCACCGCAATCCTTGGGCGCGACAGGGGAACCACAGCATTTCGGTAGCCGATGTCGACAACGACGGACGCGACGAGATCGTGTTTGGATCGATGGTGGTCGACGACGATGGCACGGGGCTTTACTCAACGAATCTCGGTCACGGAGATGCTCAGCACACAGGAGACCTTGATCCACGGAGACCTGGCCTTGAGACTTGGAGCATTCACGAAAGCAATCGCCCCGAACCAGACTTTATCGGGTCCGAGTTGAGAGATGCCGAAACCGGCCGAATTCTTTTCGTTGGACGACGCGGTCGTGATGTGGCCAGAGGTATGGCAGCGGATATTGACCCACGTTATCCCGGCGCAGAACTGTGGGATGGGTCTCGAGATCTTTGGACGGCCAATGGCAAAGTGATCGGGCCAGCGCCACGGTCGACCAACATGGCCATCTGGTGGGACGGAGACAGGCTACGGGAACTGCTGGATGGAGTTCGAATCGAAAAGTGGGATCATTTGGCCCACGAGCAGAGACTCCTGTTCGACGGACCGCGGGCTGGCGTCGTCGCGAACAACGGTTCGAAGAACAATCCCTGCTTGGCCGCCGATCTGATCGGTGACTGGCGGGAAGAGTTGGTCGCCCGTTCCGCAGACAATCAAGCCCTGCGAATCTACGTTTCAACCATCCCAACACAGCACCGCCAGGTCACTTTGATGCAAGACCGTCAGTATCGACTCGGCGTCGCTTGGCAGAACGTTGGATACAATCAGCCGCCACACACGCGTGACTTCATCGGCGCGGTCGATCATTCGAAGCCCAAATGAATCGTTCAGTATTCAAAAGCTCTGCTGAATCAACATCATCCGCTCTGAAAACCACGCACCCGTGAAGACCGAGAGATCATGGTCAACCAAACACGAACAGCGACGTCGCGAAGAACCTTCATCGAACTACTGGCTGGAACGTCCGCTGCCATGGGGCTTTTGACGGCCTGCAGCGTACGCACGCAAGCCAACGAAGACCTGGTTCAGCCGACGCCATCCGCCGACGAAGCCTACCTGCGACGGGGACTCAATGCACTCGCGCGGGCGCATCACATGAGTTCGATGGCGGGCCACTTGGGGGCGTCGATGATTGCGGGGTACTACATCCGCCGGCAACGCCCCAATCTGGCCCCACAGGTTTACGACGGGATCCATGATGATTTGCAGCGGGTTCATGACGGTGGATCAGTCTTCGGAAAAAGGATGTCACGGAATGCAAGGCTGACGGATGCCGAGTTGTTTATGCCTTTTCCGAAACAGGCAGCCGACGAGACGCTGATCGATGGCATCGCCGAGGCACTAGCCAAGAGCATCGACCAACCGCGTCAATCCGGGCACAACGTCATTTTTGGTTCCTTCGCAATCCGAGCCCTCAAAGATCATCCGGAATATGCCACTCCGTCGATCGTCGACGGAATCTGCAAATTGATGGCGTTGTTCGAAGGACAGACGCCGGGCAACGGCTACTACGGAAAACAGAAAGGGCGAATCTACGGACACAAAATCAAGTTGCCTGACAACGATGGAACGCCCGTTTTTGACGACATCCCGGGGATGGTGGATGCGGTGCTTGACGAAGTCATTCACCAAGACCCGACGGTCCATCGCGTCGGCTTTGGCGGATTGGTTCACATCATCAACCATGCCGCCGCAATCAGCGATCTGAATGACTGCGGCTACGGCGACTTGGCTTCGCGTGCGATTCGCTCCCATCGACAACACTTGCGTCTTTGGAGAAGCCTTCCCAACGTGGCCGACGAAAAAGGCCCCTTAGCGGTGTCAAGGTTCACTCCGTACAACGCGGCCTATTGGACGTCCGGCGAAATCCCCTACGACCGAGCGTTGCTTACACATCGTGTCAAGACAATGTTTGGTTTTCACGAACTCGTCGAACCAGTCGACTTTCCGGAAAAGGAGACCGTTGCCCACGACAAGTTGCGTTATCTGATGTAGCCCTTCAGCACGCACAACGCCCGACAACCTGGGCAGAGACCAAAGACATCGTTGACAAGGCAACGAGTCCCAGCAGCCCATTTTTCCGCCCCCTGGAACTCCTCACGTTGCCCAACACAGCCCCGCCGGCGGCCTCGGCTTTCTATCACGTGAAAGTCAAATTTCTGACGTGCCGGAACTTTCCGCTATCGAACGCCTGCACGGCTTAGCAACCGAGAACAGCTTCAGCGGACATGCGGCTGAACCGCTGATGGAATCATCAACGCCATCCGCAAAGTAAGCGTGAGGATGGCTTTTGAAGAAAATCGCGGACTTTCTGTAAGGAACGAGGTCGAAGCACGCACTATCTACTGAAATCGCCCGGCCCATTGACCAGCAAGTTTGCATGAATATCCAGGAACAAACCGAGATCTTCGACGACTGGGTCCGACAGCATCGCGGTTTGTTATTCAAGATCGTGCGTTCGTATTCCCGCGATCGCCATGATCAAGAAGACCTCATGCAGGAATTGTTGGTTCAGGTCTGGAGATCGGTCCCTGGTTTCAAAGGACAGTCCGCGGTTTCGACCTGGCTCTACCGAGTCGGGCTGTACTCCGCGATCGCGTGGTCAAAACGCGACGCGAAACAGCGATTCAATACGAACGATCCAGCAGTTGCCAAGCACCTGATTCAGCTTGACGACCAACCAAGCGATACCAGGTTGGAATGGATCTATGACCAGATCAATAAGCTCGATGAAATTGATCGATCCATCGCACTCATGTGGCTGGATGATCGCCCGTATCAGGAAATCGCAGGCACGCTTGGCATCACATCCACCCATGTCGGTGTGAAGCTGAACCGTATCAAACAAAAGCTTTCCGAAGCCCTTCAACGCGAGAGCCAAAGATGAACTTGGACGATCTAAAAGTGGTGTGGGACTCACAAGACGACAAGCCGATGTACGTCCTCGATGCCGACGCGGTGAACGCTTCGATCAAGGGGCAGACGGAATCGGTCCAGACCATGACGGACGTTTTCGACTTTGTTCACATCGGTGTTCTGCTGTTTGTCGCGATCATGTCATCGATCAAACGAATGGTGACATCAAACCATTTGGATGGATTGGACATCTTTACCGTGGTGGCAATGCCGGTCGTCGCGATCATTGCTTCCGTCGGACTCGTTCGTGTTCGCAGGAAACGCCAGAAGCAAGAATCTGCGTTTCCGGAAAGCATTTTGGGTGATTTGAATAAGGCGATTTTCCAGATCGATTACAAGCGAATTCGGTTCCAGCGTTTTCCCTATTGGTTCGGTGGCCCACTGGCGATCATCATGGTGCTCAATCTCGCAAGGACCGAGTTTCGTTTCGATGACTTGACCGGCAAAAACGCAATCGCAATTGGTTTATCCTTTGTTCTTGCGATGGCCGTTTGTTACGTCGCCATGTGGTGGGAGAAGCGAAGTGTGATCGGGTCGCTCAGATCGAGCCTGGTCGGCGTCCGTGACAAGTTGATTGGTCAGGAGTAGATGCAAGGCGATCTCCGTTCGGTCGCACCTACCTCTCGGACATCTGGTCCTTCGAAATTTCAATCGGCTCATCGACACGTTTCAGCTTGACGCCATCGTCGAAGGTGATCGTGTCTTTCGATAGATGCTTGATCCGTGGATGGTAATACAACAGTCCCGGGGAACTTTGCTTGCGGAAGCGACCGCTAGATCCAACACGGAGACTCGTCCCCAAAAAACGCAGTCTGCCGTGATGAAGATTCCAACGCCCCTTGGCAATCCATTCGCGTTCGTGCTTACTGGGATTGGGGAAGGGCACGGGACGGCGGTGAACAATCAACTCGTGATGGTCCAACAGGTCGTACTGGACTTGTTGGCGGGCCGAATTCAGTACCCAGCTGCCCATCAAGCGTCGGTCCTGTGGGTCGACCTCCGGTTCATAGAATCGTAAATACTGCAGAGCAGATCGGACATCAAATTCCAAATGATGAACCGTCTGGATGCGTTCCAGAAGCCGTTCCGTTGGCTCGCCGGGATAGTTGATCAGTGCCAGAAGCGGGTAGCCGGGGGTCACCCTCCGTTTCTCCTCGTCCGGCTCGCCGATGAAGTTGATCCAGTAATCGAACAGTGCTTTGCGGTACGTTTTGTCGGCGGGAACCGTGATTCCGTCGACCCACAAGCTTTCGTTGAATGAGCGTTCGTCATTCAGATCGTCCCAAATCCAAATATCAGCCGGGATTTGAAAACCGCCAAGCCACGGCGCGATGTCCTCTGGCATTCCGCTGCTGGGGCTCGGATGTCCCACGGGAAGCCTGCCTTTGTCCACCATTCGTCGTGCACTTCGTTGCGCCGCAGTCATTCGTCTGCCGTTGGCCAAGCGGTTTTTCACCACGTTCAAGATGCGTTTCCTGTCCTCGAGAATCTCGCCCTTCGCCGTGACCGCACAGAAAGAAGAACCTAGACGGGGAGCATGCAGAAACACGGTATGGTCAATCGTTGGTTCGCCTGTGTTCCAGCGACGCACGAACAACAGCCACTCCCCATCAGGCTTCCAATCATGCTGGTAGACGTAACGGATTGGGCGTTTCCAGGACTTGGCGATGGAATCGGCGTCGGAAACTTCACTGCCATCCCTTGTGAAGACATCGACCAGCTTCGTCGTGGTTTCATCCGGCGAGGTCGATTCAACGGTGACAAGCAGTACAGAATCAGCGGAGTGGGTTTTCCATTCCAAGGACGCAACGTGTCCGGTGTACAGGTCCGCCGACGCAACCGAGCAAGATAGCACTACCGTAATCAACACGAGCTTGTTGGCGACGCTCATCTGCTTTCCCCACTGATTCCCCATGCCACACCACCATTTCAAGAAGGCTCAATTCTACTTGATGAAAATTTAGACGACCTTCGGCCTTACTTAGTTCAAGTCAGCGGGCCGGGACATGGAATCAGATCTGCATAGCCGTGGAGTGCACGCAGGAAGCTGAATGATTTCGGCTTGCAGTGGACAAGGTGACGATTCTCCAGATTTAGACTCGTCGCCACGTCCACCATGGTTTGACGTTGCCTGGCACTCTTGTCAGCAAGAGCCCTCCGGTGACGTTCATGAGCCGGTTGCCCGGCCATCTGCCTTCATCACTCTGTTTAATGATTGAGCTTTGTGGCCTATTCTGGGCGGCTCTGAAGGCAGTCGACACTTCGGATCCGAACGGCTTCGCCAGCGAAGTAAAAGAGTTCAAAATACCTCTTCGCCACCCCACGACCATCCGAACACCGGGTAACCCCCAAGGCACTCATGAAGATGGATTCAATTCAACAATTCCTTGCCGCCGAAAGCTTTGCGGTCGCCGGTGCATCAGCGCGGACGCACAAGTACGGGTACAAAGTGTTCAAGACCCTCGTCGCTTCAGGGCGCAGGACGTACCCGCTGAACCCGGTGACCGAACAGATTGAGGGGCACAAGGTGTATCCGAGGATCGCTGACCTGCCGGTTGTGCCGCAGGCGTTGTCGATCATCACGCCGCCTGAGGTGACTCAACGGGTCATCGCCGACGCGATTGAGGCCGGAGTGCAACACATTTGGATGCAACCCGGTGCGGAGCACGAGCAGGCCAGCGAATCGGCTCGCGAAGTCGGTATCAACGTGATCGATGACGGCAGCTGTATCCTGGTCCTGCTCGCCCGACAGTCATGAATGCAAACCAGATCACGATCCGACAATCTGACGAACACGATCGTGACGAAATTCTCGCGGTGCACCTTGACGCTTTCGGCAACGACGAGGGTCCGGTGATCGCGACGCTCGTCGATCAAATGTTCGATGACGCGACCGGAAAGCCGATCTATTCGCTGGTCGCCGAAGCGGACGAACGAATCATCGGCCATGTGTTATTCACGGCCGTCACGATGGAGCCTGCCGCAACGCCATTGAAACACCAGATTCTCGCCCCCTTGGCCGTTGTCAACGAACAACAGGGCCGGGGCATCGGTGGTCGTCTGGTTCGCGACGGTTTTCGGCGACTCGCCGACGACGGGGTGGATCTTGTCTTCGTTCTTGGCGATCCGGATTACTATTCGCGTTTTGGGTTCAAGCCGGCGGGCGTTCGCGGCTTTCAAGCCCCGCACCCGATCCCTGATCAGCATGCTGGTGCGTGGATGGTTCACGAGCTAGAGACCGGTGTCATCGATTCTTGTGGAGGAACCGTCAAGTGCTGCAACGCATTGAATGACCGGAAACACTGGATCGAGTGATGCCAATTCAGTTCAGAGCGTTTCGCTCAGGAGATGCCAAGTCGCGCTTCGATCTCTTTGATGAGACGTTTCGCCATCGCTCGACGGACTCGACAATCTTCGCAGCGGAGAGTCCTTGATCGCTGAGCAACTGCTCCGGAGATCCGCTGACCGGTCGGTTGCGGACGGCGAGACAGTGAACCGGCGTGGAATGATCGGACAAGCTGGTCAGGATTGCTTCACCAAGCCCGCCCTCGGGGAAATGGTCTTCCACCGTGAACACGACTTGCGTCTCATCCGCGGCTCTGCGAACAGTCGCGTGATCTAGCGGCTTGATGCTGTATAGATCGATCACGCGAGCGGATATGTCGCATTTCGACAAGGCGTCATGGGCACGTAGACATTCATGCAAAGTTATGCCGGCGGCGATCAGCGTCACTTGGTCGTTTTCGGTTTCTTTCAGTACCTTGCATCCGCCGATCTGGAACGGTTCATCATTGTTGTAGATGACCGGTGTCTTGCCTCGCGTGGTTCGCAGGTAAGCGATGCCATCGTTCTCGGCCATGCGATCAACCAAAGCTTCCGTCGAAACGGCGTCGGACGGATAGAGCACAACAGCGTCCTGCAGCGTACGGAACATGGCGATGTCTTCCAGGCCCATCTGCGATGGTCCGTCTTGTCCGATCGAGACGCCGCAATGGGAGCCGACGAATCTGACAGCCGCACCCGAGTACGGAGTCATGCGAATCTGGTCAAACGCTCGCGTAAGAAATGCCGCGAAGGTGGACACGAAAGGCGTTTTACCGCAAAGTGCCATGCCCGTCGCGACGCCGACCATGTTTTGTTCAGCGATGAACATCTCAAAGAAGCGATCTGGATATTCGTCTCGGAACCGCTTGGATCGGGTCGAATTGCAGACCTCGCCGTCGAGCGAAACCATCTGCGGGTACTTTGCGGCAAGCCTGTTTAATGCGTTTCCATAAGCGTCTCGGGTCGCCACTTCGTCGCCGATCGAATACTGGATCGTTTTGGACGCACGGATTGCCGGTGGATTGCACTGATAAGCACCTGGTCGGTTGATCTCGCCGCGAATACTGTCGTTGGACGAACCTAGTCTTTCCAGCGTGTCTGCCACCGCATCCTTTCCGACTGGCTTGCCGTGATGCCCGCCTTGGTCTTCAAGCGAACGGACTCCTTTGCCCTTCACGGTACGAGCAATCATCATGACCGGGCGCCCGAGTTGGTCGGAAGCCGCGTTAACGTCAGCATAGCCCTGCGCGAGTTGTTCAAGATCATGACCGTCATCGACCAGAATGCACCGCCAGCCGAACGGTTCGATCCGATCGCGATAAGCTTCCAGGTCGTGTCCATACATCGTCTCACCACGCTGCCCCAAACGATTGACATCCAATATCCCGATCAGGTTGTCCAACTTGTAGTGCGCGGCCAGTTGTATCGCTTCCCACTGTGATCCTTCGGCGATTTCACTATCGCCAAGCAACACGAACGTACGACTCGGTGAACGGTCGAGGTAGCGAGCAGCCAAGGCCATCCCGAGACCGATCGACAGCCCTTGGCCCAGCGATCCCGTCGCGGCTTCGGTGAACGGAAATCGTTCAGTCGGGTGGCCTTCCAACCTGCTGCCGAACTCGCGATAGCTCATCAGTTCGTTCGGATCAATTTTCCCCGCGGCAGCCCACAACGAGTAGAACAAGGGTGATGCGTGGCCTTTGGAAAAGATCAGGCGATCATTGGCCGGATCCTCTGGTTGTTCGAAATTGAAACGGAATGTGCCGTCGAACATTAGCGCAACCATCAATTCCACTGCCGACAAGGACGACGTCGGGTGGCCCGAACCTGCTTCGGTCGTGCAGCGGAGAATCCACCTGCGAATTTGGTCGCAGATTTCTTGACTTCGCTCAGTTGTGACTTGGGTGTCGGCGTTCATCGACATCACCTCCATTGCTCGGTTCGTTTGTTCTGATCTTCACACGACAAGTGTTTGATCTTTGGTGCAAACACCGCGCCTTGAAGTATGGAGCCAAAGGTACAGATGCCCGTGCGATGGAATGACGATTGCACTGAAGTTTCGTGAGAAGAAGTGAACGCATTTCACTCACGAAAGGACTGACTGATGAAGACCATAACCACTGAACGTCTGCAAACCTTGAAGTCCAAGAACGAAAACTTCGAACTGATCAACACGCTTGACGCCGAACATTTTGAGAAAGCGAAGATCCCCGATTCGATCAATATCCCTATCGCTCAAGGCAACTTCGCCGACAGAGTGCTGGAAGCGACGGGGACCAAACAAAAGCTGGTCGTCGTCTACTGCGCCAGTCACGATTGCGATTCTTCGACGAAGGCAGCGAAGTTGCTCGATGAGGCCGGCTTCGACGTAGCCGACTACGAAGGCGGTGCGGCGGCTTGGAAGGATGCTGGCCAGCCGTTGGCCGTTTGAAGGAGAGCAGCCATGTTTTTAAAAGAAAAGAAGTCCGGCGATCTGATCCAAATCCAAAGCGTTGAACAACTCTTTAGTCCCTTGATGTCGGAGGTCGTCGGACGAAGGCAAGCGGGAGAGGAGGAGCAAGAGGAACAACGATTCGGCAAATCGGATCTGGTTTTCCCCTCAGATGAGCTTCTGCCGAAGTGTTGGACCGACCCGGATTACCAGAAAGACGCGTGATCGAAGATCGATCGCGTTTTGGTCAGCCAAAGCCACACCTGGATTCTTCTGTTGTGGGCCTTTGGCTGACGGATCAATGCTTCCCACACGCCCAACAACTCCGAACGGATATGTCAACTCAAGAAATCGCCAATCAATTCGCCGCCGCAGTTCAGGCTGCTGAGAAGGAACGATCGCCCGAGCCGTTGATGCCATACTTCGACGATGATTCAACGCTCATCAATCTTGGCTTGCAGCAACCCGTCAAAGGCAAAAAAGCGGCGAGGCAGTTCTGGACAAGTTACTTGAATCAATTCCGTTCCGTGCGTTCGGATTTCAGTCATCGGAATGCCTACGATGACAATGCCGTATTGGAATGGACTTCTTCGGGCGAGCTAACTGACGGCACTTCGATCGGTTATCGAGGCGTCAGTCTGCTGAAGATCGAAGGCCAGACGGTGCGTGACTTTCGCACCTATTACGACAGTGCCGCGTTCGTCGAGACGGCGTCGCGGAGTTGACCCGATGGACCGGTGGATACAAGACTTCCTGGAACAGTTCGGAGCGATCGGTGTCGGCGTGCTGATGTTGGTGGAAAACATCCTTCCGCCGATTCCATCGGAGATCGTCATGCCTTGGGCGGGTTACTCTGTCAGCCAAGGCGACAATCCTTTTTGGGGCGTGCTGGTGGCTGGTAGTCTGGGCTCCTTCGCCGGTGCAATGTTTTGGTACTACCTTGCACGCTGGATCGGCAGACAGCGACTTGCGAATTGGGTTGCCGGTCATGGTGCCTGGTTGACGATCACGCCGGAGGATCTGGACCGAGTTGATGCGTGGTTCGATCGCTGGGGAGCGTGGGCGGTCTTCGGATGTCGTATGGTGCCTGGCTTGCGGACTCTGATCAGCGTGCCGGCCGGTTTCTCGGACATGCCGCCCGGAAAGTTTTCACTTTACACCGCCATCGGCGTGACCGCCTGGACCGCATTGCTGGCGGGCGTCGGCTGGTACCTGGGAGAAAACTATGCTGATCTGGCGGGACCTTTGGGATGGATCAGTACGCTGGTGATGGTCGTCTTGATCGCTTGGTGGTTGCTTCGGTTGGCAAAGCAGAACGCCGCGAGAAGGGAAGCATCATGAACGATCGCCCCTCTCAATCCGCGCTTGACCCGGCTGGTAGCGGTGCCGAGTCGATCGCTGAGCTTTTTTGGGTCATGGTCGCCGGCGGAGTCGGTATCTGGTTACTGGTCATCGGCTTGGCGGTGTACTCGATCATCCGCCCTGGCGAGCACAACGCCAGAATGACTCGATTGATGGTGATCGGCGGCGGTGCTGTGTTTCCGACGATCGTGCTAACAGGGTTGCTAACGTACGGACTTTCAATCTTGCCGGAGTTGCAGCGACCCGCTCCCGAGGGCAGCCAAGTCGTCGAAGTGGTTGGCGTCAGATGGTGGTGGCGAGTGCGTTATCGGCTCGAAGATGGTTCAACGATCGAGACGGCGAACGAAATTCACCTGCCTGTCGATGAAGAAGTCGAATTCAAATTGACCAGCGAAGACGTGATCCATTCATTTTGGATTCCGGCACTTGGCGGGAAGACTGACATGATTCCGGGGCGTGAAAACCGTTTGAAGCTATACCCGACGAAGCAAGGTGTTTACCGCGGCGTGTGCGCGGAATTTTGCGGTGCGGCTCACGCACAGATGTCGTTCGACGTCGTGGTGCAGTCGAGGGAGGAATTCGACAGTTGGCTGGCAGAATTTCGCTTGCCAGGCACCGATCAAGATCATCCCGGCAAGGTCGTCTTTCGTCGCCGTGGATGTTCTGCATGTCACACGATCCGCGGAACTGATGATGACGGAATGGTCGGGCCGGATTTGACCCATTTTGGATCGCGACGAACGATCGGTGCTGGGGTGATGAAGAATACGGCGGAGAACCTGGGCCGTTGGATCACCGCGACGCACGCGGTCAAACCCGGCGTTGAGATGCCGACGTTTGATTCGATCGACGACGACGAACTCGATGCGTTGGTCGAGTATCTGGGGGAGCTTCGATGAGCGGCATTGACAGCGGTAGTGGAGCCACCGATGGATGAACGTGCTATTCGCCTTCTCAAAGCATGGCAAACGCCGAAGGGTTGGCGGTACTGGTCGGCGGTAAATAACTCCGAAGTCGGTTTGTGGTACACGCTCGCGGCGTTCGCATTTTTTCTGTTCGGTGGTGTGCTGGCGCTCATCATGCGAATTCAGCTTGCCGTGCCCGACAACGATTGGTTGACGCCGGAGCAGTACAACCAAGTCTTCACGATGCACGGCAGCGTGATGATGTTCCTGTTCGCGGTGCCAATTCTGGAAGCGATCTCGATCATGCTTCTGCCCGAGATGATGGGCGCTCGTGATTTGCCGTTTCCAAGACTTTCGGCCTACGGGTTCTGGTGCTTCCTGATTGGCGGCATCTTCGTTTGTGGTTCGCTGTTCTTCGGCGTCGGACCTCGCGGTGGTTGGTTCATGTACCCGCCGATGACAACGGAATATCAAACCGATGTCGGGCCAGACATTTGGCTATTGGGTTTGTCATTCATTGAAATCGCATCGATCGCCGCGGCCGTGGAGTTGATTGTCGGAACGCTTAAATGTCGTCCCCCAGGAATGCGACTGAATCTGATCCCGCTTTATGCGTGGTACATCCTGGTCGTCGCGGTGATGATCCTGTTCGCGTTTCCGCCGCTGATCGCCGGTGATCTGCTGATGGAACTCGAGCGGGCGATGGATTGGCCGTTCTTTGATGCCGAGCGTGGCGGCGATCCGATGTTGTGGCAGCACCTATTTTGGATTTTCGGGCATCCGGAAGTCTATATCGTGTTCCTTCCCTCCATTGCACTGGTGGCAATGATCGTCCCGACGTTCGCGCGAACGCCGATGGCCGGCTACGGTTGGATCGTGCTGGCCGCCGTCGGAACCGGTTTCCTGAGTTTTGGATTGTGGGTTCACCACATGTTCACGACAGGCTTACCTGGAATCTCGATCGGCATTTTCTCGGCCGCATCCGAAGCGGTGGCAATCCCAACGGGTGTACAGATTTTTTGCTTCATCGCGACCCTGTTGATCGGACGGGTAACGAAGAACGCCGCGTTGTTGTTTGTACTTGCGGGACTGGCAACTTTCATCATCGGGGGGCTGACCGGCGTGATGATCGCCATCGCTCCGTTCGACTACCAAGCGCACGACACTTATTTCATCGTCGGCCACCTGCATTACGTTTTGGTCGGCGGCACGATCTTTCCGATCGTCGCCGGCTTTTACTACTACTACCCATTGGTGACGGGCAAACAACTTAGCGAACGACTGGGGACGATCACATTTTGGGTGATGTTGATCGGTTTCAACGTGGCCTTCTTCCCGATGCACATCAGCGGCATGATCGGAATGCCACGCCGCGTTTACACCTATCCCGGCGGTATGGGGTTCGACCTGCCGAACATGATCTCAACGATCGGGGCATTCACGCTGGGGATCGGATTTCTGATGCTGCTCTACGACGTGTTTCGTCCCAAAGGCAAACAACCGCTTGTCAAACGCAATGTTTGGAACGCCGGGACACTGGAATGGAGCGGCGAGGTGCCCGACAAGCCCTGGGGAATTCGTAGCATTCCGATCGTGACGACACGTTATCCGCTGTGGGAACAGGACAACTTTTTGCGTGATGTGGATGAAGGAAACTTCTATCTACCTGACGCGGAGGAGGGTTTGCGGGAAACCATGGTGACCAGCACCGTCGATGCCGAGCCGATGCAGTGTTTGCGGGTACCGGGACCGTCATTTTTGCCGATGGTCGCGGCGCTGTTCACCGGTGGCGTGTTTATCTTTGGAACGTATCACTGGTACTGGGCGGCGGGTATCTGTGGACTGTTTTCGTTCATCACAATTGTGACTTGGTTATGGACGGGAACGGCAAAGATCCCGGAGAAAGACACCAAGGCTGTCGGTCTGGATCTGACGTTGCCGACCTACGTTTCCGGTCCTGCGGCGGTCGGTTGGTGGGCGATGTTCATCACGATGCTGGGCGACATGACGGCGTTTGTGTCGTTGGTCTTCGGCTATTTTTTCTTTTGGACGGTCCACGACGAATTTCCACCCGCTGAATTCGACGGTCGTGCGGTGGCGGGTCCGGGAATGGTCTGGCCGTTGGTCGCAGCGGGATTGGCGGGCGCGGCGTGGGTGGCGGTTTTGCTCGCACGAAGATGGAATCGAATTGGGCAAGGTCCTAAGGAACCAGGCGACAAATTCCCAGCGGAAGGAATCATCGCCTCATCCACTACATGGCCGTTCTACGTCGCTATTGCGATCGCCTGTGGTCTTGGAATCGCAAGTGTGGCATCGCTGTTTTACGGTCCACTTAAAAACGAAATGGACCCGACGCATCATGCGTATTCAGCCAGCGTTTCGGTGTTGGTGCTGTGGACGATGCTGCACACCGGCGTCGGCGTCCTGATGCTGATCTATGCGGCAGCCCGCCGGTTGTTCAGAAAGATGGATGCGGATCATGACGCAGATATGGTCAACGTGACGCTGTATTGGCACTTCCTTGTCTTAACAGTCGTCATCACCGGGACGGTTATCGCATTGTTTCCGGAGGTGGCGTGATGGCCAAATTTAGGAAACCCAAGCACGACAAGGATCAACCTAAACCGATGCGCGCTCGGATGTGGTGGATTGTGATCTCGCCCTCGGCGTGGGCGGTGCATTTCTTGGCGTGTTACATCACCGCGGCTATCTGGTGTGAAAAGTTTTCCGATAGCGGAAACAAACGGAATCTAGATTTCGGCGTTACCGCCTACACGCTCGTGGCTTTGGCTGTCATTGCCGGCGTGACTTGGTTGAGCTTCAAGAATTTTCGACGTAGCGATCCGCCGGTGCCGTTTGACTTCGACGACCCGAATGAACGTACGGATTTTTTGAGCTTTACCGCGTTTCTATTGTCGCTACTCAGCCTGGTCGCGACGCTGTTCACGGCGCTCGTGTTTGTGATGGTCAGGAGTTGCGATTGATGAAGCTTCTCGCCTGGAATGCTGGTTGGTTGGTGCTGGCAGCGGCCTGGCTAGGACCGCTGCCCGAGATGGCGCAAACCTCGTTCGCCGCGCACATGACGCTGCACATGGCGGTCGTTGCCGTGGCGGCTCCTCTGCTGTCGCTCGCCGCAGCAGGGCTGCGATACGACCCGGTGCGCCGAGTGCCAGCGATGTTTTCACCGGTGCCCGCGTCGGTCGGCGAATTGGTGATCGTGTGGGCTTGGCACGCGCCGGGACTACACCATTTCGCTCGGCATTCTTCGCTTGGATTTGTCATCGAGCAATCAATGTTTCTTGCCGCTGGAATATGGGTTTGGCTTTCCGCGTTCGGTGGCAAGTCGCCGCGATCGCGGGCTCGAAGCGGAGCGGGAGTGATCGGATTGCTGTTGACTTCGATGCACATGACGCTGCTGGGCGCGTTGTTGGTGATGTCACCACGACTGCTCTATTCGCATCAACACGGGGGCGGTGGTTTGTCGCCGATCACCGACCAGCATCTGGGTGGTGCGGTGATGTTGATCGTCGGTGGAGCGGCGTTCTTGGCGGGCGGTTTGTGGTTGACGCGGGACTTGATTGGTAATGGACATGGTGACGAGCCCGTGCTGGGCGATTCAGGCATCGGAATCGTCGCCCCGTCCACACGCCAACTCTAGGAATGAGACCATGAAGATCACATTCAAACGATTTCTCATCGCCACCGTGACACTTGGCATCATCGGCGTGGCCGTTTTGGTCAGCGGCATCGTGCCGATCAAAGCCAGTAGCGGTCACTGGCCGGTCACGGCTTGGTTTCTGGACTATGCCAGCGATCGATCCGTTGACTTTCACAGCAACGGGATCGAGGTGCCGAACCTTGACATTCCGGGGATGATCACGCTGGGCGCTGGCACTTACCAAACGAACTGCCAATTCTGTCATGGTCAGCCCGGACGCCAACAACCACCAGTCGCCCAAGGCATGACTCCGACGCCTCCGCAGTTGCAAGATTCGTTGCCGGAGATGAGCAATCAAGAAACGTTCTACATTGTCAAACACGGCATCAAATTCGCCGGAATGCCTGCGTGGCCGACACAGCGGCGCGATGACGAAATCTGGCCGGTGGTGGCATTCTTGAATGCCATGCCGTCGATGACGAACGAAGAGTATCGCCAGCGTACCCGGCGTCGCCCGTCGGATCCGCCTGAGGGAAGCTTCAATCGTGCGGAGCCGATCGGCGATAATGCCTTCATCGACGAACACTGCGCCTCGTGCCACGGCCGTGACGGAAGCAACAACATCAATCGCCGTGTTCCCAAACTTGCCGGGCAGAACGAAGCATACCTTGCGATGTCGCTGCGCTCTTATCGTGCGATGCGACGTCACAGTGGCGTGATGATGCCAGTCGCCTACCGATTGACCGACGATCGAATCGACGCTCTAGCGAAGCATTTCTCCAGCCAGTCGCGACTACCGCCTAAAGAGCCGGTCCCGAAGTCCGAGTTGGTCGAAACGGGCCGACGACTAGCGACCGATGGCGATGTCAAGAAGAAGATACCGTCGTGTGTCGACTGCCACGGGCCGGGGGAGCGGTTGCGAAGCAAAACCTATCCGCGTCTGGCCGGACAGCCCGCTTGGTACATCGAGCGGCAATTGGAACTGTTCGGCAAACGAGATCGTGGCGGTATGAATGCGAAGATCATGCACAAGATCGCCGACAAACTTGATGATGAATCGCGGCGAGCGGTAGCCGCGTACTACGCCGCAGCCCCGGCTGCCAGCCTGTGACGCGTTTGGCCGCGATTGCCAAGAAGTGACCTGCAACTCGAATAGCGACCGTCGGGGTGGTCGTGGTATCCCGCGGCAAGCAATTCTTGAGTCGAAACTGGCGCTCACGTTGGGTTGCAAACCGCGTTCTGTAGCCAAAGAAGCGTGTCGCACCCGGCGATCTTTGCCGACCATTCGTTTTGCGGATCTTGATGTCAGGTGGGAGCATCGTTCCAGTCGCTTCGACGGCTCAGCCAGCGGCACGACCACACGAAGGCGATGACCAGAAGTGTGCCCGCAACGATTCCGACCCAGATCGACGGGATGTCAGGCCAACCCAATCGCAATCGTCCGAACTGGTAGGCATTCCAGCCGCTGTTGACGAACGTGTGACACAACGCGGACGGCCAAATCGAATCTGTTCGCCACGCGATGACGCCAAGCCAGACGCCCATGACGATCGCCAACGCGATGCTTTGCGGAGCAACATGGATCAAACCGAACAAGACCGATGTCATGCCGATGGCCACCGCAGGCGAATACCGTTTGAGCAGTCGACGTTGAACAAAGCCTCGAAAAAACAATTCTTCACTCACACCGGGAACAACCCCGACGACAGCAACCATAACGATCGCCCAAAGGAGATCTGCATTGCGGTACAGATCCAAGATGCCTTCGTTTCCGGGAATCCATTGCGAAATGGCAGCGGCGGGCAGCAAAGCAACCAGAAACACGGGGACCGACCCGAGCACAAAAGCCAACCATGTGGTCGCACTGATGTTCGGCACCGAGAGCCCGAGCCGCGTCTTCAGTCGTGCACCCTGACGCATTGCACTGAACCAACCGCCGGTCAGTCCGACCACAATCAGCGGAATGCCCGAGACGGCGAGGCTGAAGACAAAGTTGGGGGCTTCGAACATCTTTTGCTGCAGCCCGCCGGCGGCCTCCGCAAATGTCTCGTTCGAACCCTTTGTCGCAAACAGGACAGCGAGAGAAGCCACGATCTGAGCGAGGATGACTGCGATGAACGCGACGATCGTCAAAACAATGACCGGCCATACGCGGGCTGGTGTGCTTTCGTTACCCGCCGTCGTTTGGTCATTCATTTGCAAAATCTGTCATCCGAACCACGCGTTTGCCGACCGTGTGGCCCGCTTCCAGTTTGAGCAAAGCGTCGGCCACCTGATCCGGCGTATGGACCTCGGCAATGACCGGAGACAATTGGCCATCTTCAACGTATCGACAAAGCTCTTCGAGATCGGCGGCGCTGGGTGTCGATACATACCGCCGGAGTTTTTGGCTGGTCAGCGGCGACAGCAGTAACGGTTTCAATAAACGGATCCAAAACGCCAACCCCGTCGCTCCCGTTCCGCTGTTACAAATCAACGTCCCGTCGGGCTTTAGGACTCGGCGAACGTCCGTCAGTGGGCGATTCTCCACATTGTCCAAAATGCAGTCGTACTTCTCTTCGCCGGTCGTGAAGTCTTCGGAGGCGTAATCGATCACTCGATCGGCTCCGAGCGAATGAACAAGGGACTTGTTCTTGGCGCTGCAAACGCCGGTCACCTTGGCTTTCATGATCTTGGCAATCTGCACCGCAAACGTTCCGATGCCGCCGGACGCGCCGTTGATCAGTACGGCGTCACCGCGACGCGTCTTGGCAACATCCCGCAGTGCATGAAGTGCCGCGAGTCCCGATGTGGGCAACGCGGCGGCTTCGAAATGCGAAAGCTTGGAAGGTTTCTTTGCCGTCTGGCTCACTGGGGCCGCAACGTATTCGGCACAAGTACCCGAACGGTAACCAAAGACTTCGTCGCCGACTTCGAAACCGTCGCCTCCATCACCAACCGATTCGACGACACCGGAGAAATCGTATCCGACGATCCCCGATTTCGGACGACGCCAACCGGTATCGACCCGAACGACGAATGGCTTTCCGCGAACGGTGAAACAATCGCCCACGTGAAGCGCAGCGGCGTGAACGCGAACGAGCACTTCCTTGGCACCGGCGATCGGCCGCGCAAGATCAACCACCCGCAGTTGTTCGGGCGAACCATACTGGTTGGAGTGAACCGCTTTCATCGCTTGCTCTCGCAATCAGTAGGAAAGAGCCGCAGCCTGATGCAGGTAGTCATGGCCCGAGATCTGCCGGACAATAAAATCGGCCACGTCGGCTCGCGAGATTTTAAGCGTTAAGTTTTTGGCCAGCGAATCAAATCCGTGCCTGTATCGTCCGGTGTGATCGCCATCAGTGAAAGCGGCCGGTCGCACGATCGTCCAGTCTAACCCGCTGGCTCGAACAAGCTCTTCCTGTTCAACGTGATCCGCCATCGCTTTGCGAAGCGGCACGCGAAAGATGAATTTCCACAGCCAGTTCAGGTTGCCAAAACTGTCGCCCGCCCCCAGCGTGGACTGGCAAATCAATCGGCTGACGCCGGTGTCCTTCATCGCCGAAACGACGTTCCGCGTCCCAACCGCACGAACACGGCCTCGCATTCCGTCCCCCAGCGCCACCACGACCGCATCGCAGTCGGCGACCGCGGTTCGCAGACGATCGTCATCATCGGTCACGTCGGCGACCACCACGTGCAAGTGGTCATGCTGTTGGTCTATTTTGGCCGGGTCGCGAACGACGGCGACCACGTCGTGCCCCACGTGCAGTGATTGATTGACGAGATGGGCTCCGACACTTCCCGTGGCACCAACGATGGCGATTCTCATGCTCTTCTCCGGACAGGGTCATTTCCAGAAACAGGTTTACACGCTGTAAACTTGACGCGATGTAAACCTAGGCATAACTTGACGCCATGTCAACCGAACCCAGCGAAACACAAACGAAAATTCTTTCTGCCGCTCTGGACCTACTCGTTCGCAACGCCGGCAAAGACGTCCGCATGAGTGACATTGCGGGGGCTGCCGGCGTGTCGCGGCAGGCGATTTACTTGAATTTCGAGTCTCGCAGCGACCTGATGATCGCGACCGTCCAGTACGGTGATCGGATCAACAACGCCGCGTCTCAGGTCCAGCCGTGGCGAGACGCCGAGGGAACTGCCAAGTTGGACGCTTGGATCAAATTCTGGGGCAACTACCTGCCGCAGATCTTCGGCGTCGCGAAAGCATTGATGATCGCCAAAGAAACAGACGAAGCCGCCGCCGCGGCTTGGGACAACCGAATGACGGACGTTCGAAACAGTTGCCGAAAGACGATCGAGTCCCTATCACACACCGGACACTTGGCTGATCCGTGGACCATCAAGCAAGCCACTGATGTCTTATGGGCTTTGTTGTCGGTCGCCAACTACGAGCAACTGACAGTGACAGCGAAGTGGTCGACGAGACAATACGTCAAACACATGCAGACTTCCGCTCGCCGTCTTTTTGTCGCCTAGGCACCAAAGTCGCGAACCAAACCCACCCGATCAGAAGCAGCTGCAGCGGCATCCGCACGACCAACCCCCAGTACGGGATTTCTTCGAACGACTCTGGGTTCTGCACCATGTGCACGTGTGCTGGAAAGACAGCGATCAACAGCGCGACCAGCCCCCATCCGGCGATACGTCGCAACCTCGGCACCAACACGCCAGCGCCACCGAGCACTTCGAAAAAACCCGAGACGTAAATCAGCATCATGGGAGCCGGCAGATACGTCGGCATCATCGGCCGGTAGAAGTCCGGATTAACAAAATGGTTCACGCCGGCAGCGACGAAGAACGCCCCCAGCACAACGACCGCCAAGCCGTGCCATCTTGATCGAAACCGCAATCGTTCAAGGAGCTTCATTGCGTCACCGCCCGCGAGAATTCATCCAAAGCGTTCGTCGACCGTAGGCCGCCGAGGGATCATGGTCACCCGCCCCGGTGATTCACTGCTGGAACTGTATCATCGCTGGCAAACTGCCCACGATCGAAGACGCTGAAGCCGACGATCCCAAGGGGTCGCATCGCTTTATACCACGATGGTTCGCACTGCTCGTTAGCGAACGACGACGAAGTTCGCAAGGTTCTACAATCCAAAACGATCTCTCAATGCGGTCTCTTTCCGCACCACCAAACCAAATTCATTCATCACAACCCACTGCAACGGAGTGCCCCGAAATGCCAACGCCATTCGAACCCCAATTAACGCCGCGTCCCTCAGGGATACTTATGCAAACCGCGCGAGCGAAATGGCGGAAAGTAGGTAACGGAATCGAAAATTTTCCGAAACGATCAATTCCCGGCTAGCTTCTCCAGAAGCTTGAACGGCAGGTAGAGCCGCATTGGGTAGCCGGGGAGCTCGGCGAAATCGAAACGTCTGTAAAACGCTTTGGACGATTCGTCGACGCAGCTGAGGAGGACGGCAATGAACGCGAACGCTTGGGAAGCTTCGTGACAATCTCGCAGCGCCGTTGCAAGCAAACGTGAGCCAATGCCTCTTCCTTGAACACTGCTGTCGACGCCGAGCCACGCCAGCACGGCGACGGGCAATTGTCGTTGTGGGAGTGACTTGGCTACTTGAGCTGGTAAGTCAGAAAAATCAACCTGCGACGACGCCAATGTGTAGTAGCCGATGATTCGGCCATCCTCGTCGAGCAATACTTTCGTCGAACTGAGGTGCTTCTTTTGGCTTTGCAACGCGGATCGCTTGAGCCAGCCATCGACTTGTTCGTGGCCGGATTGAAACGCCCTTCGGTTGTGCGATTTGGTCAACAGCTCGATTCGCCATCCGTCGGGATAGCGGACACCGCTCACGCTTTGCCTCGCATCATCGCTCCCAACGCTTTTTGCGACTTGGTCAGCTTGGGTGGTTTGGCGAGCGCAGTCCAAAACTGCAATTGTTCGTCCGCCGTCATCGCGATCGTTTGAGACTTAGCAGCCGCGACTTCGCGTTCGGCTTGTCCAACAACCACGCTGCGGACGTAGTCACTCACGCTTACCCGCCGCATCTCCGCGGCGGCACTCAACAACGCCTTGGACTCTTCATCGAGCCGGACCATCAATGAACTATTTTTTTGCATGACGTGTCAAACTCTTGCGTTAGCGGCGGGGCCCCAGCCACTCCATTGTACTGCATAACGCTATACATGGCAATGTTTTTGTGACTGATCCGGATTCTTTGAAAAATAGCGGTATTCCGGGGTCTGATTCTGGGGCGGCGCCTCACAAGGCGACGGCTGTTTACACCCGTCAGTCACGGACACATGGGCTGGAATACAGTTCTTGCGATACCCAGATCGATTTGTGCCGGAATCTTCCGTCGAAAAGAGACTGGATCGTTAGCGACGTCTTCTCGGATGAAGGGCAATCCAGTGAAACGCTCGATCGCCCCCAACTATCGCGATTGATTTCCGCGGTGACGGCAGGCCAAATTCGTCGCTTGATCATTTACAGCATGGATCGGTTGTCACGGCGGCTTGCTGACTTTGCGAAGATACTCGCACTGTTTGAACGGCACGCTGTTGAATTGGTTGTGGTGAACGACCCGCACTACAGCGATACGGCGAGCGGTCGATTGATGACCAATATCGTCGCTGCCGCCAGCGAGTTTCAGCAGGATCTGACTCGGGAGCGAATGGCTGACATGCGGGCGGCGTATAGACGTCGCGGCAAACTTGTCGCCGGGCGGGTTCCGTTTGGCTATCGCACCGAACCAGCGATGAAACAACTGGTGGTGGATCCCGCTCAATCAACTGTGGTTCGTGATTTCTTCGAGCTTGCCTCCCGAGGCAGCCGTCCGAGTGACCTTGCAAGTTTCACAAACCTCAGCGGCTGGAAAGACCAAAATGGCGATGTCGGCAAATGAACCGCTCGACGGATTTTGAAGTTGCTGAAGAATCGCATCGATGTCGGCGAGATTCCAGATGGCGAGTTCACGCTGCCGGGCGCCCATAAGGCTATTGTGACTGCGGTCGTTTTCGAATCGGTGCAGAGTCAGTTGATTAGCCGACGGACTCGGCAGTCCCAACGTGGTGAACGAAAAGAGCGAGGCAGCAGCGGACTGGCGAATCTGTTGGGAGTGTTGATTTGCGGTTACTGCCAGCGTCCGATGAGCACGAGCACTTCTCACCGCGGTTCGATTCGCTATCCGTACTACCGATGTCGATCCACTGCCGGCGGCCGACCACCCTGCGCGGGCGTCAATATTGGCGTCCACGAGTTGGAACGGTTCGTTTGCGGTGTACTGACGGATTTAGAAGATGCCGACTCCCCAATTGCGCGGGAACTTCGCGAGCATTGGGCGCACGTCGATGATCGCCAACTTCAGCATGACTTGCCAACGATCGTTGATCGCGTCGTATACGACCAGCAATCTTGTGAAGTCACCATTGAGCTGGACGACGACCGGCTTGAAGCGCTTCGAATCAACGTCAGCGACGCCGCTGAGCGGGCGAATTTAGAGAGTCTTTAAAACCGAGAAATTCAAATAAGCCGGAGGTCACAGAGACAAGAGAGTGCCGAAAGTTTCGGTCGCGGTGTCGTCCGCCAAGGCCGTCAATCGAAAACGAAGACTCTCCAACTCGAGAGTGACAGAGACTTGAATCTGTCCGCCGAATTCGTTTGAGAAGGCAAAAAAACGCCGTCTAAAACGAAAAATGGGCGGCGTCGATCAAACTGATCAACGCCGGCCAATCTGGTTTGACCCATCAAAAGAGGCGGTAAAACACGAAAAAAGGCCGGCGACGGTGCAACGCACCATCGCCGGCCAATTCGTTTACCCCACAGTCACTGGAGTTTGACTGAGGTTGGTAAAGTTGTGGGGAGGCAGTGGTGTTCAAGTGGAGACGTATGGCGGCCTGGATTCATGGCGTTTTCTGGCATGACCTGTGGAAATGGTTGCTTTTCTGAACGGTTTTGTGCGCAGCGTGGCTGAGGCGAGGGGGGGGCCTTTGGGCTTTTCGGTGCTTTGCAGACCGTTGGGTTGTGAGAGCGAAATTCGCGCGCAGCGGTTGTTGGGGACGGCAATGCGTTGCGGTTGAGGTCAGCGAAGTTGGTTGAATGAGGAGCCGGGAGCCGGGAGCGGGGAGTAAGGAGTTAGGAGTGAGGAGTCTGCTGGGTTTTGTTTGATCGATAAAGTGCCACGAACTACACTTGCCTGATTACCCCATGAGGGTATCGGCTCTTTGCCGCTCCAAACCCCTTACTCACCACTCTTCACTCCCCACTCCCTGCCATGAGCACTGAAGACCGACGCAAATTCTTGAAGGCCGGAACCATCGCGGCGGCTGCAGGACTGGCTGGAAAGGCTGTGGCGCACGAGGGCGACGCGGATCTCGACTTGCCCAATGATCCCGATGCTCCGCCGCCCGTCGGAAAGCCGTCGGCCCAACCGGACATTCCCGCCGGTTCCAATGCCGAGGCGGTGATCGACGGTTTCAGTCGCTTCAAACCCTCGCGTGGGAACGATCCAGAATCGGATTATTACCTTGGCAAAAAGATGCCGGGCTTCCGCCCCGCTTCGGCCGGTCCGGCTCCGTTCGAAGCACCGGACTTGGACAAGTTGCCATGGAAAATGGTTAATGGCGCGAAAGAATTTCATCTGGTTCCGCAAGCGGTCCCGCGTGAATTTTTGCCCGGTTATTTTATCGACGTCTATGGTTACAACGGCAGCATGCCGGGGCCGACGATCGAGGTGAACCAAGGCGACCGCGTTCGCATCGTGGTGACCAACGAACTGCCGGAAGACACCTTTTTGCACTGGCACGGTTTTGAACTGCCGGTCCAGTACGACGGAGCCGCAACGCTGACGCAGAACCCGATCAAGCCGGGCGGCACGATGGTGTACGAGTTCGATGTGCACGAAGAAGGCACGTTCTTCTATCACTCTCACGTCGCGATGCAGGAAGCGTTCGGACAAGTCGGCTGGTTCATCGTGCATCCGAAGAAGGTGTTCGATCCGCCGGTCGATCGCGACTTCGGATTGATCTTCCAAAACTTTCACGTCGACCCGACGCAGACGGTTTCTGATTCATGGGCAATGGATTGGAACTGGCACACGATCAACGGCCGCAGCGGACCGCTGACGACTCCGCTGGTTTGCAAGCACGGCGAACGGGTACGGGTCCGGCTGCTGAATTTTGCTCCGATGCAGCATCACCCCATTCACTTACATGGCCACACCTATTGGGAAACGGGACACGAAGGTGCAAGAACCCCCAGCAGTGCATGGGTTCCGCGAAACGTCTCTCTGGTCGGTGTCGCTCAGGCGACGAACTTTGAGTTCATCGCGAACAACCCGGGTGACTGGATCTTCCATTGCCACATGGTCCACCACATGATGAATCACATGGTGCGTCAAGTCGGGCCGCGAATTCGCAAGCAGTCCAACGTCGATCGCTATTTGGACGACACTTCCACGCGACCCGCCGTGGACTTCACGCAGTCGGGACGTGGGTGGGACACGCCGGGCTATCCACAAAAGATGCAGGGCATGGAAAGAACTATGGCACAGATGGAGATGCTGTGGAACCGCCGCGAAGTGAAGGGCATGCGGGCGAACTATCCGATGGCGGTCAAGGGATTGATGACGGTGCTACGAGTCTTGCCGGACGACTTGTATCGGTTGGTGATGGAATCGGACGAGCCAGTCGACAAGGGCGCGGTGTTCGCAGAAATCGTTCGTCGATTCGGCGACCCGGAGCGATACGAGCCAGCACCGAAGATGATGGGCATGGATGGCTCGATGGGGATGTAGCCCAATGGTCCCCGCAGAGCAATCGGGTAAACTTGGGCGAGGGACGATGGAAAGGTTCGTCTGTTTTTTTGCCCTTTGCCCACTCTGCGAGGTGCAGAGCGCCCGTGGGGTTTGAAATTTGATGCACGAAAACGATGAACAACGCAAGAAGTTGCTGAATCGGCTGAACCGAATTCGCGGTCAAGTCGATGCGGTCTCGCGAATGATCGAGAACGATTCGGAGTGCGTTGAGATCATCATGCAAATCAGCGCCGCGACCGGCGCGTTGTCCAAGGTCGCGCAGCTCCTCTTGCGCGAGCACCTTGAAGGCAGCCTCGCCGACGCCGCAGAATCGAACAGCGACGAAGAACGTGAAGCTATCATGAAAGAGTTGATCACGCTGTTCGAGAAATACGCGTCGGCGAAGTAAGGGGAGATGGGGAGCGTCTCGTAAATCCCAACCTCCCAACCTCCCAGACTCCCAGACTCCCAGACTCACCTCGGCTTCGGCACGGCCGAAATGTGGCCGGGCGGTTGCGGTCCGGTCGGTGGCATCAGTCCACCGTTGAGCAGGTAGCCGGCGATGAGCGTTTCGTTGCTTCGCCATGACACCAGATGCTGCACGTACTGCGTCCGCAAGCGGTAATACTCCACTTGTGCAGCGAGGACGCGGGGCCATTCGACGCGGTCCTCTTCGTAGGCGTCCAGTAGAACCTCATACGCCCGACGGGACTCCGGCACCATCACCTCTTTGTAGCTGCGAACGTTCTGCAGCGACGTCAAATAGTTTTGATAGACCTTCGCCAGTTGACGCTGTAGCGAGAACTCGATTCGCTCAATCTCGCCCCGCTGGCGAACCACGTCCGATTCCGCTTGGCGAATCGTGCCTTGATTCCAATCGTACAGCGGCACCTCGACCTGCAATCCCAGAGCGTGACTGTTATCGCGAGCTTCGAAGTTGCGGCCGTAGCCGTAGTTGACGACGAGGTCTGGAATCGGCTCGACCGTTTCGCGTTTGACCTTTATCTCGTCGGCCTGCAATTTTGCTCGCGCTGCCAGAATCTGAGGGCTCTCGGAAACGAGTCGATCCAAAGCGACATCGAAATCAATCAGCGTCACTGGACCTTCGAGCGACCCGGACAACGGCGTCAGACTCTGTCGCGTGCCGGCGATCGCGGCCAGTTCGTACCAGTTTGATTTGAGCTGGTTGCGGATCATTAATAAGTCCAACCGGGCACGTTGCAACACAATGTTCGCCGCGTGCATGTCGGCACGGGTCGCCTGCCCCAGATTGTAAAGTTCGCGCGCGGTCACGACGGCGTCTTCGGCGTTTTTCAATATCTCGTTGTGTAACTCGACCAGTTGCTGATGCCCGAGAGTCATCCAGAACTGAATCCGCAAGTCGTTCAGAACTTGGTACTGTTGTTCGAGGGCACGCCATTCGGCGGCTCGCGTCAATTGCAGGAATTTCGCACGGCTAAGTTGCAGCTTGCGAGCGGTGACGATTCGCTGTTGGAAGATTGCCCCTTGCCATTCGCCGGCGGTTCCGTTGATGCCGACTTGTTCGCCGACGTAGATCAAATTGGGGTTGGGAACCAAACCGGCTTGGATCGCCTTACCCAGCTGGCTTTGAATTTGAGCTTGGGCCTGCGTTAAGGTCGGGTTCCGACTGCACGCCATCGACTCGATCGTCTCGAGAGAGAGCACACTCGATGCGTTGTCATAGACCGGGTCCATCAATGATTGTGGCGTCGGCGGGACCGGCGGCGGTTCGGTGAACTTTTCGCCGACTCGCGGTCGCAAATCGTCGGGCGAGGTGGGCGGGACTGGATTGACCACATCAATCCCGTCCGCTTCGATCATTTGCGAATTGGTGATCGGGTCTTGGGCGTTTACCGGACCGGTAGTCAGATAGCCGACCGTGAAGGTGACCGCCGCCGATGCGAACAACGCGGCGAGGCGAGTGCGTCTTCGATTCATGAGATGCCGTCCTTGGCTTCAATGGTTGGGTGGGCGGAACCTAGCGATTGATCGCTTCGGCGATGTGAGTTTTACGACGCACCATGTCGAGTGCTTTGCGGTACCAATGACTGGTCCACGAGTCATTGACGGTCGGCGACATGGTCAGGATCGGATCGTCGTCGCAGGGGTTGGTTCCGTAAAAGGTGCGCGGGTGACACCCGCAGTAATCCGGCCCGGTGCAATCGACAAACGGACGCGGGTTGCATCCGTGGGATCGCATTGGCAACGCGGGCAGGGCGGCTGGCCCGTCGGTTGCCAGCGTTAAGACACCGTTCGGCTTGGTGATACTGGCTGGCAGTTCCGTCGATTCGTATTTCGTCGGCGGGATCGCATCGTTGACGATCTGCTCGTTGCGCATCATCTCGCCAATTGACATGGCGTCGGCCGATTCGACCACCGGCGCGTCGATGGTCATGGGAACGTCGATCACAACCGGCGAAGGATGCCCCGTCGAATCCGGCGTTTGCGCCGACGCGGCATTGGCGAGAACGAAAGCCATCAACATCGGCGCCGCACACGCGACACCGCGAGCAAAGCGACCCCATTTTGGCATCGGGTTTGTTTGAAGTTGACGAACCATACGTTAGCGACCCCCTGCAGCGGTGATAGATGTTCCCTTGCTATCCCTATCGTCGGTACCCGCAGGGGGTATCAATCGGCGAACGCATCGACCACGGAAAGAAGAGGCTTCGGATCGAGCCATAACGGTTTTGTCGATTGTGCAAGCGTCGCTTTTCTTCCGTGTCTTTGTCTGTAAAGAAAAAAGGCGGGGGCAGCGTGGCTCTTGGTCGCGAACGGGTCGCAACGGTCGAGGACACTGCCCCCGCGGTTCGGGGAGTTAGGAGTTGGGAGTGAAGAATGAGGAGTAAGGAGTGAGAAGTAAGGAGCATGTGCAACTCACTACTTGCCACTCACCACTCCTCACTCACTACTCCTCACTAATTTCTCCTCACTTTCGGTGCATTAATTCCCTGCGACTGAAGCACGGCCAAATACTTCAGTGGCTCGGCGGCGATCTTTTTGGCGCAACCGGGACAGCAGATGTAGATGGCTTTACCGGCCGCGTGGACTTTGTAGGGTCCGCCCATCGCGTCGAGCGGTTCGTCCATCACGGGGCATTTCTTTTGAGCGGCGATGAAAGGTTTGTCCGCCGCGGTCACCTTGAAGACGCCTTCGCGAACGGCTTCAGTTCCGGCTGGCACCGTCGAGGACGACGAAGTCGAAACAAGTGTGGGGGCTTCGACACCCTGCGATTTCAAAACACTTAAATACCTTTGCGGTTCGGCGGCGATCTTTTTGGCGCAACCGGGACAGCAGATGTAGATGGCTTTGCCGGCCGCGTGGACTTTGTAGGGTCCGCCCATCGCATCGAGCGGTTCGTCCATCACAGGGCATTTCTTTTGAGCGGCGATGAAAGGTTTGTCCGCCGCGGTCACATTGAAGACGCCTTCGCGAACCGCATCGGTTCCCGCAGGAACGGCGTTTTGCTTCTCTCCCGGACTCCCAGATACCCCATCTCCATAGACCATCGCCAGATACTTGGCCGGTTCGGCTTTGATCTTTTTGATGCATCCCTTGCAACACAGATAGATCGGCTTGTCACCGACGATCACCTTGATCGGCGTTCCCATGCCGCCCAGCGGTTCGTCCATGACCGGGCAAACCTTCTGGCGAGCGATCGCGTCAGCGTCCGCGGCCGTTGCGGTGGCCACGGCGATCTCTGGGCGTCCGGCAGCGTACTTGGCTGGGTTCGATTTGACCGCGTCGACGCATCCGGCACAGCAAACGAAGATGCGTTTGCCGCTGACGTTAACGGCAACCGGATCGCCCATGCTGCCGAGCTGCTTGCCGCTGACCGGACAAATCTTTTGTCGGGCGATCGCGGCAGCGGCTAGTTGAGCTTCACTGACCGGCACGGTGGCGACCTCGGTCATCTTGATGCCGTTGCTGACGCCGGGCAGTCCGACCAATTGAATCGCTACTTCGACTTGTCGGCCGGCGATCGACGAAAGGTTGACCGGTGCGGTCAGTCCGCCTTTGCCGTCGGGAAGCAAGTCATAGCGGTAACGTTTCGCATTGCCTTCGACTCGCAACGACGCGGCTCCGCGACCTTGACCGACTGACAATGGTTTGCCTTTGGAATCGTAGACGAACATTTGGATGCCACTTTGGGCGACCACGGTCTCCAGTTGCAGATTACCGGCCTGTTTAATCGACCCGCCGTGAGGACCTGTGGTTGATCGTTCCGTGGTAACCGTTTGGCCGGGCATCGTATGACTATGTCCGGCATGGTTGTGATGCGAATGATTGTGCTGTGTTTGATTCTGTGCGTTCGCGGTGGAAGCCGTGGCGGACAGCAATGCGGTGGCGAGAGCTAGTTTGAATTTCATGGAATTTCCTTTGGGTTTGGAACGGACTTCAATCCGTTGAATCGCGTTCAATGAGTCGGACCGACATCCGATTCACAATTGGTTTGATGATGGTGGCGGACGCTTTCTTCACGCCAGCCAGAAAAACTTTTGATCTTTCGATCTCGATCAAGCTGCTTTCATCGTTTCCTCCTCTGGCATCGCTTCGGTTCCGTCCCACAAGTCGTCGTCAAGCCCGAACCGCATTTTCATTTCGAGGTAGGCCGAATAGAGGGTTGGGACAATGAAGGACGTGAACGGCTCGGCGAGCATGCCACCGAACACGGGAATCGCCATCGCCCGCGCCACGTCGGCTCCGCGGCCAGTTGCCATCAACACCGGCACCAACGCAGCCAATGTTGTCACGGTGGTCATCATGCACGGTCGGATTCGTTTCAGACCGGCTTCGTAAACGGTGTCGCGGATATCTTGGACACTGCGGATCTTGCGTTTTTGCAATCGCTGATGGATGTACGTCGCCATCACCACGCCGTCATCGACCGCTAGACCGAACAGGGCGATGAAGCCGACCCATACGGCAGTGTTCAGTTCAACTTCCATCCACGCGACCAACACCATTCCGCCGGCAAACGCGACCGGGATGCCGGTAAAGACCGCCATCGAGATCGGCAGGTTGCGAAACTCGAAATAGATCAACAACAGGTTGATCAGGATCACGATGGGGATGATCCACATCAAACGACGGTTGGCTTCGATCTGATTACGAAAGCTGCCGACCGATTCGAGCGAGTAACCGGCGGGCAGACCAAGGTGATTTGGATGCGTAGCCGGCAACGCTTGAGCTTCCATCAACTTTTGCTCGATCGCCGTGACCGATTCCAAATCGCCAGCGGTACCGTTGGTCATAAACGACACATGAGCCACCAAACGTCCGTTTTCGCTGTTGATCGCTCCAGGTCCCCACGTGGTTTCCAAAGTCGCGAGTTCTTCCAATGGAACGACCGCGCCGGAATGAGTGACCACGGGCAAGCGATTGAGTTGGTCGATGCGTTCGCGAAGGTCGCGGTTGTATCGCAGTCGCACCGGATAACGCTCGCGGCCTTCGACGGTCTTAATCAAATTCATCCCGCCCAAAGCGGTTTCGATCACTTGATTGACCATCGCGGCGCTCATGCCGTATCGCGATGCCGCTTCACGATCGACCGTGAACTCGATGTATGGCTTGCCCAGCACGATGTCCGGGTTGACCGTGCCGGCATTGATGAACGGTGACTCTTTCAGCGTCGCGGCGACGTCCATCGCGGCTTCGGAAAGCTCGTCCAAGTTGTCGCCGTAAACCCGGATCGCCATCGGTGCTTTGATGCCCGATTGCAACATCACAACTCGACCTTCGATCGGTTGCAAAGCCGACGCAGGGGTGACGCCGGGCAACGTCGCCACGGCGTTGATCTCGTCCCAAACATCACGGGCAGTGACGCCTTCACGCCACTCGCTCTGCGGCTTCAACATGATGTAGGTTTCGACCATGGCGGCCGGTGCCGGATCAAGCGCCGATTCAACACGACCGATTTTTCCCAGCACGTCTTTGACTTCGGGGATCTCGCCGATCAGAACGTCCTGCGTCTGCAGCACCTGCATGGCCTGCGAAAAGCTGGCTGCCGGATACAGCGTCGGCATGTAGAACCAACTTCCTTCGTCCAACGCGATCCAGTCGTCGCTCTGCAAACCGGTGAAGACGTGCTTGGCATCGACGTAGCCGGGAAAGTCATTCAGTTCCGCGCCGAATACGCGGGCGACTTTTTCGACGGGCTGCAGGATGGTGGGCAGTCCGAAGTAGGCTCCCAGCCCAAGCACCAACAGCATGGCTGGGAACGACAGTGCAAACGCTTTGTGCTTAAGGGCGTGACGAAGTCGAGCGGCGTAGATCCAGCGAACAAAACGACTGGACGGGATTTCTTCGATCGGCCGAATCCGTTCACGCAACACCTGCCAACCGGCGATCAACCCGACCAAGCCGGCCGCGACCGTAACGATCCAGTGCGAAACGTGAAAGTAGCCGGCAAGGTCATCGCCCCAAAGGAGATGCGACGTGGCGGCGAGAATTGCTCCCAGCGTGATCCCAGCAACCGCCGCGCTGCGTTTGCGATAGCCGGCACTTCGCAGCAGAAGTCGACTAAGCGCCGGCACGATTGTCACCGCTGCAATCATGGCGGCGGCGATCGCGAACGTCTTGGTGTAGGCAAGTGGCGAGAACAGTCGATAGTCGCGTCCGGTCAGGAAAAACACGGGCAGGAAGCTGACGATGGTGGTCAGCACGGCGGTGACGACCGCGGGAGCGACTTCGATCGTCGCTTCATAGACGACGTCGCTCCGCTTTTTAAGTGACAAGTGAGGAGCGGCGAGTGAGGAGTGAGAAGCAACCGACTCCCCACTCCGTACTTCCAACCCCTCACTCTCCCGCTCCCATTCCGCCAGATGCTGATAAATATTCTCGCTGACGATGATTGCCATATCGACCATCGTCCCGATCGCGATTGCGATGCCGGCCAGTGACATGATGTTGGACTCAACGCCGACGAAGTGCATCGCGATGAACGACATCAACACCGCCGCGGGCAAGCAGATCGCGACGACGAAGCTGCTGCGGATGTGCAACAGGAATAGCAGGATGATGCACGCGGTGATGATGATTTCGTCCCGCAACGCGTGCGTCAGTGTCGCCATTGTTTCTTCGATCAATCCGGTGCGGTCATACACACCGTTGATCGTCACGCCGTCGAGAGCCGGTTCGATTGCCGCAATTTTTGCTTTCACCCGGTCGATCACCGTGCGAGGGTTCTCGCCGTACCGCATTACCACCACGCCGCCGACGGCTTCGGTGCCGTTGTAGTCCAGAGCACCGCGGCGGAAGTCCGGACCGAGCTGCACGCTGGCGACGTCGCTAACTCGAACGGGTACGCCATCGCGTTGCAGGATGACCGTTTCTTCGATGTCCCGGATGGCTTTGGTCTGATCGCCGTCGGTGCCGAGAAACCCTTTACCGCGGACGATGAATTCCATGCCGGTCGTTTCGACCGTTTTCGCTCCCACGTCGAGGTTGGAACCACGGATCGCCATCGCCAACTTGTCCAGTGACACGTTGTGATAGCGAAGTTTGTCGGGATCGACTTCGATCTGATACTGACGAACGTAACCGCCAATCGAAGCGACTTCGCTGACGCCTTCGACGGCTTGCAATTCGTACTTAATGACGAAATCTTGCAGGCTGCGAAGATCAGCCAACGACATGCCATCTTTGGGCGGCGTCAGGGTGTAGTAGTAAATCTGACCAAGCCCGGTGGCGTCGGGACCGAGTTGCGGAACGACGCCTTCGGGCAACTGAGACGCGGCGGTTCCCAATTGTTCGCTCACGCGGCTGCGTGCCCAATAAAAGTCGATCGAGTCTTTAAAGGTGACTTGGACAAAGCTGTATCCGAACATGCTTTTGCCACGAACCGATTCGGCACCGGGGACGGCCAGCAGCGAAACGCTGAGTGGGTAGGTGACTTGATCTTCGATGTCCTTGGGCGATCGACCGGGCCACGGTGTCAACACGATGACTTGGTTTTCACCGACGTTGGGAATCGCATCAATCGGCACCGCTCGATACGCGAACCAACCTCCGACACTGACTCCGACCGCCAGCAACGCGACGAGCCACGGTTCTTTGACGCAAAAGCGGATGAGTAAATTCAACATGGGTTCGTCTCCTTACTGTTCCGCTCTTGCGATGGAAGGTGTATTGGTCTCGACCGCCATGTCGCGGACGACTTCCCCGCAGGTCAGCATTTCGCTGCCCCAGTACGGGTTTTGCAATTCACCGCCGGGTTGCATCCAATCGCCGCCGCCACCGGGAACCATCGGGCAATACATGTGAACCAACGACTCGGCCGTTTCGGGTCCGCGAGCCGACGTCGCGGCTTTCAACAGCGCATGGCTGACGCTACGAAATGAATGTCTCGCCACTTCCAACGATTGGCTCATCCGAACCGCGGCACGCCGGGCCGATGCGAAATTCAGTTGGGCGAAGTCCGGAACACTCGCGTCCGTCTCCAATCGACGAGTCGCGTCGACAAACGTGTTGACCGCGATCGCCGATGGGGCGGAGTCGTTTGCCATCGCTGACTGAATTTCAAAGTAGGCTCCATAAGCTCGGTCAAACTGCGTCGCGGCATCGCCAGCCAACATCACGGGATTCGATGGCGGTAATTCAAGCGGCCCCGGCGAATAGCTTGGTGCCTTGCTGGGATCCATCAACGAAGGGTTGCCCGCCAATTGCATCTGCGAGTCGATCAAGAAGTTGCCTTGTGTCGCGACGGTTTCGCCAGCGGCGAGTCCCTCGGCAATCACAGCTTCCTCGTCCGTCAGCGTGCTGACCGTCACGCGGCGAATCTCGAATCGGCCCGGTTCAGTCTCGACGTACAACACCGCTCGATCACCGGTCAGCAGCACCGCATCACGCGAAACTGTCACGACACGCTGCGACGGTACCGGCTGGCTCGCGTAACCGAGGTCCGACGTCGGCACCAAATCCATGCCGCACAGCGGACACTCGCCCGGCTGGTCGCGAATGACCTGCGGGTGCATCGGACTGATGTACTTGTTCGCCAATGCCGGATCGTAGACTGTTTCTGTGGGTACCGCAGGAACCGCGATCCGCGCCGTCGCGTAGTCGCCCGGCCGCAGTTTGCCGTCAAAGTTCATCACCTCGACGCGAACTCGAACCGTCCTCGTCGTTGGGTTGACTGTCGGATCAATGAACGCCACTCGGCCGGTAAACACCTCACCCGGCATCGACGACACTTCGGCTTCGACTTGCTGTCCGAACCGCACCAAGGCCGCGTCGTCAGGAAACAAGTCCAACATCAACCACACGCTGGTCAGGTCAGCGATGCGGTAAATCTTCTGACCGGTCTTCACGTAGTCACCTTCGACGGCCGCCTTCTCCAACACGGTTCCAGTCTGTGGCGACTTGATGCGAATTCGTGAACGCGGCTTTCGGTCACGAGCAAGCTGGTCGATCTGCTGGTCCGTCATGCCCAACTCGCTCAGTTTTTCGCGGGCCATCGCTCGCATGTCCGAGTTGTTGATGCTAAATCGTCCGACCGATTTACTTTCCAGCGTCGCGACGAACTCCGTTTGAGCTGAATAGAGGGTCGGACTGTAAATCAACGCAAGATCGTCGCCTTCACTGACCTTCACTCCGACGTAGTCCGCAAAGAGTTCTTCGATTCGACCGTCGATGTAAGCACTGATGGTCGACAGCCGGCTCTCGTCGTAATCAATCGAACCGATCGTGCGAATCGTTCGATCGACCTGCCCCAGCTTGCTGGTTGCCGTTTGGATCCCGATCAGCCGCCGAGCAGCCGACTCGATCGTGACCGAAATCCCGTCGCCATCACCGCCGCCGGTGGCCGGAACCAACTCCATCGCACACACCGGGCAACGTCCGGGCTGGGTTGATGGTGGCGTACACATCATGGGGCAGATGTAGCGAACGTCTTCGCCGCCAGCGGCATCCACGGTCGTTGCTTCACCACCGCCGAAACCGTCCGCCGTGATCCACTCGCTTCGCTGTGCGTAGCCGATCATGAACAGAATGATCGCCGCAACGGTCACCACGACGGCTGCGTTGATGGCAAGGTTCAATAGGTAAGCGAAACCACCGAGCTTTTGCTTTAGCGCGGCGTAACGCGATGTTTTTGATGCAGGCATAGCAGGGTTCTGAACGGACTCATTCCGTTCACTCCGGCAAGAAGGACAGATGACCGGCGCAGCGACGTGCGCAGACCTCAGCGAATAAAAACTCCGCTGCTAACGTTGGCTAAAGACGGATTCCGGGCGCGGAATCACAGACGCCAGATACAAAGGTCGATCTGAGAGAAGTGCGCAGCGACGAGCGCATCGCTGGACGCAAAGCGGTCAAGACGCCGTTGGTTTTCGGCGACGGCCGGCCAAAGGATGTCCGGCAACCGCACCGCGTGGCTTTCGCATGGCGGCACCGTAGGACGAGGCGGCGATGATTCGCCGAGTGGTTGTGACTCGATACCGCATCGGCAAGACGATGTGACTTGCGAAGCCAACGTTTCGCGCTTGCGCAACTTGGCAAGCCTTGCCGCTTGTACCGGTCGATCCGATTCGGCTGACTGTTCGCTCGCCGGTGGTTCGGCATCCGATCCGTCGCCGCCGTGCGAACAGCAACTTGTCGGTTGCGTCGCCGTCTTGGGCGTCTTCGCCGGCCCAATGCAACAACCACAACGCTGCGTCGGCGATTCGACTTCGCAGCATCCGCAACGTTCGCACTTGTGAGCCGTTGTCACTTGCGAATCGCACGATTTCGCCATCACGTACGCCGATCCCGGCTGGATCATCAACGCGACGATCAGCGAAAGATTGACGACGGTACGAATTAGACGCGAGCGATACACGCAAATATCCCGAATGGATACCCTGTGGTGGTATATGAACTTTATCGGAGAAACCGACAAAAGGTTCAAGACGAATTGGTTCGTTTTTACTGATTGCGGTCCGGGCCAGCCGCAACGAATTCGCTTTGAGCCAGTCCTCAACACACTTCGATTCTAGCTGGATGGAGCCGGTTTGTCATGCAACGCAATCCTTCGCTGAACTCTCGAGAGCGTTCTCGCCGGGCGTTATTGGCTGCCATCGCGTGTGGTTTGACGATCACCGGATGTGCGACGGATCGCCGTTTGACACGTGAAAACGCTAGCTTTACCCAAACTGCCCCGGGGAAATCGGCTCCTGTCATGGCCGCTGAAGTGGCACCACCGCCGGTAGCCGACCAAGTGACTTCACCCACAACCGTACGGACCGTCGGCTACGGCGAAGAAGACGCGTCGATGCTGACTTTTGCCCAGCAGTTGGAGTTGGGAGTGGAGAGCGAGGAGTCAGGAGTAAGGAGTGAGGAGTCAGGAGTGGAGAGTGACGAGGACGAAAAGGCTTCAGATAATGATGAAGAGTTGGGGGACTTGCTCAACGACGAAACTAATGGCCTGCAAAATATCGCCCCAGAAACCTCACTCTTCACCCTTAACTCATCACTCCTCACTACAAAGCCCGTCGAGTACTTCGTTCAGCAAGCGCTAGCCGCGCATCCAAGCGTGCAAGCTGCCCGGCAACGCGTCGCGGCGGAACTGAATCGCATTCCGCAGGTTACGGCGCTGCCCGATCCGACGTTCAACAACACTTTCTGGCCGCTGCACGACAACGCACTGCAGACTGCTGGTGGACGCATCGCGAACCAGATGTCATTGCAGCAGGGCATCCCGTTCCCGGACAAACTGGAAACTCAAGGTGCGATTGTCAGCCGCGAGGCCCAAGTGGCTCAGGCTGAAGTCGAACGCATCGAACGCCAGATCACTGAATCGGTTCGGCTAGCCTACTACGAGGTCTGGTACACGAATCGAGCCATCCGAATCATCGAAGAAACCGAAGAGTTGATCAACGACCTGATCGCCGTCGCCGAAGCACGCTACAAAGCCGGCGGTAGCCAACAGGATGTGCTTCGAGCTCAGTTGGAAGCGGATCGCTTGGCCGACCAATTGATCCAGCTTCAAAAGATGCAGGGCATGGCACAAGCCGATCTTGCCGCCTTGTTGCAACAACCCGTCGGCCTGATCCCACAAGCCACCGACGAACTGAACGTCGACGACGCTCCGATGCAACTTGACGCGTTGATCGCCCAGGCCGAACAGTGCAATCCGTCGCTGCGAGGTCTAGCCGCCGAAATCGCTCGCGACCGGCAAAAGGAACGATTGGCTTGCTTGCAACAGTACCCGGACTTCATGGTCGGATTGAACTGGGGCATCGTTAGCGACAACCACGATGTGATTAGCCCCGTGGCCAACGGCAACGACAATCTCAGCATCACGTTCGGCACCACGCTTCCGATCTGGCGTGACAAAATCGCAGCCGGTGTTCGCGAAGCCGCCCACCGCCGCAGCAATTCGATGAAGCGTCTCGAAGCCGAACGTGATGAGATCTACGGACGTTTGCGACGTCTGTTGGTGCAAGCCGATTCGCTGGTCGAGCAGACAAATATCTACGAAGACCGCATCATCCCCCGCACCGAAGACACCCTAAAACTGGCCATCGCCGACTACCGAGGCGAACGCACGGACTTTTTCACGCTGATCGAAACCTACCGCGAGCTCCTAATGTTCGAGACCCAACTCGCCCGCTTCAAAGCCACCCTCGCCGGCACCATTGCTCAAATCGACCGCACGGTGGGCTGTCCGTTTTGAGACAAGGAGAGGGGGAGTCAGGGTGCCGTTTTACTCCTTATCTCCCCAACTCCTTCGCGGAACGAAGCTGGCGAATGGCGCGGTATTCGCACCGAGGTGCTGGTTGCAACGCAACACGTTTCAACTCAGGAGACCCCCATGTCCTACAAGCTCTTTGCCGGCATGATCGCCACGTCGACCACGGTTATGTACGGGTTGATGTACATGAACACCTACGCGTGGGACCATGTCTGGTGGAGCGAAACGCGGTTCTACATGGCGTTCTTGATGGGTGCGACGATGGCAATGATCATGCTGGCGTTCATGCTGAAGATGTACGACAACAAGAAAGCAAACATCGGCATCTTCGCGACCAGCGTCGTCGTCTTTCTTGGATCGTTGTACCTGGTCCGCAGCCAACAAACGGTTCAAGACGTCTCGTGGATGAAAGCCATGATCCCGCATCATTCCATCGCAATCCTCACGAGCGAACGAGCGGAAATCAGTGATCCCCGAGTCCGAGAGCTGGCCGACGAGATCATCGAAACGCAGAAGAAAGAAATCGCGATGATGGAACGCTACATCGCCGATCTGGAAAGCGAGAACTTTGAGTTGGCAAGTCGCGATTGAATGATCAAAGCAACCATCCGACCATCCGTCGTTCGTCCGCATTGGCACCATGCCTGATACGGGTCGCAGAATTGGCCCCCAGACCAAACAGATCTGCTCCAACTCCATGGCATACGAACGGCGAGATTCCTGGTCTCGTTGTGTCCTTGATGTTATCTGCAAACCGCGTTGGCACTATGATTGAGCATGGTTTCGCTCTGAGATGAACCGGACGAACCGATCACCCTGTTTGGAATTGTGAATGAGACGTCGAAGATTTTTATCGCTGACTGCGAGCGTTTCAGCCGGCGGTGCGATCGTAGGCACCTTGCTTCCGACGACATTTGCAGACGACTTAGCCGACGAAGAAGCGGACACGGACGGCCGAAGGTATCTCGAGTGGGGGCTTAACGCTCTCGCACGTGCCCATCACCTGAGTTCGATGGCGGGTCATCTGGGGGCATCGCTCATCGCGGGTTACTACGTCATGGGGCAGCATCCGAATTTGGGACCGCAAGTCGAGGAGGGCATTCGAGATGATCTGCGGCGCGTGATGCGAGGCGAGTCCGTGTTTGGCAAACGAATGTCTCGAAAAGCAAAGCTCACGGATGCGGAACTTTTCGAGCCGCTCCCAAAACAATCGGCCGATGAAACGCTGATCGACGGCATCGCTGAGGCACTCGAGAAGAGCATCGACCAGCCTCGTCAATCGGGTCACAACGTCATCTTTGCTTCCTTCGCGATCCGAGCGTTGAAGGAACATCCTGAGTACGCGACCCCGGCGATCATCGACGGGATCCGAAAGCTGATGACGCTTTTTGAAGGCCAGACACCTGGAAGTGGCTACTACGGTAAGCAGAAAGGTCGTATCCATGGACACAAAATCCAGCTTGCAGAGAACGACAACGCTCCGATGTACGACGACATCCCCGCGATGGCCAGTGCGGTGCTCGATGAAGCCATCGGCCAAGATCCATCCGTCCATCGCGTCGGCTATGGCGGCTTGGTCCATATCATTAACCATGCCGCTGCGATCGCCGATCTCGATGACTGTGGCTACGACGAGCTAGCATCGCGTGCGGTACGCTCTCATCGCCAACACCTGCGTCTGTGGAGAAGCCTACCCAACGTGGCCGACGAGAAAGGCCCACTACAGGTGTCGAACTTCACCCCGAACAACCCGGCCTACTGGACCTCGGGTGATGTTCCCTACGATCGAGCACTGTTGACGCATCGCGTCAAAACGATGTTCGGCTTTCACGAACTAGCCGAGCCGGTGGACTATCCAGACAAAGAAAAGGCAGCGTACGACACGCTGCGTTACCTGATGTAGCCCGAGGTGGAGCGGTTGTGCGAGTGACTTACGTCGATTCGCGCTACCGCGGTTGATCGCGAACCGCATCCGCGAGTTCTTTTCCGTACGTCGTCTCGATGAACTTCAGCCGGACTCCGGCTTCGTCGAGATCTGGATGCGTTCGCCGGATGGCATCAAACGCCATTCTGCGAATGATTGCGGTGAGACTGCACATCTTCGCGAGTCGCTCGGCCGGCGTCATTCGCCGAAACAGCTCCAGCTGAATCGCTTCGACTTCGGCGGACGTGTAGGGCGGAATGGAGGTCATGTCACATTACCCAGCTTTTCTCTGATTCTCTGCCGAGAAAATTTCGGGAACTGGGCGGACTGCCACCCCCTCATTTGCGAACTCGTCGAAAACACAGCGTTTTGCGGGGTCAAACGCGTTTCGAATCCGGACCGACCCCAGAGGTCCCGACGTTCGTTAACCCAGAACGCGCAAGAAACGAAGAAGTCAAGAAAACGGCCCAAAACGCCTCAATCCCATAACCCGGATGTCGCCGGGTTATCTTCTCGGCCGGAGAATCGAAGAAAGGCAAAAGGCGATCGCAATCTCGTTCACCCCGCAAAATACTGGGGGAAAACGAAGAAAGGTCGGCGTGGAGCACACGCCGACCTTTCGTTCACATCTGGGTCTGCGAACCGATTTGATTCGCAGAGAAGTTGAGTGGTCAACAGGCCGTTCGGATTGTGGCACGGGGTGTACCAAAAGAGACAAGGTAATTCGCGTCTTCAAAAACACTTGTCTCTGCGGTGTAAACGTCGGATAAGTAGAGATTCCGTTGCACATGTTTTTCCCACTTTTCTAAGTGCTAATCGGCTCGGTAAAAAGCGTGCTTTGCCACGCGGTCGATCACCAAATTGCAATTTCTTTGGGACGCCATCAATTCCGATTCCATATGTCCCGATAAATTTTGTGAGAGAGACGGACGCTTTTCAAACCGGCGGGCGAGTCTCTGGCGGTGGGTTATGAGAAAACACTTGTTGCCGCGAATAACCCGCAATCTTCGGTGTGAAATCGTCTCTGGGTGATGAGAGATTTGGGCCACACCGACTTCATAACCCGATTTTGGTGCCGCTGGGCTCGGGGGCGACAACGCGAGACCGATCTGGGCTGGGCCGATCACTCGGCAAACCGAGCCAGTCGCTCGGTGGCGATTTTGATCTCGTGTTCAGGTTGCCGAACGCCGACGGAAATTCTCACCAAGCCGGTCTCGGCCGTGCCCAACGCTTCGTGGGACACCGGCGAACACTGCAACCCACTGCCGACGATTAATCCGTGCCGCCGAAGCCGATTGGCTGACTCGCCACTCGTTTCTCCCTCGACCGAAAACGCGATCGTCGGAAGACGGCTATCCGGATCAGCTGATCCAAACAAAGTCACTCGCGAGCTGCGAGACAACGTTTCTCGCAAACGACTCGCCTGCCCGCGGGCGATTTCCAAGTCATGCGTTCGAGTCGTCTCACCAAGTCGATTAATGGACGCTTCCAATCCGGCGAGCGAAAATTGGTCGACCGATCCCACGTCGCAATACCCCGGCCGATTTCCCACCAGTCGGTTTCCCATCGGTCGGCCTGAATCATCGGCATTGCGGTCCGGAATCGCACACTGAGCGGTCGGGCATTTCATGATTGCGCTTGCTGCGACGTACAAACCGCCAATGCCCCATGGAGCTTGCAAACCTTTGTGCCCACCGAAGGCCACCAAGTCAGCGCCCAACTGATCCAAAGCCAGATCCACCCATCCAACAATCTGAGCGGCATCAATCAACACCATCGCATCGTACTGATGTGACAGTTCAGTCATCCGCTCGATAGGCAACAAGTCTCCTGTCACGTTGCAGGCGGCCGTCACCGCAACCAGCCCGACGTCGCGTCTTGCAAGGTTTTTCTCAAACGCACCCAAGTCCACCGGCCGATCGTGGCCGGCTGCAATCCGCTCGACCTCGATCCCCTTCTCGCTCAGCTTTTGCAACGGTCCATCGACCGCATGGTGCTCCCAATGGCTGGTCAGAACTCGCTTTCCTGGTAGCAAGTCTATGTTCACGATCGCCGTCGCAAGGGATGACGTGCAGCCCGGCGTCAGCAGCAATTGCTCCGGATCGGCCACACCAAAGAACCGACACACCGCCGCATGAGCTCTCTCAAATCGCTCCGGCCATTCACACGGATGAGACCGCATCGCATCCGTCACTGCATCAGTCACGGGAGCTGGCGTTGGCCAGCTCGTCCCAGCGTGATTCAAGTAAATCGGTTCATCCATGCGGTCTATTTTCCTGTTTGTTCATCGCCATTAATTTCACGTCGTACTGATCCGGAACACGAAAGATCCGCCAGTAGGGATGCACGGCGTTGGTCGACTCTCCATCGGGCGTTTCAAGTGGCAAGCCGGCATGGCACCAGCCCAAAATGCTGGCGTGATAGTTGACCGCATCAATCCCTTTCGCCACCAGCTTCCGAGCGAACAAGTAACTTCGTCCGCCCACGGTAGTGGATGAGGCGACGAATCCCTTTCTACCGGGACTCGTCGCCTCGTCCACTACAAACAAACCGTGTTACTCACGCTTCAAGACACACGTCGGTCCGGATCAGCGATAGGTCTTTAACGGCTAAGCCCTACCTGTCGCCTCGAATTCCAAGATTTCTTCACTCTTCACCCTTCACTCTTCTAACTTCGGTTGCCTTCGCAGCACGTCTCGCAGATCCGATGACACCGCGTGCATTGCAGCTTGCCACGAATGTCGACCAGCCGGCCGCCACAAACGGGACACGCGGGATCGGTCGTCGGGCACGCCTCCGGCGTCGATTTCGATTCAGATTTGGGGCTGTTGTTGCTCATGGATGCATTCTACCCAAGGAATCGTCCGCAAATAAGTTGCACAGGTATTCGCCGATCGGCAATCTGATCGTTCTGCAAAAGTCTTGCCCGATCCGCTACGACACCGAAGGCTTTGAGTAAGGGTGCTTTACTTTGGCGAAGCCATTGTTGGCGAGCGGTATGACGCGTTCGTAGCTCGGGCCTACATCAACAGCGATGTCTGAGATCGCGGAGCTTCGACTAGCGTTGTCCGGTCTCGCCGCTGAGATCCTCGACCAACTGGGTTCGCAATAACGTTTCCATGCGAAATACTGGTACACCATCTGGGCAATCTCACCCGACTGATCGACACCCTTGTTTCTCAAATGAAGCAAGTGTTTCAGACCGCGATAGCCACCAAATCGACTAGCAATCGTGAAAGTCATCGTTGATCTCTGCGTCGTCCCGCTCGGTGTCGGCGTCTCCGTCAGCCAGTAAGTGGCCGAATGTCAGAAAGTCCTCGACGACGCTGGGCTGAATCATCAAATGCACGCCTACGGAACGAACATCGAAGGCGAATGGGACGATGTGTTCGCGGCGATCAAACGATGCCACGAGCGAGTTCACGAAATGGGAGCTCCGCGAATCACGACGACAATTAAGGCAGGGACGCGGACCGACCGTGATCAAACGATGCAGGATAAAATCGACAGCGTCAAACCGTAGTGGACGAGGCGACGAGTCCTTCCACATCCACATTCTCAAACCCGAATGGATTCCTCGCGTCATCCACTACCTTTATGAAACGCGATCACCTGAAACGACTGCCTCGAGAAAACTACCAAGGCGATGCCATCGTTCACTGGACCGTCACGGTGAGAGATCGGCTTCAAGGCTGGCTCCGACCGGTGTTTTACTACCGTTTTCGCGAACTGCTCACCCACACCATGTTCCGGTACGGCTTAGCGTCCCCCATCTTTTGTCTCATGCCAGACCACATGCACATGGTTTGGATGGGACTGTTCAGCGGCTGCGACCAGCTCAACGCAATGAAGCACTTTCGGTTGCGTTGTCATGAATCGCTCGAACTGATCGGTTACGGACTGCAGGACCAAGCCTACGACCATGTGCTGAAGGAAGAAGAGCGACGGGAAGAAGCCTTCCGAGAGCTTTGCAATTACATCGCTCGCAATCCAGAGCGGGCGGCCATTGTCGAACCCGATGGCTACGCGACGTATTCGTACTCCGGTTGTCTCGTTCCGGGTTATCCCGAACTCAAACCGTTCGATAGCGACTACTGGAATCAGTTTGACCGGATCGTGTCCAGACTACGACAAAGAGGAATGCAGCAACTAAACCCGTAGTGGACGAGGCGACGAGTCCCCTCCGCGCATTGGCATTCCGAGGACTCCTCGCGTCGTCCACTACGAGACAGCGACATAGTCATGCCAACGAACTCCGTCGGGCAACGATTCTGAGGCTGCAAACTCGAGATGCAGAATACGTCGGTGACGCTTCGTTCCTTCGACTGACGAGCCGCTGGCGTGGCTGATCAGCGGACGCATGGCCAGCACGTCGCCGGGTTTGGCATAGATCGTCACGGCTTCTTCAATGCCCACGCCCTCGGATTCGCTGGACACATGCGAGCCAGGGATCACCCGCAGAGGCGCGTTCTCGTCGGTGACTTCATCAAGATGGATTCGCAGCGTCAGCATTTGCCGCAAGACGTCATCCGCAGCAATCAAGTGCGGAACGCCTGCTTTGACTGTCGGTCGTGAAAAGTGCGTCGACACGATCTGGTTATCGCGAACCGCAATCGACGTGTCCTTGTGCCACGGCAGATTCCAAGTTCGCTCAGGTGGTTTGTCGAAGAACAACGCGCGAACCAGCCCGAACTCCGACCCAAGTTCCGCGTGAAGGAACGACAATATCGGCTTGTTCCGCCACACCGTCGAAACCTCGGGCATCGTCTCGATCAAATTTCGAGCGGCATAAACATGCCCGCGACTCGCCCTCTTCGAAAGGTCTCGAGCACGAACCGATTCGGTGTCTTCGGTAAAGGTCTGGTCACAGATGGATCGCAGCCGTTCTGTCGTCTCCAGATCGACCGCGCCCGGCAATAGACAATAGCCATCGCGGCTGAGGCGGTCTTTAAGCAGTTCGTCCATCCCCACATTTTTGCACGACCCAGGCCCGCACGTCGATGGGCTTTGCGAGCAGCAGATGCGGCTCGCCTTCGAACTTGAAACCAAACCCGTCGCCCATCGTGTTGATCCTCTCGTCGCAGGTGGCCGGTGCCAGCGACCAGGGCGGATGATCAATTTCGCCGCGATAGATGCGACCACGACGATTGGCACTGTAGAGGCAGTACCTCGCCGTCAGCCAATGTTCCAGCGATCCCGGCTCGGCTCTGTTGAATTCGCCGGCGGCCCAGTAGCTTGCCTCGTACTCTGCCGGCGGCTCCCCGCGATGAGTCCGGCGACTGCGATAGTCGATGGCAGAATCATCGTTTCGTTCGATCGACATGGTCGCGTCCATGTACGGCAGGTTGAACGTCGCGCGAGCCACACGAACCGCCACTCGGCTTTCGGCATCCAGTGAGAAAAACCAAACACCCGGTTTGCCGTCGACGGTGACATAAGTTCGCACGTTCAATTCCAGGAACCGACTCAAGCCCGGTATCGGCGGGCAGAAGCGCGGAGCGATGTTCGACATCAAGAAGGGAACCACCCCGACCCAGGCTTTGCCATCTCGGGTGTCAAGCGTGACGCCCGCCGGCAATCGGGCCGCAACCACTTGGGGATCCACAGCCCAGTGAGCAAACAGCAATTCCGACCACGTCATTCGCATGACCCAGGGTTGTCTTGGCAGCGGCCACGTTCTGTCAGATATCGGTCCTGCCGTTCTACTTTCCATAAAGGTCCCTCAGTGCAGGTTCGAGATCGGCAAATTGAAACTCAAAACCTTCTTTCATCAAACGCTGCGGAATCACGTAGCGACCGTAGAGCACCAATTCCGGATCGGTTCGCATGAACAACGGAGCCCCAATGCGGACCATCCATTCGAACGCAGGCAGTCCGATCGGCATCCCAATCACCTCGCGAAGCGTCCGCATGAAATCAGCCTGCGACTTCGGGTTGGGTGACGAAACAATGTAGGCGCCCGACATCGTCTCGTCGGTGATCGCGCGGGCGAAGATTGCGTTGATGTCGTCTTCATGAATCCACGACATGCCCTGCGTACCGCTGGCGACCTTGCCGCCCAGTCCTAGCTTAGCGATCAAGCCAAGCGTCCCGAGTGCTCCGCCGCCCGCTCCACGATCGCGTCCAACGACGAAACTGGTCCGCATCACCACTCCGCGTTGATCCGGCATTTTGCTTTCAGCAAACGCAGCCTCCCACGCTCGGGCAACCGTCGGGGCCAGTCCGAACCCATAAGCCGAGTCTTCGGTGCAAACGGCCGACGGCGGATCACCGTAGATGTGAGCCGTGCTCATCTGCACCCAAACCGGCGGTGGACTCGCGACCTTCCGCATCGCCGCCCCAAGCACCTGAGTCGACTCAATCCGCGATCGCAAGATCTCATCGCAGTGATCGGGTGTCTTGATGCAGTTCACCGTTCGGCCGGCGAGGTTAACGACCGCGTCACAACCGTCGATGGCGGCTAACCAATCCGTCCCAGACGTAGTGGACGAGGCGACGAGTCCCTCACCATTCCCCGTACTCTCAGGACTAATCGCGTCGTCCACTACCGGCACCGACCGCCCGTCCCAGACGACGTGCTTCCAATCTCCCTTCGCTTTCGGAACCGAGCGTGAAATAATCGTGACCTCAGCCCCAGCCGCCAAAAACGCTTCCGCCATCGAAAGCCCAAGAAATCCGCTACCGCCGGCGATGACGATCCGTTTGTTCTTCAAGTCACTGGTCACGAATTCACTCCAAAGGCGGAAACGCTGCTGATTTCATTCAATTAACCGCAGCCCCGGGCCACGGGCGACATCTGCGAACCTGCGGCAAATGATAAAACTCCTATTCGACTAGAGTCTTTTTGTAGTGGACGAGGCGACGAGTCCCTCAAGTCATGGACTCGTTGCCTCGTCCACTACGAGAAGAAACCCATGCTGATCTATTCCCCCGGCACACAAGTGGTCGCTCAGAAGGACGTCATGGCGGCGAACGATCGGATCGCCCACCCGGCCGGAGCGGTTGGCGTCATCGTTCGTGCGCCCGTCGATCGGACTCACGCGTATCGAGTCAAATTCAGCGATGGCTTTGAAGCTCCGATCCATCATGACCAACTCGTTCGGCTAGCGGATTTCAAAAGTCAAACCATCCGCGACGCCGATGCGTCGCTGGCCAGCTCCGGTTTGTACGAACGGGTGATCTTTCGTTGCGTCATCGGTTCACGGGCCTACGGACTCGAAGATGAAGCTTCCGACACCGACCGCCGCGGGATCTACCTGCCACCGGCCGACCTGCATTGGTCGCTCTATGGAGTCCCCGAGCAACTGGAGAACGATAAAACGCAGGAGGTGTACTGGGAATTGCAGAAGTTCATCGTGCTCGCACTGAAAGCGAACCCGAACGTTCTCGAATGTCTCTATTCGCCAATTGTCGAAAGGACCACGCCGCTGGGTGACGAATTGCTCGCGATGCGCGAAGCTTTCTTGTCCAAACTGGTCTTTCAAACCTACTCAGGCTACGTCGCATCGCAGTTCAAGAAGATGCAAACCGACATCCGCAATCAAGGCCGCGTGAAGTGGAAGCACGTCATGCACTTGATTCGGTTGCTTCTTTCGGGAACCCATGTGTTGCAGCACGGTTGCGTTTCCGTCGATGTCGGCGACCATCGCGATCGGCTACTGACGATCAAACGGGGCGAGATGCCGTTTGACGAAGCCGACCGCTGGCGGAAAGCACTGCAAGTCGAATTCGAATGCGCCTTCAAACAAACCGCACTCCCCGACCGACCCGACTACGACCGAGCCAACGCGTTCCTGATTGACGCACGACGCCAAGCGATGCAAAACCAACTTCCGTAGTGGACGAGGCGACGCGTCCCATCCCACAACAAACAACAACATCCCGGACTCCTCGCGTCGTCCACTACCATGAATCTGCCAAACGAAAAACTGCTCCAGCACGTTCAATCGCATCCCTATCCGTTGCTTTTTGCAACGATTAGCGGTGCTCTCCTCTACGGTTTTCGGTCAGCCGATTCGGATTTCGGTTTGCGAGGCGTCCATCTGCTGCCACTGGAGACCGTTGTCGGACTCGACGAGGGCGACCAAACGGTCGAAAAAGAGGGTATCTACGACGGTCTGGAGATAGACCTGGTCACGCACGACGCATCAAAATTCTTCACGTTGATGCTGAAGCGGAACGGATACGTGCTCGAACAAATCTTCTCGCCTCTGATTGTGCACAGCACTCCCGAGCACGACGAACTGAAGTCCATCGCCGCAGGTTGCATCACCAAGCATCACGCACATCATTACCTCGGTTTCGCAGCGACACAGTGGAAACTGTTCGGCAAGGAGTCTCCGCCGCGAGTCAAGCCGTTGCTGTACGTCTTCCGTGTGCTGCTGACCGGCATCCATCTAATGCAAACCGGCGAAGTCGAAGCGAACATCCTGCGGCTCAATGAGACCGCAGGACTGAGCTACATTGAGGAACTGGTTGACCGCGAGTCAAATGGTCCGGAGAAGGGGACGCTCGATGCGACGGATCTCGCGTTCTACGAGCGGGAGTGCCAACGACTGACCGCCGAATTGGAATCGGCACACGAGAAGTCCAACCTCCCCGAAGCTCCATCCGCCCGGCAGGAATTGAACGACTTGCTCGTTCGGTTGAGACTTAATGCAGATTGAATGAATAGAGTTACCAGTACTGCAAATGCCCTGAGCTTAATGCCGATAGTACGCAACCGCCCGAACAAGCGGCGGAGCGTTTGGATCGGCGGGTGCAATTTCCCACCAGTTCTGCATGCGAGAGACTCCCTCGTCAAAGTCATGTTCGACGCCGCCCGCGGCGGGCGACGTTTCAAAAGAACACGACAGTTACGAGAAGCCCCCAACAGGCCTCAAGCGGCTATGTCACACAATCCAGCCAGAATTCCGTGACTTTGTCACACACCTCCAGCAAAGATTGCAATTAGCTGAACAATTGAGCGTTGTACACAGTCGAATCAAACTTCCTCTTCATCCGATTCATCATCAACTTTCAGATTTTGAATGCGTTCGCGGAACGCTACATCGAAGAGGTTCAGGTTGTCGAACATCCAGCGTTGGTAAGCTGGCCAATTATCTCGATTAGAGAAATCAACATCCGTTTGTGTCAACTCTATTCGCCACTGCTTTAAATCTGGTGAGTTGTTCCAGTGCAGCGATTGGCCAACAGCCTGCTCAATGGACTCTTTATCGGCCGCGAGTTGTGGGAAGAAGATGGGGGACTTCTTCGTTCCCATGATCAGCATTACAGTCATGCACGACTTGCTCGGACTGATCGAAGTCTCGATCCATACGCCCGAGCGTCCAATCGCCAAATTGTTCCAGTGCTGCGGCAGAGGCGTTGTTGCAAGAAGCTGACTTTTCTCTTCGAACAAAAGTTTATGAAATCCAATCCAGAAATCGATGAATGCTTGTTTTGATTCAGACTTCTCTTGAACGGCTTCATGTAGCGAACGGATTCTACCGAGCAAGTCGGATTCGATATCACCAAGGATTCGGACCATCCAATTGTGTTGATCGAGCCAGTCATACTGGTCGCGAATTGAAACGTCGGGCCTCGTGAACGTGATTGTCGGCTTCTTGCAATTGTCCCATGCTGGCGGAAACTCAAACCCGGCGTCGATTGTTTCACGGTGAGCCAACAAACCTTCAAAAATCTTTTTTCCACGCGGTCGTGCAAAACGAAACTCGATCGTCAACTGCTTTTTGTTCGTCACCAATTTAGCCGCCAGATTGACATCGGCCATTGGCAAGAAAAAATCACAAATCCGGCCTTCAATCTTGCGCACCGGACGCAGGCTGACTCCGCTGGTTTCGAGAACCTCGCCGAAACGCCGCCAGTATTCTGTGCGACGTTGTTTACCTTTGTTCTCCGTCCCACCCGACTTAACTGGAGGCACGTACTTCACATCGCTTTCCGGTCGAGGCCAGAGCACACAAGCTTCCGCTGCCAAGCTCTGTCCTCGCCCGCGGATCTGATCTTCGCCCCACATTTCAGCCGTTTCGAAGATCTTGTTCAGCGATAGTTTGCTTTCAACCAATTCATTGCGTTTCTCGCTGAACGCTCGATTACTTAGTGTTTGGTTGTAGCCGGTCAACGTCAGATTTCCGAGTGTGTGAACCCAACGCTCGTGAGTCCGCTTCGGTCGCTCTCCGAGCATCTGTCTCCACTCCTTACCGGCCGGCCCAGACGGTAACTTCTGCGGCATTATATGCTCTATCTGAATTTTTTCTAGGTCGACCACCTCTTTATGGCCGTCAGCACGTTCGAGCATTTCAAGGACGATCCGACATTTTTTGAACTCGCGTCGGTAGATGGGAAAGTCAACAAGACTTCGTTGGAACGTTTCATCATCCGGCCATCCGCGATGCAGCAGATAAGCACGAATGTTCTGATTAACGGCGCCGGTGAGTTGCCCTGCTAACTCACAGAACCATCGGCCGTAGGCACGCGTACTTTCTCCGCAGATTGAACGCCTGAGTATGAAGCTGTTCAGGTCAGACATACAGCTCACAAAATCGTCATCAGAAAGCTGTTTTTGGTGGCGCTGCTCCAGCAAATTCAAAACGACCGGATACGCGGTCGACGCCTCCATCCACACAAAATGTCGAAGCACCTTGGCAACTTTGGGTGACGTCACCTTCTCATAATTTACGATCGACTTGGCGTGCCCAGCAAATCGTCGTAATTCCCCGACCATCTCGGTTGGCGAGCTATCCTGTTCCTCGAAATATTTTTTGAAATCGCTGAAGGTTTCTTTGGCTTTAGAGTATTCGCCACCGCGCATCAGGAAGTCGCGGTAGAACGCCGTCGGGGCAATCGTTGATTCACCAGCGGCCGGTTCGAACTCTGCCTCGAACGGGGCCCAGTGTTCGTTCTGAAAATCTCCTTGCTCCTCCAGCGGAATCTGCATGAAGAGGAAGTTCCGGATAAGATCCGATTCCAAGAGTGGCAGCCCGGTTGAGTTCAGGCTTTCAAAGATTTCGTAGGGATCCTCCTTTTCCAGCGTGATCGCAACGAGAAAAAGACGGCCAACAATCGTGTCAAAAAGCTTTCGAAGATATTGGTCGTCGTTGTGGGCGTGAGTCCGAATAAACTTCATGAAGAAGTCATGTGCGGCGGTAAGCCGTGAGTTCGGGTCATCTGCCCTTTTGCGATCCACCAACGCCGAGAACAGTTCGCGATCACCGGTCCGCGGCAGCAATTTGTAGCGATCTAATTTCTCCTCGAACTCGTTGATCAAATAGTGGCGCTCGATCTGAGCCGCTAGTTTCGCATCTCCAACTCTCTTCGCCTCGTCACGAAGCGCGACGAGTAGGACAGACAAGGTCGTGAGTCGCTGCTGGCCATCAATCAACTGATATTGAGAGACCTTTCCGGGCAATGCTGACTGAAGCGAACAAACCAGCGGTCCAAGAAAGTGCTTCTTCGACAAATCCTCTACAAGCAGCGACTGAATGTCATCGCCCAGACGATCCCAATTGTCCCGTTCCCAGGAATACGATCGCTGGAAAAACGGGATAAGGTACTGAATATTGTTCGACAAAATGTCGCTGAGCGGTTGAGCGTCGGCTTTCATGATCTTGATTGATTCTCGTGATATTCAGGTTTGAACGAGATAACTAATGGACTCCCGAAGTACGTGCGTTGTTGCAGGAAAGTCTTGAAGGTGGTGGCTGAGCATCTCCAAAGCAAGTTCGGTCGGCAGGCTTCGGTGGACTTTAAGCCATTGATCGCTGCCTCATTGACGGCACGACAATCAATCCGTTGAGGTGGTCAGATATTCAGACTCTGCGAAACCGCCAATAGTGCTCACATACAGTTGGTCTCTGGCGCGCGACCCTGCGACATACAGCAGATTTTGTTCCGCAGCGATATGCTGTTGTTGGGCTCGCTTATCGTCTGCACGGCCTCGATATTTCGTCGGGAAGACTCCATCAGATAGTCCTGCAATGATCACGCACCGGAACTCCAGGCCC
>NZ_JAAXMS010000013.1 GCF_012290005.1 Crateriforma spongiae
GGGACTGCGCGAGAAAGGATTCACAAGCTTGGTGGTCGTGACGCTGGGGTATCACGACGCCGAGAAAGACTACAACGCCGATTTGCCAAAGTCGCGTCTTCCGTATTCGGAAATCCTGACGGAAATCTAAGACCGCGTTAGTTTCGATAACGCGACTGGTGATCCATTCTCCACAAACGCGTCTTCACAGCAGGTGGGGCAACTGCTGTGAAGACGTTCGTAGGGGATTCAATCGTGATGCCCGCCGTCCGGCCGTGATGGTGACGACGAAAGCCCAAAGTGCTTTTGCAAACGCTTGGCGTGCTCGTCTGCGACAACGCGATGGCGGGCAACGACATTTACCGATTCGGTCGGGTCGCCGGCGTGATCATAAAGTTCACGGTGAACAAGGGATCCGTCGTCAATGGAACGCCATTCGGTATAACGCCAGTCCGCCGTACGGACCGAACGTCCCCACGCCCGCCAATTCGATGGTGCGCCGTAGAACGGATGCTGATGCTGAGTGAAGGCTGCGTCTTTGACACTCCGATCAGGTGATTCGATGACGGCGGAAACGTCGACGCCTTGCAGGGTGTCCGACAAGTCACCGTGGATGCCGGCCAAGGATGCCAGCGTGGGATAAAGATCGACCAATTCGGTCAGCGATCGGGTCGATCGGCCGTGCGCGTCGGGCTGCCTCGGGTCCGCAATGATCAACGGAACTCGAGCATCCAGTTCAAAGTTGCTGGTCTTTCCGATCAGCGATTTTTCGCCCACATGAAATCCGTGGTCGGACGTGAAGACGACGATGGTGTTGTTCAGGTGACCGCCGTCACGTAAGCCGCGCAGGATCTCGCCGATCTGAGCGTCCAGAAAACTAATCGACGCGTAATAGCCGTGACGAAGTTGGCGCAGGGAATCTGGAGTGAACGGATCCTGTGACGCCGGGCCGTCATAGCCTCGGACTTCGCGGGAATCATGCATCGCGATGTCGGGCGCCTCCGCCGGCGCAGACAAAGGCTGGGGCAACGGGATCGCTTGCGGATCATAAAGATCCCAATACTTTTTGGGGGCCACGAAGGGCAAATGCGGACGCCAAAACCCAACCGCCAGGAAAAACGGCTGGCCATTTTGCGGATACTCACGCAGCATCGCCGCGGCCAAGTTCGCGATCTGCCCGTCGCGATAGGCGAGATCCGGAACGGTTAACGACTCGGTGACCGGTGCTTTGCGGTAACGTTCTTTGCGTAGGACAGGTGCCGTGTTGGTGTACACGGTGTCGGCCGCGTGCGTCCCCGTGTGAAGCACTTCATCGATCGACCAAGATCGGCGATCTTGCGTGTCGCCCATGTTGTGGAAGATCTTTCCAATGTCTTGGCAAAAGTACCCATGATTCTTGAAATGCTGCGGCAACGTGACCAGTGATTCGCCGCCAGGTGCTGTGTCACGAAATCCTTTGCGCAAGTCGTCCACGCCAACGGTATCCGGCCGCAACCCGGTCAGGAACGACGACCGGGACGGATTACAAACAGCCTGTTGGCAATAGGCGTTTTGGAAAACGATTCCGCGATCGGCCAAGGACGTCAGATTCGGTGTGACCGCAGTCTTGTCACCATACGGCCTGATCATGCAATTCAAGTCGTCGGCCACGATGAACAAAACATTCGGTCGTTCAGCCTTGTTGTTTGGACTTTGACCCATCGCGAATGATACGAGACTGACTGGGACCAAAATCTGGACCACCAGCCAGCGAAACAACCGACGAAAAATTTTACTTTGCATATGCATCACTGGAGACGGCGACGGACGATCAAGGCCAATCTTGACAGCCGATCGGTGAATCAATTCGGACGTGGGACTTGGCTATTACCATCGGCTCCGAATTCTTGATCGCCACGAATTTGATTCAGCAATTCGTACAACTCGGATTCCTTGTCGGTGGCCGCTTGATCGGGATCGTCAAGCAGATTTTTTCGTTCGCCTGGATCGACCGACAAATGAAACAGTTGTCGCGGCGTTTCGCGAATCTTGCCCGCCCGCAACGTTTCCTGGTTGTCGGCATCACAGGTGGTGCCGTTTCCGCCGCCCCCGGTCCCGTCCAGCAGTTTCCAGTCACCGGATTGATCGACGATCGCAAACTGTCCACGACTGGAGTGCTGGATGATCGCAGGACGCCGTTGCGTGGGCATCGATTGGCCCTTCAACACCGGCAAAAAGCTTTCCGCATCCGGGGCATCGTCGGGGCCCAACGGGATATCCAAGTGATCCGCCATGGTCGCCATGAAATCACCTTGCCAACACAGGTGATCGGTCACCGATCCCGGCTGCACCACACCGGGCCAACGGACCAGAAACGGGACTCGGGTGCCGCCTTCATAGTTGTCACGTTTCCGGCCGGCGTACGGGCCATTGGCGTCGTGGTCGACTTCCAGACTGGTGTGATAGGCGCCATTTTCTGGGCCATTGTCGCTGGAAATGAACACAACCGTGTTCGCGGCAACGCTGTTGTCGTCCGACGGGTCGCCCAACGCATCCAAGATCACTCCGGTGTAATGGTCCGTTTGGACCACATAGTCGCCATAAGTCCATCCCGCCGAACCGACAAATTGATCCTGCACCGCATGCGGCGTGTGAGGCGCAGGCATGGGGACGTAAATGAAAAAAGGCTCAGATTCGTCGTCGAACCGGTGAATCAGGTTGCTCACTTTTTGGGCCTGCACTTGCAGGTAATCTCGCAGATCAAAAGTCGGGTCATGCACACCGGCCCTCGTCGAAATGCCCACGGATTTGCGGAAATTCTGTCGTTCCACAAGGTCGTCATTGGTGGCCGGACGTGCTTTGGAAAAGTCCACTTCGCCGTCACGAACGACGCCACCTTGGGACATCACTCGGACCACGTCGCCGTCGGATTGCAGCCAAACATAGGGCGGCATGTCCAACGATGCTGGTGTTCCGAAAAAGACATCGAATCCCGCATTGTGGATCGGTGTGTCGGTGACCGGTTTGGAAAAGTCGATCAGGTTCTTCTCCAACACATCCGATCGGTTCCCCAAGTTGCCCTTCACAGGTCGATTGGCGGAATCATGGAACTGCATGCCGATGTGCCACTTGCCCACCATCGCGGTTGAATAGCCGCGACTTTGGAACATCTTTCCGATCGTCAAGCGATCCGGTTCCATCAATGTGGGCGTGTAACCACCGTTGACCCCCTTCTTCAGTCGTGTTCGCCAACAGTATCGCCCCGTCATCAGGGCATACCGGGACGGTGTGCACACGCCATCGGCGGAATGCCCGTTGGTGAACCGCATCGATTGTTTGGCGAATTGATCCAGATTCGGCGTCAACGTGGGGATAGAGGGATCCAAATACTTGGAATCCGCAGGGATCGGATGATCGGTGGGCTGGTTTGCACCCATGTCCCCCCAGCCCATGTCGTCGAAATAGATGATCAAAACATTCGGACGGTCCGTGGTCGCCGCCATCGCGTTGCCGCCGATGCCAGCCATGATCGATAGACAACAAAGTCCGGCAATGAATCGCATCACGTTGTACCTGCGGCGGGAATGATTGTGGGGGCTCGATCGATGGTCCACTCCTTCGTCCGGAAACCAGATTCGTCCGGCAATCCGAATGCTGAATCTTCCGGTTTGCGTAACACCGTTGGGAATGGCCTCGTTCGCGGTGACTAGCGTACGACGTAGACTTCGCTCGGTGTCGTTTCTGATTCCATTTTTTTCAAACCATCGGGCGTCTGTATCACCAGCGGACCGCCGTGAAGTGACCGAATCGACGCTTCTTTCAACTGCCCATCTTTCCAGCGAATCGATACTTCGAATCCGCCGCGGGCCCGCAAGCCGGACACCGAACCGTCGGGCCATGCACTGGGCAGCGCGGGCAACAGGTCGATGATATAGTCGCCGTCGGCATTGCGACGGTGTGACTGGACCAGCGCCTCGGCGACCCCCGAGGTCAGGCCAAAATTACCATCGATTTGGAACGGCGGGTGAGAATCAAAAAGGTTGTTGTAAAAACCGCCGCCGCCTTTCTTGCAAAAACCGTGCAAGATTGTGTTCATGTGATCCCCGTCTCGCAAACGCGCCCAGAAGTTGACCTTCCAGGCACGCGACCAGCCCGTGCCGGCGTCGCCGCGAAACTCAAGGGTTTTCTTACATGCTGCAAAAAGCTCGGGGGTTTCAGGAGTGATTTGTGATCCCGGATGCAGTCCCCATAAATGGGACACGTGCCGATGCGTGGTGCGTGGGTCTTCGGTGTACAGCCATTCTTTCAACTGACCCTCCACGCCGACTTGGTTGGGAGCAATGCGCTGACTGGTGGATCGAAGTTGATCGGCAAAGTCGGCATCGACATTCAGAATGTCTGCTGCTTCCGCGGTGGCATTCAACAGATGGCGGATGATTTGATGGTCCATCGTCGGCGCCATGACCAAGCCACCTCGTTCGGGAGAATTGCTAGGGCCACTGATCAACCAGTCTTTGTCAAATACGGGATCGGGAACCAGAGTGTCCAGAAAAAACTGCGACGATCCTTTCATGATCGGGTATGCACGTTCGCGCAGGAAATCTTTGTCCATGGTGAACTGGTATCGATCCCAAAGGTGTGTGCTGAGCCATGCGCCGCCGGTCGGCCAAATGCCATGGTTGGACGCATTGATCGGTGCCGCGCCTCGCCACGCATCGGTGTTGTGATGGGTGACCCAACCGTTGGCCCCATAGTGTTCGCGGGCCACTTCGCGACCGGTTTCTGTCAAATCGTCCAGCATGTGGAACAGCGGATCATGGCATTCGGATAGACCCGTCAGTTCTGCCAGCCAATAGTTCATCTCGGTGTTGATGTTGATGGTGTATTTCGATTCCCAGGCCGGCGTCTTGCTTTCGTTCCACAAGCCTTGAAGGTTCGCCGGTTGGCCACCATCACGCGACGAAGCGATCAACAGATAACGTCCATACTGAAACAACAGTCCGATGAAATCCGCGTCAGGTTCATCTTGATACGCTTCCAAACGCTTATCGGTGGTCATTGAACGCGACTGGCCGCCACCCAGGTCCAAATCGACACGACGGAACAGCTTGCGATGGTCCCGCTGGTGATCGACCAATAAGGACGCATACGGCTTGTCGGCAATCGCATTCAGTCTGTCGTGACAGATCGCGTTCGGATCTGCGGTCAACGATTGATAGTCCTGATAAGTCGTTGCGGCGGCTAGACAAAAGGTGACTTCGTCGGCGGACTGAACCTGAATCTCAGTGTCCGATACGTCGACGGTCCCGCCATTGATGGCCACGCGAAGTTGGGCTTCGAATCGGACGGCACCTTCGAAGACCACTTGCTTGTAATCGACCTCGTCCACCTTGCCTGTCATGCGCAACGTGTGATCATCCAGTCTCGCGACTTTGGCATCGCTTTGATGCGGTGTCGACAGTTGGGCGGAACAGCTGATCGCACCCGGTTGATCGGCCGCCAGATGTACCACGATCACACCATCCGGATGACTGGCGAATACGGTTCGAGTGAAACGTACACCGTCGGCTTCATACGTGGTCTGTGCGACCGCGGCATCCAAGTCCAAAGTCCGTTCGTAGTTTTCAACCGCGGTATGGTCGGCGAAATGAAGTTCCAGATCCCCGAATGGTTGGTAGGGGGCTTGCCGCAACGGTTGTGACATGAAATGGGCCGATGCCAGCTTTTCGGCTTCAGCCTGTTTTCCATCGAACAGCAATTGTCGGATTTCCGACAAATACTGCACGGCGTCCGCGTGCGCATACGATCGCGGGCGACCCGCCCACAGCGTGTCATGATTGAACTGGACACGATCATGCGTGACGCCACCGAAAACCATCCCACCCATGCTGCCATTGCCGACCGGCAACGCATCATTCCAAGATTTGGCGGGTTCATCGTAGCGCAAGGTCCAGGGTGATTCGCCATTGGACACGCCGGAAGAAAGCCAAGAGGCGGCCCAGATGATGGATAGCAGGCAAGTCAAGCGAAACGATAATCGCATCGTGAAATTAATCGGGTTGAAGGACACTGGAAATCACAATCCGGATGCACTTCGCCAATCCAAAGTGCGAAGTCATTGTGCATCAGGATCTGAATAACGTTCAAACAGGCGTTATTAGAAACGGTTTTGTCGGCCGGCGTGGCCAACAAAACACACCTGCGACGAAGTCACTTTGCCGCAGATGATTTGGGCTGATCCCAAAATCGGAACGGGTCATCGTGACGTTTCATTTCCGACAGCAACAATGCTTCCATTGTTGCCAATTGGTCGGCGTACTCGGCCGAATCAGCCAAGTTGATCTGGTTCTTGCCGGGTTGCTGGCCCGTCAACGCCACTACGTCGGATGCATGATGCTCTTGCAGAAATTCATGTGGATTTTCGGCCAGATTGAAAAGCTGGGTTTCGCGAGCACCCGAATCGATCGACTCGTACTTGATCAGCTTCCAATCACCGCGACGCACACACCGCATGCCTGGCTTGGTTCCTCCGCAATAGACGCCGAACAAGACGTCGCGAACTTCTGATGACTCGCCACGCAGGATCGGACCAAAGCTGTTGCCTTCATTGGTCGGCGGCGCGTCGATTTTGGCCAAGTCACAAAGGGTGGCCAGGACATCCATCAGGTACACATTGCCCGTCACGCGTGAGCCGGCTTCGATGCCCGGGCCACGCACGATCATGGGAACACGCCAGGTGTGTTCGTACAAATTCTGTTTGCCTTGCAGACCGTGACGCCCAATCGCGATTCCGTGATCGGATGTGTAGAAGACGTACGTGTTGTCCAGTTCGCCCATGGTTTCCAACTGGTCCAGGACGCGACCGATTTGTCGGTCAATGTTTTCACTGCACGCGTATTCACGCCCCAGTTCGTTTCGAATCGTGCGCTCGTCACGATTCTTCCAAACACCGCTGACGGAAACTTCGTCACGCACATTCATATGCGAATTGTCGAACGGGTGGCCGGGCAAGTAGTTCGCCGGCAGTTCGGGCTGCTTGGGGTTGGCTGAGGGCAACCGGTTCTTGTCGGTGTGGTTGGTCGCACCGTATTTTTCCAACAGGTCTGGAACGCCGTCGCGGGTGTCGTGCGGGTGGGAAAACCCGAAGTAGATCAGAAATGGATCGGTGTCGGCCTGCTGGTCTCGTTCGGTCAAGTAATCCATCACACGGTCGCCGTGCCAGCGACTGCCCGTTTCGTCAGTGCCGCCACGTTTGTTGGCATCGTGACGAACGGTGAACTTGGCATTGGCTGCTTCATAGCTGTTGCCGCGTTTGCAGGTACGCATCGTGTCATAGCCCGCGTCGTTGAAGACCGCCGCCATCGTGTGATCGGCCAAGTCCTTGGGGGCGGTTGTCAGCGGCTTTCGGCCTCGCTTGGCTTTCTGAGGCAGGTGCCAAACGGTTCGTCCCGACATCACCATGTGTCGCGACGGCGTGCACACCGCGCCGCTCCACGATCCCATGTGATAGGCGGTATCGAATGTCATCCCTTCGGATACCAAGCGATCAATGTTGGGCGTTTGAAGCGTGGATTCTGGGTTGTACACCTTTAGGTCAAACGGCGACTGATCGTCCACGATGATGAACAGGAAATTGGGACGCTTCGCGCCGTCTTCGTCGGACGCAGTCGATGCGGACACGCGGGGCATCGTCACCAACGCCAACGCAGCGACGCAGAGAACACTGGTGCGAAACGCCGCGGTTTGGCGATAGGGTTGGCCCGATCGGGCAGAATGAAGGTGCATTGCAGGTGGGGATACTGGGAAGGGAATCGAAGCACGGGCCAGGCGTCGACTAACCGACGGACGACCGGTGGCACCAGCAAGCGTGCCGGCCGGACCCATGGCCCAGCAGACCAAACGGTCTGTCAAACGCCCAGTATAGATTCCACGTTGTCGCCGTGTTCCCCAGGCCACACGACGTGTTGATCACGCGGACAGCGACGCTGCCACGCGAAACAATGCAACTTGCAAACGTCCCGAATCACTACGGTGCGTCCAAGTTCAACACCAAGATTCGAAACCCGTCACCCGCTGGGACCTTCAGAGAGGGCCACTGGGTGATTTTGTGGTTTTCCGGTTTGGAATACTCGCCGGTGTATGGATCGAACCAAGTCGCAGTCATGGATTCGCCGCGACGTTCCGAAGGCAGACGGATGCCGATGAAATCACATTCTTTCGGAATGTAATAGATCAACGTGTCGGCGTTGTCGTGCAAGCAGAACCCTGCGTTTGCTTTGCGATCGCCCGCCACCAATTCGTCCACGCGATATCGATCCACAAACGACCGCATGTGCCGATAGTAATCCAAACGAGGCTGTTCATCGGCCGGCAGTTGGTCGATGTCGGGAATGATCACATTCCACGCCGCGCCTTGCCAGTAATGGGTCGGAAACGTACCAGCGAAAATGCATTGATAGGCACGTTCCAAGCAGACTTCTGGTGACGTGTAATTGCCGGTAAAGACCACGTAGGGGCCCCGTTCGTACCCACCGTGTTCGATATTCAAGATCGGTTTGCCGGGAATGTTCTTAACGACATCACGCATCACGCTGTACAGTTCGGACAGCCAAAGCTGGACGCTGACGAAGTCAACCTTTTCGGGGAAACGGCGACAATACCCATAGTCATGGACGGTCACCAAGCGACTGTAAGCGTCGGCCTTTCGTAAACGGTCGATCCGATGGCTGATGTAATGAACGTCGTTGTGCCCATAGCCCAACGCTTCTTTGGAAATGTCCCACACCATGTTGGGAAACGCTTGGTATCGTCGCACGACATAATCGAAGTAGCGGTTGTCCGCCTGTGAATCAGCCTCCGGCCAGTTCACGTTCTTGTTCCAAACGTAAATCATCAGGTGAGCAACGATTCCCTTTTGGTCCAAGTAATCGATAACACGATCCAGACGCTGAAAGTATTCGATATTCAAACGCGAATGGTCGGGATTTTCGTTGTGGCCACCGAAGGGATAGACGTTGGGGCTGCCGTAATCAAACGCTTTGTCCAGCCGATCATCTTTCGGCCAGTTGACGTCGTAGGCAAAGACGTTCATGACGACTTGGTTGAAACCGTTTTCCGCCAGCGTGTCGACGAATCGCCGTGTTTGCGGAATGTCATCCGGGTTTTCCGCATCGAGCGCGAACAGCCAATCACATTCAAACGCGATCGGGTAATAGCGTTCACCATTTTCATATTCGAACCGCGTCGGCGATTCTTTCGCGATCACGACGCCGCCCTTTCGATCCTGTCCGGCCGCTTGGACCGACAGGCTGCCTTGCTTGCCGTCCAGAGCGGCGACCGACGATCGGACGCTGAACGTCCACGATCCGGGCTTGTTCGGTGTGAACCGGATAACGAATCGGCCGTCGCCGTCGTCGAAGCCGTCGACCGAAAACGCGGTTCCGTCCGGGCCGGTGAAGTCGGCAGCGATCTCGATTTCGCCGGCTTGCTGTGGGTCGGTTGCCGCTGCAAACGCAATGTCCAAGACCTCCCACTGCCGACCTGCAATGGCACCTTCTTGGTATTCAACTCGGTTGATCGCGAGGGCGGAGTTGGTCATCGCCAGCGAAACGAGAAGACAGGTGATCGTGGCGTAGACGATGTTCAAGGCGTTTCGTTTCATGCGAACGCAATCCTGAAGTTGGCGGGAGAGGCGGGAAGCCAGATTGTCAACAGTCGACATTTGGGCTGGTCGTCAGTCTAACCGTCGTCGTCCCGGCTTGCCATCGGATCGATCGACGCGTCACAAACGTCCACATGCGCGCCTCGGCGGTTGGGCGATCGGCAAATGGATTCAACGCCGTTGCTGGCGATATTTCCCGGGCGGGACGCCCACCGCTTTTCGAAAGAACACGCACATGTATTCGTCGTGTTCGAAACCTGTTCGCACCGCGATCTGAGTCAACGACAAATCCGTGTCGGTCAACAATTCTTTGATACGATCGATTTTCAGACGCGTGATTTCTTCGTGAGGTGTGCGACCCAACATTTTTTGGAATCGGCTTTCCAGCACTCGGCGGGAAAGCGGGACGTGTCGAACCACATCGGCAACATTGATCCCGTCCAAAGCGTTTTCGCGGATGTACCGAAGTGCCGCTGCGATGTCGGGATCATCGATGGCAAGAACGTCGGTCGATTGTCGCGTCTGGATTCCAAGCGGTGGGATCAAAACACGCTTTGATCCGAAATTCGCGCCCGTCATCATCTGGTCCAGCATCGCGGCGGCTTCATAACCGGTTCGGCGTGTGTTGCAGATGATGCTTGACAGTGGCGGATCGGCCAATTCACACAACAACAGATCGTTGTCCACGCCCAAGACCGCAGCCTGTTCTGGAACCGCAATACCGATCTCGCGACAGACTTCCAAGACTTTCTGAGCTTGAATGTCGTAGCAGGCCAAGATGCCCACCGGGCGCGGCAGCTTTTTCAGCCAAGCGGCCAGACCACGTTTCTCGCGATTCCACGAGTACTTGGTATCGGTTCGCGACAACGTGTCGTACGTGTGTGCGATGATGTCGTGTTCGGTTGCCAAGCGATTGAATTGTTCCCGCCGCCAATTGGACCAATTGAATCCGGGGTCGCCACAAAACGCCAAATGGCGAAAACCACGGTCGGCCAGATGCCGGATTCCCATCGCGGCGATCGCCGTGTCATCCGTTTCCACCCACGGAATGTTTGGCAATTGTCGCGCGGCACTGACGTCAACCACCGGGATTTTCTTACGACGCAGCGCGTCCGCGATGGCGTCGTTTTCAATCCTTGCAATGATCCCATCGCCTTTCCATCGGGACAGCCACGGCGGCGGTTTGCCGCCCCGTTCCTGTTCCGGCAAATAGATCGACCATCGTTCGTGTTTCCGCACGTAGTCGACGATGCCTTCCAATACCCCGCGGGAATAGGAGTTGGATGTCTCGATCAGTAGTGCGACGCTGCGACGCGGCATAAAAACTCAGAAATCGACGGGTGCTCGTTCTCGGAAAAAGGATCAACAAGGCCTATTACGTTGATGTTCGCGTTCAGGCAGAAGTTCCGGACCGGTGAAATATCTCAAGATTGGTGCGCAAAACGTCATGGTCAAGGGGGCCGATTGGCGCACAATACGGTGGCTAAGGTTCTGTTCGAAGTGTTCTGATATTGGGGAGCCCGTGTGGTGGGAAAGTCAGTGAAAGTTGCGATGGTGGGGCTCGGTTTCGGAGCCGAGTTCATTCCGATTTATCAGGCGCATCCGAATGCCGAAGTCGCCGCCATCTGTCGACGTGATGCCACCCAGTTGAATCAGGCCGGTGATCAGTTCGGCATCGACCGGCGGTACACCGACTATGACGATGTTTTGGCCGACCCCGAGATCGACTTTGTTCATATCAACAGCCCCATTCCCGATCACGCATGGATGTCGCTTAAGGCCTTGGATGCCGGTAAGCACGTGATGTGCACGGTGCCGATGGCGACAACGATCGAAGAGTGCGAACAGATCGTGCAAAAGGTGCGCGACACCGGCTTGAAATACATGATGGCCGAAACGGTGGTCTACAGCCGCGAATTTCTGTTCATTCAAGATCTGTACCGCAAAGGCGAATTGGGAAAGATCCAGCACTTGGCCGCATCACATCCCCAGGACATGGACGGTTGGCCTAGTTACTGGGAAAAGATGATCCCCATGCATTACGCGACGCACGTCGTCAGCCCATGCTTGGGGTTGGTCGACGGTTTGGCGGAATACGTCAGTTGTTTCGGTTCGGGAACCGTCCGCGATGACATCGCGCAAAAGTCGGGCAATTCGTTTGCCGTCGAAACTTGTCACATCAAAATCAAAGACAGTGACCTGACGGCGCACATCTGGCGTTTTCTGTACGACGTGGCCCGCCAATATCGCGAAAGCTTTGACGTGTATGGCACGAAAAAGAGCTTCGAATGGACGTTGGTGGAAAATGAACCCCACGTCATTCATACCGCGAAGAAACCGGAACCGGAAATCCCTGAAAAGGTGGAGGTGCCCGACTTTGCGGACCGTTTGCCCGAACAGATTCGTCGGTTCACGTTGCCGGCGCAGATCCATGACGCCGAACACCTGTCGTTCATCCAGGGCGGCGGACACGGCGGATCACATCCGCATTTGGTCCACGAGTTTGTTTCGTCGCTGCTGGAGGACCGTGACCCACGGCCCAACGCGGTGACCAGTGCCAACTGGACGTGTGTCGGCATTTGCGCACACCAGTCGGCGCTGCAAGGCGGACAAGTGGTCCAATTGCCAAAATTCACGTTGGGGTAATCGCGGTCCATCGGCGGTGGTCTCGCAGACGCGTTTTGCGGTTTCCTCGCTGCGCGGTCGGTGGTCGTTTTTTTGAATTTCACGTCGGTTTCGAATTTGAGAACGTTGATGAGCCCTTGTTCGTTTGTGACGATGCCCCGCAGGCTGTGGGCGTTGATGATCCTTGCGTGGTTGCCGTCCGCGGTTTCGACGTTCACGCCGGTCAGTGCCTCCGACTTGACGTTGTTATTCATCGGTGATTCCGGACATCACCAGCCTGCACGACGCTTTCAAGAATTGGCGCCGGTGCTGGAACGTCGTGGCATTGAACTACGCTACACCCAGCGTATGGCCGATCTGAATCCGTCGACGTTGAAAGCGTTCGACGGTGTGGTTTTGTACGCGAACATCGACCGTATCGAAGACGAACAGGCCGCTGCACTGCTGGATTTCGTCGCCGGCGGCAAAGGTTTCGTTCCTTTGCACTGTGCCAGTTACTGTTGGCGTAACAACCCCGAAATCGTTGCCCTGATGGGCGGACAGTTTTTGCGGCACGGGACCGGAATCGTTTCAACGCAGGGCGTTGCACCGGAGCATCCGGTGATGAAGGGATTCGAAGGCTTTTCCAGCTGGGATGAAACCTACGTTCACCACCGCCACAATACGGCGAATCGAACCGTCTTGGAGTATCGCGTCGGGGACGAGCAGGCCGAGGGCAACGATCGCGAACCCTGGACATGGGTCCGCACGCACAGGCGCGGGCGCGTGTTTTACACCGCCTGGGGACACGACGGACGAACGTTCACCCAGCCAGGTTTTCACAATCTGGTCGAACGCGGCATTCGCTGGGCTTGTGGACAAGATCCGGCGGTCGTCCCGGATTTTCGTGATGTCGAAACCTTTGACGTGCCGGCGATGACCACGGTTGATGACGATGCGGTTGGTTTCCAGTACGTCGACGTCGGTCCCAAAATTCCGAACTACACACCCAGTCGGCAATGGGGCACGCAAGGGGATCCCAAAACCCTGATGCAGATGCCGCTGGACCCGGAGGAGTCGATCAAGCGTTTCGTCACGCCGGTCGGCCTGTCGGTGGAACGCTATGCCGATGAGCGTGATTTTCAATCCAAACCGATCGCCATGACCTGGGACGAGCGTGGGCGATTGTGGGTTTGCGAAACGGTCGACTATCCCAATGAACTGGGGCAGGGACGTGACCGGATTCGCATTTGTGAAGACACCGATGGTGACCATGTCGCCGATCGTTTCACCGTGTTTGCCGACGGGCTTAGCATTCCCACCTCGATCGTCATCGTGCGGGGTGGTGCCGTCGTTCAAAACGGAACCGAGACGATCTATTTGAAGGACACCGATGGCGACGACGTGGCCGATCAACGGACGACGTTGATCGAAGGCTGGGCACTGGGCGATACGCACGGCGGCGTCAGCAACTTTCGTTACGGCTTGGACAACTGGATCTGGGCCATGCAGGGATACAACAACAGCACGCCGACCTATGACGGCAAGCAATCACAGTCGTTTCGTCAGGGTTTCTGGCGATTCAAGTTGTCACAGAGTGACCCACCGGTGGTGACGGATTTGGAATTTGTGCGATCCAGTGATAACAACACTTGGGGGCTGGGGATTGGCGAAGACGGTTTGATCTTTGGATCGACCGCGAATCACAACCCCAGCATGTTCATGCCAATTGCCAACCGCTATTACGAACGTGTACGTGGGTGGTCGCCATCGACATTGCATTCGATCGCCGACACGCACGAATTTGATCCGATCACCGACAACGTTCGCCAAGTCGATCATCACGGTGGGTACACCGCCGGGGCCGGGCATGCCTTGTACACCGCTCGTGCGTTTCCGCGTCAATGGTGGAACCGCACGGCATTCGTTTGTGGGCCCACCGGGCATCTCGTCGGGACATTCGTGCTAAGTCCCGACGGCGCAAATTTTCAATCGACCAGCCCCGTGAATCTGTTGGCAAGCGATGACGAATGGTCGGCTCCGATCATGGCGGAAGTGGGTCCCGACGGCGCGGTTTGGGTGATCGATTGGTACAACTACATCGTGCAACATAATCCGACGCCCAACGGTTTTGAAACGGGGCAAGGTCGTGCCTACGAAAGCGATCTTCGCGACAAAACGCACGGCCGGATCTATCGTGTTGTCCCCGATGACGACCAGCGTTTGCACACGTTCGACGACCTTTCCCAAAGTTCGAACCAGGAATTGGTTGACAGCCTTTCGCATCCGTCAATGCGTTGGCGTTTGCATGCTCAGCGATTGCTGGTCGAACGAGACCTCGGCCAGGACGTCGAAGTGGTGACCGGTCTGATGGACCTGGTGTCGAACCGAGAAGTCGACGCGATCGGGCTGAACGTCGCTGCCATTCATGCGTTGCACACGCTCGGCGCAATGCTGCAAACCTCGGGACCGCAGACGGAGACCACTGATTCGAAATTCATCGATGTGTTGGAAAACGCAGTTCGTCATCCTTCGTCTGGCGTGCGACGAAACGCATTGGCAGTGTTGCCAAAGTCGGAATCCGGCGGCCGATTGTTGCTTCGGAATCGCGAAGTGTTCGACGACGTGGATGCCCAAGTTCGACTGCAGGCCGTGTTGACGTTGTCGGACATGCCGGCGATGAAGCCCGCCGGCCGTTTGGTGGCTGAACTGTGTCGCGGTCAAACCGATCCGATCATGCTGGACGCATTGACGTCCGCAGCGGCCACACACGCCCCCTCATTTCTTCGGCAAATTGCCAAGACACGCTTCGGTCGCGAAAGCATGGCGGTGGTGTCGCCGATCACGCAACGAGTGACGGAACATGTCGCTCGCGGTCGACCCGACAGTGCCACGCTGCAGCGATTGTTGGAAGCGCTGTCCGGCGCAGAACCGAACATTGCCGGCGCGATGGTCGACGGATTGTTGGCGGGTTGGCCCAAGGACCATCATGTTTCGGCAACCGATACGCTTGGGATCACTCTTCGCGATGCGTTTCGTGCGTCCCGATCAGCGGGCAAGGTCCAACTGTTGCGATTGGCGGCGGCAGCAGGTTTGGACACGCTGGACGATGAAGCCGAATCGATCTTGGCCGGATTACGGGACACGGTGTCCGACCCAGACGTCGATCCGCAGAAGCGGATTCGTGCGGCACAGGACTGGATCGCTTTTCGGTCCGATGACCCCGATGTCGTCGACAGCATTGTCCAAGAAATCACGCCGCAGACCGATCCGGCATTGGCGGCCGGTTTCTTAAACGCCGTCTCCCGCAGTCGTTCCGAAGAAGCAGCGGAGCTGATCATCGACGCACTGTCCACGTTGACGCCGCAAGTCAAATCGGCCGCGATCGGTGTCATGATCGGCAAGCCCAGTTGGACTCTTGCACTGCTGGATGCCGCTGAGGCCGACCAGTTTGACATCAACGAATTGACGTTGGAACAAAAGCAACAGTTGCGGTCCTTTCCCGATCGTCGCATCCGCCGGCGTGCCGAAGCCAAGCTCGCCTTGGGCGGCGGGCTTCCCGATGCGGACCGCGAAAAGGTACTTCAGTCGCTGATGCATGTCACCAATCGGACCGGCAATGTGAAAGCGGGCAAAGAGGTGTTCAAGAAAGTCTGCAGCGTCTGTCATCAATACGGTGATCTTGGACAAAAGGTCGGCCCCAATCTGACCGGCATGGCCGCGCATCCGAAGTCCGAATTGTTGACGCATATCATTGATCCATCGCGCAACGTGGAAGGCAACTACCGCTTGTACAACGTGCTGACCGTCGACGGCCAGGTGTTCAGTGGAATGCTGGCGGGTGAATCCCGAACGTCGATCACCATCATCGACGCTCAAGCGAAAGAGATTCGGTTGGCGCGGGAAGATATCGAAGAACTGATTGCGTCGCGAAAAAGCGTGATGCCCGAAGGATTCGAAAAACAAATCAGCGAAGACGAATTGGCTGATCTCTTGCAGTTTTTGACCGACCAGGGGCCGTTTGTTCCGATTCCTTTGGACGATGCTGCGACGGCGATCAGCACACGTGGACTGTTTTCACAAAGCGATCGTGGCCCGGACCGAATGGTGTTCGACAATTGGGATCCCAAGACATTCAATGGGGTGCCTTTCGTTCTGACCGATCCGATGGGGCAAAGCCAAAAGAATCTGATCCTGTTGCGAGGGCCGCGCGGAACCTTGCCGCCACGCATGCCGGCGTCGGTGTCGCTGCCTTGCGGAACGTCCGCCTCGGCGATCCATCTGTTAAGCGGTGTAGGTGGATGGAGCTATCCGTTTGAACAAGAACAATCGGTATCGATGATCGTTCGCCTGCACTACGCCGATGGATCATCGGAAGATCATGAATTGATCAACGGCTTGCACTTTGCAGACTACATCCGCCGCGTGGATGTGCCCAAAAGCGAGTTCGCGTTTGCGTTGGGCGATCAACAGATTCGCTATCTAAAGGTCGTGCCGAGCCGTTCCGCAAAGATCAATACGATCGAGCTGGTCAAGGGTGAAGATTCCACCGCCCCGATCGTGATGGCGGTCACGGTTCAACGCGACGAATCCGACGTCGATGCAGAAACGATTTCCGCAGTGTCAGATCAAAGCGATGGCGACGAGCGATCGCTGAAAGCCGCGGTCGGCGACCGCTATAAGATCGGCGTGGGCGTCAGCCATCGCGTGATCGATGACCCTGCCAGCGCCGAACTGATCCAGAAACACTTTCAAATTCTGACGCCAGAAAACTGCATGAAACCTCAGGGCATTCATCCGGCCGAAGACGAATGGGACTTTGCCGCAACGGATAAGTTTGTGGACTTCGCCAGGAAGCATGGTTTGGAGGTCGTTGGCCATTGTCTGGTTTGGGCCAAGGATGATCGCACTGACACTTGGATGATGAAAGACGTTGAAAGCGACGTCGGCCGAGACAAACTGATGCAGCGAATTGAAACCCACATCGAAACGGTGGTGCAGCGATATGCCGACGCGGTCACGATGTGGGATGTCGTCAATGAAGCGATCGGCGATGGTGACGAAGGTCTGCTGCGTGATTCGGTCTATTCGCGTACCACCGGAATCGACTTCATCGTGAAAGCCTTCCAAGTGGCTCGCGCAAATGATCCGGATGCTTTATTGATCTACAACGACTACAACGGCCATAAACCAGACAAGCGAAAGAAACTGATCGAGTTCTTGACGAAGTTAAAAGCTGCCGGCGCGCCGGTCGACGCGTATGGCATGCAAGGCCACTTTGAAATTGGTGACGAATCTATCGATCAATTGCGCGAGACTTTCCAGGAGCTTCGCCGGTTGGGGCTACAGGTCGTTGTATCGGAGCTGGACATCGACGTTGTCAAACGTGGCCGCTGGTGGTCCGAGGATGGAAAGTATCGCGATGAATTGTCCGCCTATGATCCCTATCCCGACGGGATGTCGGATGACATTCGCGACCAACAGACCCGCCAATACGTCCAGTTGTTTGAACTGTTCGATGAATACAGTGACATCATCGCCAGGGTTTCGTTTTGGAATCTGCACGATGGTGAAAGCTGGCTGAACACGTTTCCCTGGCGACGCGTGAATCACCCGTTGCTATTCGACCGCGATCTTCAGCCCAAACCCGCCTTTGACGCGGTCTACGACACTTTGAAGCAATAGTCGGTTGACGCTCCGCATCAACTCCGCGTGCCAGGCTTGCGCACCAAATCACGCTTGTCTTGTTCGGCATTGTGCGTGGGAAATGCTCGTTCGCCCAAGCCGGGCGTGGGGGTTCCCGGTTAGACTGGACGTATTCTTGTTTCGTCCGGTCACGGATTCCCGCGGAGTGTTTGCATGGCGTCGCCAAATTCCCGTCGTCGTTTCTTGAAAGGTTCCATCGGTACCGCTGTGGCCGCCGGATTGGCGGAAAGTGGCCAGTCGGCATCGGGCGACGATCTTTCATCGCAAAATGCCACGACTGCGGCTTCTCAGGTCCAGTGGCGAAATCGTAATGAAGCGATGCGTTACCGGATGCTGGGGCGAACCGGGATGATGGTTTCCGAGATCGTGATGGGGGGCAACGAAATCACGCCGGACAATTACCGCCATGTGTTCGAAGCGATGGACATGGGGTTGAATTACCTGGACACTTCGCCCGCCTACGGCAAAGGCGCAAGTGAACTGGGGTTTGCCAAAGTGATCAAGCAGCGGCCACGGGATCAGTTCTTTTTGACATCAAAAGTCAGCGTTTGGGATCTGAACCGAAACGAGCGTTTTGAAAAGATCTACAACGGTTTGTCCGGCGACGAACAGTCGCGATTGCGTGGCGCGGCGGATGACTTGATTGCACAACGTGGTGCGGCTGAACCGGATTATCTGGGCGGTTACTTTGGCGGTCAGACTCGCGAATTGAATGCGGCTGCACTGTCGGACGTGATGGAAGCGACCTATGGGGACCGAATCGATCGTGACAAAAACTATCGTCAGATCATCATCGATTCGGTCGAAGGCAGTCTGCAACGCTTGGGGACCGATCATTTGGACGTGCTGATGTGCCCGCACGGCGCAAGCAGTCCTGTTGAATTGACAAGGTATCCCGAAATCTTTGATGCATTCAACGAATTGAAAGTCGACGGAAAGGTTCGCTTCTTGGGCGTGTCGTCCCACAATGATCCCGCCGGCGTTTTGGACGCTGCAACAAAGTCCGGGATCTATTCGGTTGCCATGGTTGCCTACAACGTTGTCAATGAATCGTTCATGAACCAAGCCATCGATGCGGCCCACGATGCCGGTGTCGGGGTGATCGCGATGAAGGTCGCGCGACCGGTGTATCGCAGCCCCAAATCGGCCAACGGAAATAGGGAAGGCCGCAAGCGGTTGGACGCGGCCATTGGTGGCGATTGGTCGATCCCACAGAAGGCGTACCTTTGGGCGCTGCGGAATCCAAAACTTAGTGCCGTGATCTCCAATATGGTCAACGCGGAACAAGTGTCGGAAAATATCATATTGCCACGTCTTAGTGGCTAACTCGGCTTTCTGTTTTTGTTTGGTGTCACTTGTCCCGTGGCCACCGACATGACGGATGGCAGTGGATGATGCGATGTCTGGGCGCCGTTTTGACGGGCCGGTGGATCGCTGCCATGATGTGTCGGCATCCCGCCTGTTGGATCCCCTGCCCCGCCGCATCAATCGCGTTTCGTCGTCGCTTGTTCCTCCCAAGCTGTCGCAGACGACGCGGTCCCGCCCCGCCTTGATCAACCATGCAACGACTTAACCATTTCAATCAGCGCAATCGCATACCCCTCACCGTTTGGCTGTGTTTGTTCGTTGGTTTATCCGCCGTTTCGCACGCGGATTCACCCGGTCCTGGTTCGGTTGATTGCACGACGTTGGACGGCAAGGTGATGTGTGGCTACCAGGGCTGGTTCAACTGTCCCGGCGACGGATCGGAATTGGGATGGCGACACTGGGGGCGATCCAGTCGCCGGATGTTCGGACCGGAAAGCGTGACGATCGACTTGTGGCCGGACGTGTCGGAATTTGACGATGGGGAGTTGTTCGAAACCGGATTTCGCAATGCCGATGGCAGCATCGCCAAGGTTTTCAGCAGTGCGAATCAAGCGACCGTCGACCGGCATTTCCGCTGGATGAAGGACTATGGTATCGACGGCGCGTTTGTTCAGCGGTTTGCAACGTCGCTGCGATCCGATGCCAGTCGTTCCAACCGAGACAGAATCCTGAATCACTGCCGACAGGCGGCGGAAAACCATGGCCGTGCCTTTGTCGTGATGTATGACCTGTCCGGCCTGCGCGAAGGACAACTCGGAATGATTGCTGATGATTGGGACCGTTTGGACTCGGCCTTCGCCTTGGTCCAAAGCCCCGCTTATCTGCACCACCGCGGAAAGCCTTTGGTGGCCATCTGGGGCGTGGGATTCAAAGACCGACACCGGGATGGTGGCTACACATTGCAAGGCTGTCGCGACATGGTTGCCCAAATCAAAGCGGCCGGATGCAGTGTCATGCTGGGCGTTCCCACGGGATGGCGACAGCAGACACGCGATTGCGTTGATGATCCAATGGTCCAAGAAATCTTGCAGATGGCCGATGTCATCAGCCCTTGGACGCCCGGTCGATACCGAGACCTTGATCAGGTGCGTCGCCACGCCGATGATTTTTGGGCCGCCGATCAGCGACGTTGCGACGAGCTGGGCCAGGATTACCTGCCGGTCATCTTCCCTGGATTCAGCTGGCACAATTTGAAGGAAGGCCAAGCGGAATTGGGCGCGATCCCGCGTCAAAAGGGCAAGTTTCTTTGGTCGCAAGTCGTGGCGGCAAAACAGGCCGGTGCAAACATGTTGTACGTCGCAATGTTTGACGAGGTGGACGAAGGGACCGCCATTTTCAAATGCACCAACGACCCGCCTGTCGATGATCACGTGCCTTTCCTAACCTATGAAGGCTTGCCCAGTGATCACTATCTGCGTTTGGTCGGCGAAGCGGCCCGTGTGATTCGCGGTGAAAAACCGGTCACCGAAGTCCCCAATGTCCGTCCATAAAACGACCTGATCACTCGGCGTCACGCGTTCAGCCCCTTTTAAGCACCTGATCTTGATCACGTTGGTTGGACTTTGTTTCACGAAGTCACTTCGGTGATCGGACCGGCGAAGGATTCTTGATGAAGTTGACCGTCAGTTTGGGACAAATGGACATCGTTCCCGGTGATCTCGAAGCCAACATTGTTAAAGCGCGACAGATGGTGCGGAATGCCGCCGACGCGGGCGCCGATGTGCTGGTGCTGCCGGAACTTTGGTCGACCGGCTATGTGCTGAAACGTGCCGGCGAACTTGCCGATGCCGTGGGGCACGGTGTCTTTGCCGAAGTCCAGCAATTGGCCGAGGAGCATTCGATTCACATCGTCGGGTCATGTCTATCGAAAGACGCCTCGAATCAATATGCCAACACCAGTGTTTGGACTGCACCCGGCGGACGAACGTTGGGGCAATACAACAAGCTGCATCTGTTTCGCCTGATGCATGAAGACCAGTACCTAAAATCAGGTGACCGACCGGTTTTGATCGACAGCCCATGGGGAAAGGCGGGGATGGCGATCTGCTATGACCTGCGGTTCCCCGAGTTGTTTGCTTCCTACGCGACCAACGGTGCGATCATGGTGTTGATCCCCGCACAGTGGCCGAAGGTGCGAGTGGAGCACTGGAAAACGCTGTTGCGTGCCCGAGCAATTGAAAACCAAATGTTTGTGATCGCATGCAATTGCGTCGGGCAAATCGGTCCCACGGTTTTCGGGGGCCACTCATGTGTCATTGATCCCTGGGGCGAGATACAGATTCAAGCCGGCGATCAAGAAGAGCTGGTGACGACGGTGATCGACACGGATCTGATCGATGATGTGCGATCACGCATTCCGGTGTTTTCCGATCGCCGCACGGACTTGTTCCAGTTCTGATCGATCGTTTGATCCGAATGTCAAATACCGGTTCCTTGACCAGCCCGTTTGAATCATAGGATGACTGGGAACCGCGCGGTGGACCACGACGGTGATTTGGGCAACGTCTGCCGATCAACGCGAACGATCCGGTTCCGATGGCAGTTTCCAGTCCACTGGTGGCCACAACTCGGGCTTGGCAAGCTGCGTTTCAAGAGCCGGGCCTTTGATTGTTCCGAATGAAGACAGTGCATCGCTTAGCCGGCGAACAACATCGGCGGGGACGTCTTTGGCCGGTTCGGATTCGGTCGGGTCATCTGCGATGCGGAAATACTGATCGTCCACCCGTTTCCAATGGTCGGACACGACCGCATTGGCACCCAAGATGACCGATCGTTCCGGCGGTGTTTGGCTGCCATTTAGGTACGGCAACAGGTTTTCGCCGTCGCATCCCGCGGGCGCTGTTGTCCCGGCGGCCGCTGCAATGGTGGGCAACAGGTCCACGTAGCTGGCCACGGACGTGAACCGTTGACCGGCGGGCAGTTGCTGTGGCCAGCGGATCATGGCAACCACCCGCACGCCGCCTTCCCACGTGTCAAACTTGTTGCCGCGAAGCGGTGAGTTGTCGCCGCCGTGGGTCGGCGTGCCGCCGTTGTCACTGTGAAAAACGACGATCGTGTTCTCAGCGATTCCCTGTTTGTCGATCTCATCCAAGATTTGGCGAATGTTTTGGTCCATCGACGTCACCATGGCTGCGAACGTTTGGCGAACCGTATTGCCGCGTCCGACCTTGCCATAGTTCGGTGCCTTTTCCCGCTTCGCCAGCCGACGGTCCGTGTTCGGTGCCAGATCAGCTTTTTGATCGAAACCATATTGTTCCAGCACTTTACGCTTGGCTTGAATCGGGGAATGCGGTGCGTTGAACGCGACCACCATATAGAAAGGATCGCCCGCGGCGTGGTCACGGATGTAGTTTGATGCTTCGTGGCCGATCAAGTCCGTCGAATAGCCCTGATCCGTTGATGCTTCATTGCCGCGATGCCAATCCAGTTGTCCGTGCCGCTTGTGGCTAAAGTAGTCGATCGCGCCGTTGTAGTGACCATAAAAATGATTGAATCCATGCTTCAGCGGATGAAACAGATCGGACGCCAATCCCAGATGCCACTTGCCGAACATCGCCCGGTGTGGATAACCGGCATTTGACAAGACTTCCGCCGTGGTGACTTCTTGGGGAGGTAAACCGTGCCGCGATTTTGGGTTGCAAACGCCATCCCAGATTCCAAAACGAAACGGGTAGCGGCCGGTCATGACACCGGCCCGCGTGGGCGAACAAATGGGCGTGACATAAAAACGGTCCAAGACCACGGATTGTTCGGCCAACTGATCGATCGCAGGTGTTTTGATTTCGCTGCCGTGAAATCCCACATCGTTCCAGCCAAGATCATCGGCGATGATGTGAACGATGTTCGGGGATGACGAGGATCGATCTTGCGACGTCGACTGATGCGGTACGGAGCGAGAATTCTGCGGTTTTTCAACCGCAGCACGCGTTGATTCGGCCATCGGCTGTTGAACATAGTGGGCATTCATTTTCTGCCACCAACCCAACAGTTGTCGCTTCATCGCGCGGACGATCGCCGGTTGTTCATCAGCCAGGTTGTTCGTCTCACCAGGGTCTGCCGTCAAGTCAAACAATTGCACACGGGAACTGTCGGGATTGCACAGTAACTTCCACTGACCATCTCGCATGGCAAGTGGTGGGCTTTGGTGTTCCGCCTTGCCGGGTTGGATGCTGCCGTGAATGCCGTATTCCCAGAAGACGGGTTGGTCTCGCTGAACATCCTGGCCGAGAAGTGCACCGGAGAGATCGACGCCATCGGTTTGCGTGATCTGATCGGTTGCACCACAAATCGAGGCGACGGTCGGCAAGACATCGATCGCGGCCATGATCGTTGAATCGTTCAAACGGTCGGCCGGAATTCTGCCCGGCAATCGTGCGATGAAGGGCATCCGGATGCCGCCTTCGTACAGGCTCCATTTACGACCAAAAAACGGTCCGGTGAATCCAGGCGGTTGGTGGCCGGCCTTGTAATATCGCGGCCAATCAGTCGGGCCGTTATCGCTGGTCAGCAGGACCAGCGTATTCTGTGACAGCTTGAGCGTATCCAACGTGTCCAGAAGACGACCGATCTGGTGATCCATTTCGTCCAGGACGGCAAAGAACGCCTCGTCGGGCGGATTGTCCGAAGTTCCTTGCCACTTTTTCGCCTGTCGTTCCGATGGCATATGTGTGTCGTGAACATCATTCGGAAAGACGCGCAGATAGAACGGACGCTGTTGATTGGCTTTCAAAAAATCGATCGCATGATCCACATAAGTCTCGGTTGTCCGATGCTTGGGCAAATCCAAGATTTTGCCACGACCGTGTGTCCAACTGAGTTTCTGGTTGCCCGTCTTCTGCCAAAGGATGCGGTCGCCCAAGCCTTCGAAGGAAACCAGTGATTCGTCAAAGCCATACGCCTGAGGCAGTGGCGCGTCGCCGACGTCACGTCCTCCGCCCATATGCCATTTGCCGAAATGCGCGGTGCGATATCCCGCTTCTCGCAACAGCTTGGCCAGCGTCGGAGCATCCGGATCCAGCCAGTCGGGCATCTTACGCTTGCGATTGGATTGTCGAGTCGCAAGAAACGAATGAATGCGATACCGCTGTTGATAGCGTCCCGTCGTCAACGCGACTCTGGACGCGGAACAGATGGGCGAATTGACATAGAAATTGGTCAGCCGGATTCCTTCGGCGGCCAACCGGTCGATGTTGGGCGTTTTCATTGCCGGGTTGCCAAAACAACTCGGGTCCGCGAACCCCATGTCGTCGATGAAAATGACCACGACGTTCGGCGGTCGATCTTCGGCGGCGTTCGCGGAGTGGCCAGCGAACTGCATGATGCCAATCAGCATCATCGCTAGGGCCGAGATGACGGTGGGACGAAGTTTCTTCATGGCGGGCAGCAAAGGAGGGGCGTCTGTGGGGCGGCACCTGATCGTGGGCGGGAGCCGACCGAATCCGGTTGGCCAAATCTGGTGACCGATGGAACCTTCGGCGGCGGTCAGTCGGCGAGAAGCACCCAAAAACACAGTGTCGGGCTGACTATTGGTACGACGTTCGCTTCGGCAATCTCGACGCGGCAGGTACCCGTTTCGATCGGAAACCAGTTTATCCGACCGGTTGTTCCGTTTTCACGCTGTCCGTCGCCTGACTTTGAGACCATGGAAGTGCGCACATTTGGGCACTGTGTCACAGCGTCGGCGAAGCGATTGATTTCTAGGACGATCCACCGATGGTCCCAGCCGTCCGGCCAAGTCAAACGTTCCCGATAGCGGCAAAGGCCGCGGACCATTGACATCGCCCCACTTGAGTTAACGATGCGAAAAACAATTTTGATCACTGGTGCGACCGACGGCATCGGTTTGAATACCGCGAAACGACTTGCACAGTTGGGGCATCGCGTCCTGCTGCATGGCAGGTCCGAATCCAAGCTTCGTCAGGCCAGGGCCGATATTCAAGAAATATCAAATGATGAATCGGTGCAGGGCTACCTTGCCGATCTTTCACACCTGTCCCAGGCGGAACGACTGGCCGGTGATGTCGTTGCAGATCATCCCAACATCGACGTGTTGATCAACAACGCTGGCGTCTTCGCCGTCAATGAATCTCGAACCGACGATGGATTGGATGTGCGTTTCGCGGTGAACACAATCTCACCCTACATTCTTGCGAAACGTTTGATCCCAGCGTTGGGCAGCGACGGACGCATCGTCAACGTTTCGTCTGCTGCGCAGGCCCCGGTCAACCTGAGTGCTTTGTCCGGTACCGGAAAATTGTCCGACGGCGACGCGTACGCCCAAAGTAAGCTGGCACTGATCATGTGGACCAATCAGATGGCCGCATCATTGGGAACCGACGGGCCCATGATGGTTTCGGTCAATCCTGGTTCGCTATTGGCCAGCAAGATGGTCAAGCGTGCGTTTGGAATCGACGGCAAGGATCTTTCGATCGGTTCGGATATCTTGGTCCGTGCGGCAACCTCCCAGGAGTTCGACAAAGCCTCCGGACGCTACTACGACAACGATTCCCTGCGTTTTGGCCAACCGCACCACGACGCATTGAATGATGAAAAATCGGCGGCGGTCGTCCAAACGATGGACGTGATCCTGGATGAAATCTTGGCAGCATCACGCTGATTCGCGACGCGGCCCAGGCGAAGGTTGACAGATTGACCTAGCGACGCAGATCAGGCCGCTATCAGTACAGGTATCTTCACGACCGTCGCTATCATGGATCCCGCGTGCCGTGCGAGCCTTGAATTGCCGGCACTGGGTTCTCATTTTCGCTGTTCCGGTCAATCGTGATGTTTCGTTCGAATTGGTGGTGCGTTTTCGCGTGTCTTCTGTTCGCCGGTATGCTTTCTGATGCCTGGGGTGATCGCGTTTCCATCCAGTACGACGCGAACGATCCGATGCAGGTCTTCGGCGTCGGTGATTTGACGGCGGCGCTGACATCCACCGACAACGAAATCGTCTCCGAACAAGCCGATTTCCACATCGCGTTCTCACAGTATCAACCTGGGATGGGCCCGCAATCGTTCCGGATTCAAAAGGAAGGAACGCGTGGAATCCGCATCTTTCACGGCGATTCGGTGGGGGCAATGTACGGCGCATTGGAATTGGCCGAGGACATTGCGTTGGGCAACGGCTTGCAAGGTATCCGAGAAAAGGCACGCAAGCCGTATGTGCCCCATCGTGGATTGAAGTTCAATATCCCGCTGGACGCCCGAGCCCCCAGCTACGATGACACAGGAACGTCGGCCCACCAGAACATCCCGGTCATGTGGGAATGGGAATTCTGGAAATCGTTCATCGATCAAATGATCCGCAATCGCTACGACACGCTGACCCTGTGGGTCACGCATCCGTATCCCGGAATGGTTCGATTGCCGGAGTACCCGGATGCAAACTACGACGACGTACGTGTACTGGCCAAGCCGGTCGATGAACATGGCGATCGCCATTGGGATCGCTTGGATGTTTTCGATCCCGCCAACACCAAAGTGGTCAAGAAAATCACGTTGGACGAAAAAATCGCGTTCTGGACACGCGTCTTTGACTATGCCCAGGCACACGGGATCACCATCCATTTGTACCACTGGAACATCTATACCTTCGGTGCGGAAGGTAAATACGGTATCACCGACAGTGGCAAAAACGAAGCAACCGTCCGGTACATGCGATACTGCGTCCGCCGGATGTTGGAAACGTATCCGCAGATTGACGGGATCGGTGTTGCTGCCGGCGAACACTTTGATCTTCCCCAAGGCGGGGCTCGTGAAGAATGGCTGTGGAAGACGTACGCACTGGGCATCAAAGACTACTGCCGCGACCACCCCGATCGCCGGATCACGTTCATCTTCCGCAGCTTGATGTCAAACGCCGACAACATCATGGATGTGTTCGCAGACTATGACGTCGGTGCCTTCCATACCGACCACAAATACGCTCGCGCACGCGTTCATTCCACGACCACGTCCCCGTATCTGGACATCGAGTATCGCGACGGTCTGGAAAAGTTCGAAATTCCGTGTTGGCTGAACGTCCGCAACGATGATTTGTTCATCTTTCGTTGGGGTGATCCCGACTACGTTCGCGAATTCTGGGCCAACATTCCTCGTGACGTGCTGCGATCCGAAGCGGGCTATTTCATGGGCCCCGACGGCTTTGTGCAGGGCAAGGAATTCGTCATTAAGAATGATGAACTGGCCGGCCAAATGGAGGTCGATAAGCACTGGTATCGGTTCATGATGTTCGGCCGTCTGAGCTATGACCTGACACTCACGCGAGACTACTTTGAAAAGCGATTGGCCAAACATTTTCCTGAAACCGATCCGGAATGCCTGTACGAAACTTGGCAATCCGCTTCGCAGATCATCCCTTTGGTCAATCGGTTCTTCTTCCGTGTGAATGATCTCCAGTTTTCGCCAGAAGGTTGCATTGCAAAAGAGGGATTTCTGACGGTTGATCGATCCTTCTTCGCCCATCCGCCGCTTCAGGGATCAGGGATTCTGTCGGTTCAGCAATACGCTCAGAAGATCATGCAGAACGAATCGTTCGATGGGATCACGCCGATGGATGTCGCCGACACTCTGGACGCCAATTCGGCGCAAACGCTGGCCGGTCTGAAGACGCTTCGAAGCACTGCGAAGCAATCCAGTCCGGAGCTGCTGTCGACGCTGACAGATCTGGAAGCGATGGCATGGTTGGGCAAATACTACGCCGCCAAGATTCGTGGTGCCGCGGAATTGGCGGTCTATCGTGCCGATCGAACACGAACCGACCACCACGATCGTGCGGTACAGCAATTCGAAACCGCGGTTCACCAATGGACGCGGTATGCCGACGTCGCCACCAGTCAGTATCGACCGCAACTTTTCTCAAGAACGCATTACATGGATTGGTCCAGGATCTTGGATGACGTGCGGCAAGAGTTGGAATCCGTTCGGGCCGAGGCAAAGTGACAAGCATCGGTTGGATCCGAATGCACTGTCTTCGCTAACGACTGCGCTGAAGATTGCGCTGGTCTCTCTTCGAAGGTCGGCATCACAAACGATGGCTCAGAAAACGCATCGCTTCTTGCGGCGGCATTGCGTTTTGAGCGTGCGTTGATCACGGTGATCGGCCCTGTTGGTCAGCCCAAAAAATGATCGATACAACCGGCCCGCCACTGAGGTTCAGTGCGACAATTCGCTCCGATATCAGCGGCTTTGTGTTGGAATCTGTCACAGGTTTAAAGTGCACACGGCGACGGGGATGAATTCATCAGTCGCTTACGGGGGAACGAATCGTCATCCACATCCGAGTGACGCGAATGAAGTTCTCACCATCTCTTTCCGCGACCGCGGCGATCGACGACATGCTGTTAAATTTCAGCGTCGCGATTGACCAAACGTACGCTTGGTTCTGCCCTGGCTTTGGGACGACCCTCGGTCCCGATACCTCGCGAATCAAAGGCTCGTCATCATCACAGTCTGTCAAAAACAGCTGTGAACCCGACTTCGCCAACACCGTCGTCCGGCAATCAAATCTTGGTGCATGGCGGGCGATCCCAACCAGACGTATGAGACCGGGGGCGAGACCAAGTCCGCACGGAAATCAATGGTGAAGTTGACGACCGTTTCCTGAACAGATCGGTGTGTCTGCTTCATGCCCAACGGTGATCAAAGCGTCCCAAGATGATGACGACTTTGTCATTCCGATGTTTCAACACTGTAGATCAGTCTATATCCGATGCTATTTGAAGTGATGTCCTTGTTGCCATGCGCCTATTGATTGTTGATCCGAGACGGAGTATCCGAGAAGCATGGACCAGTCGGCTGGGATCCCACGAACTGGAACTGCATGAAGCCGCCGATGAATCGGAGGTTCGTGATGTTTTGGATTGCAATCTTATGGCTGCGGTCATGGTCCCGTTCCCCTTCGACTGGTGCTCGGAGCCAAGCGAGTTTCTGCGATCCATTCACGAAGTATGCCATCACACCATCGCACTGACCGATGGAAGCAAGCAACAAAACGACGCAGCGTTCGCGTTGGGCGTATCGGAATGTCTATCCAGCCATTGCGGTAACGATGATTTGAACGCATTGATCGAACGTATTCGGTATGTGTCCGATTTGGAAGACCGCGTCGTTCAAGCACAGAAAATGGAGGCCGTGGGCGAATTGGCGGCGGGCATCGCGCACGAGATCAACACGCCCATTCAATATGTCGGCGACAACACACGATTCGTGCGTGACGCTTGTGAAGACCTGATGGATGTGCTGACCAAGTGCAGCAATATCGTCGGCGATGAACAGCCCAGTCGTGACGTCGCCGCAATCAAGACGGTCATTCACGACGCCATGATACAGGCCGACTTTGAATACCTGATCGATGAAGTGCCGGCGGCCATCCGACAAACACTGGAAGGGGTCGAACGCGTGGCCAACATCGTGCGCGCGATGAAAGAATTTGCACACCCTGGGGTATCGGAGATGGTTCCCACCGATCTTTCCAAGTGCATCGAAAACACCGCAATGGTGGCACGGAACGAGTGGAAGTATGTGGCAAACCTTGAGACTACGTTCGATTCCGAATTGCCCCCCATTCCCTGTTTGCCCGGCGAACTGAACCAAGTCCTATTGAATCTAATCGTCAATGCGGCCCACGCGATCGCTGATCGTCAAGGGGACACGGCATCCGAAAAGGGCCGTATTGGGATCAGCACTCACCGATGTGGGACTGCGGCGGAAATTCGTGTGGCTGACACGGGGACGGGAATCGATGCGGCAAACGTGGAAAAGATATTCAAGCCGTTCTTCACAACCAAAGCTGCCGGTAAGGGTACCGGCCAGGGCCTGGCGATCGCACACAGTGTGATCGTTGAAAAACACGGGGGGACGATTGATGTGGAAAGCAAGCTTGGGACAGGGACGACATTCGTCATTCGGCTGCCCTTGGGCAGCACAACGGAACAAGGCAACCAGCCAGTCGAAGCAATGGAAAAGGCGTGTGTAGGGTGATTCATGCCAAGCGGACAAGCGAAACATATTCACAGTAGGCGTCGTGACAGGATATCCGTTCACGACGAATTGAAATGGATGGTTCACAAGTTGATAGCGGGCTATGCGGGTGAAACAAAATGACAGAATCAATGGGACCTAAGCGTCAGGTGTTGTTCGTCGATGACGAGCCGAACGTGCTTTCGGGGTTGCGGCGGATGCTGCGATGCCAACGAAACGTTTGGAATATGCACTTTGCCGGCGGTGGCGAAGCCGCGTTGGATGTCATGCGGAAAATACCGATCGACGTCATTGTTTCGGACATGCGTATGCCGGGTATGGATGGTGCCGAATTGTTGACTCAAGTCGCCGACCGATACCCGAATACGATCCGCTTGGTGCTAAGTGGCCAGTCGGAGCAAGAGAAGATCTTTCGTGTCATCGGCCCGGCCCATCAGTTTTTATCAAAACCGTGTGATGCGGACCGGCTGATTCACACGATTGAACGAGCCGTCAATCTGCGTGCCCAACTGCAAGACACAGCGTTGCAGGAAATCATTTCTAAGATCGCCGCGTTGCCAAGCTTGCCAGAGATCTATCGCGATCTGGTCCACGAATTGGAATCGGATCACGCATCAATCGATCGCGTGGCGGAGATGATTGAAAGCGACCTGGCCATGAGTGCCAAAGTGCTTCAGCTGGTCAATTCATCATTCTTTGGCTTGCCCAGTCGAGTCACTGCACCCAAGCATGCAGCATCTTTATTGGGGCTCAACATCATGCGACCGCTGGCTCTGTCGGCCAGTGTTTTTCTTCAGTACGAGTCGCTGGATGTGGATGGATTTTGCTTGGATCATGAAATCCAGCATGGTCTGGCGGTGGCGGTGGCCGCGCGGCGGGTCGCGGAATGCGAAACGGATGATCCTGGATTGATCGACGATACGTTTGTCGCCGGGATGCTGCACGATATCGGCAAATTGATCTTGGCGGTGCATCACACCGAAGCCTTTACCGACGCAATCCGTTTGGCCAATGCAAGACAACAACCACTTTGGCAGGCAGAGTTGGAGATTTTCCAAACGACCCATGCCGCCATTGGTGGGCATTTGCTTGGGCTCTGGGGGCTACCCAACCCGGTCGTCGAAGCAGTCGCGTTTCATCATCAGCCGCGATCGGCACCGGGTGGTCGATTTTGTCCGCTGACCGCGGTCCATGTCGCCAACAACTTGATTGGTCTGGATGTGTCGTGTTGTGAAACGCTGGCAAAGTGTTCTGAGTCGAGTCCGCCGCTGGAAAAGGACATGGATCTTGAATATCTGGAATCGCTGCAGCTAAAACTTCGCGCCGAACACTGGTGCAACCAAATGCTCACGGAGGCGATGCCGTGAACAAAAGAGTGCTGTTGGTCGACGATGACCCCAATGTCCTGCAAGGCTTTAAACGCAACCTTCGAAAGCATTATGAGCTTTCGCTGGCCGTCGGGCCGCATGAAGCCTTGGCGACCATTCGGAACGAAGGTCCCTTCGCCGTGGTGGTTTCGGACATGCAGATGCCGGAAATTAGCGGTGTCGAACTGCTCGCCCGCGTTCGCGAATTGCACGAGCAAACGGTTCGCGTGATGTTGACTGGCAATGCAGACCAAAAAACGGCCGTTGATGCGGTGAACGAAGGCTGCATCTTTCGATTCCTTGGCAAGCCCTGTCCGCCAGAAGTGTTGGCGAAAACGCTGGACTCGGCTCTGGAACAGTATCGTTTGGTGACGGCCGAAGCCGAACTGCTGAGCAAGACCGTCTCGGGCAGCATCCGAGTGCTGACTCAAGTGCTTTCGTTGGCGATGCCAGAAGCATTTGGACTGACCCAGGAAGCGCGAACGCTGGCACGCGAGGTCGGCAAGCAGATGAACGTCCAGCCGCTGTGGGAGCTGGAAATGGCCGCAATGCTGATGCGTCTGGGCTACGTTTCTCTGCCTGCGGAGATCGCAAAACGCTACCTGCGGGCGGAGCCACTGGATGGAAAACTGCTGGCACTGGTGGATGAAACCCCAGCACTGGGCAGCGAGTTGGTTGCGTCCATTCCAAGACTTGAAAACGTTGCCGCGCTCATTTCCCGATTGAACGATCCGCCATCACCGCAGGTGCCGGTGGCATCACAAATTTTGAAGATCGTCGGTGACTTTCAGCGGTATCGGCATGACCGATCGCCCTTGGTCGCGCTACGTGAAATGGAAGGCTCACCCGCCTACGACCCCAAAATCCTAGCGCTCGTAGCCGAAGTCGTCGAAGCCACCTATCGACAAGTCGAAGTCTTGGTTTCGCAGCTGACCGAAGGGATGGTTCTGGAGGAACACTTGCTGGACCACGCCGGCCGAATCTTGGTCGCCAAAGGACACGAGGTCCATGATTCACTGATTCAAAAGCTGAAGGCCCTCTGTCGATCGGGTAACGGTGTGCAAGAACCGATCTTGGTGCGAACCCTTGCTCCCGTTCCCGATCGCCAACCCGAAGCCGAAGCGGTGGGAATCGGTTGATTGGCAGTTCCCAAGGCCAAACAAGCAATGTTCAACAAAGGTGATTTGATGACCAACCTACTTTTCGTCGATGATGACATGAATCTATTGCGGGGGCTACGACGCAGTCTGCGGGACCAACCGTACTTCTTGCATGTCGCCAATTCGGCAGACCAAGCGATGAAGTTGTTCAAACATCGCGTTTTTGATGTTGCCGTGGTGGACCAGCGACTGGATCACATCTGCGGCTTAGAACTGCTGGCTTGGATTCGTCAGCATCATCCCAAGACGATTCGTTTGATGTTGACCGGGCATGCAAACGTGCACGTCGCCCAGGACGCAATCAATCGTGGCGGCGTCTTCCGGTTCCTGACCAAACCGATTCGTGATGTGGAGCTGGCCATGGCAATTCGCGAAGGCTTGGAATCACGCGAAGCGGCAAATGAAAACAATGATTCACAACACAGCTTGACCGACCACGCTGTGTCGCCCTGATGGATAACTCGATCGCAATCACGGATCACCTTTCAGCCAAACCAAACCATTACTCACATACAACGAAGCTAGAACTATGATTCGTACCCTTGTCGTTGACGATAGCAAGTTCATGGCGCGAGCTATGAAGACTTCGCTTGAAGAAATGGGCTTTGAAGTCGTCGGCGTCGGCCACGATGGATTCGAAGGCCTAGATCAGTTCAAACAACAACGACCCGACGTGACCCTATTGGATGTCACCATGCCGAACATGGATGGCGTCGAATGTCTACAGAAAATCTTGGAGATCGATGCCGAAGCCCGCGTCGTGATGCTCTCCGCAATCCGTGATGCTGCGGTGATTGAACAATGCATGTACGCGGGAGCGTTCGAGTTTCTGCAAAAGCCGATCCGCCCCAACAGTCCGGCGGATCTGTCACGCCTGTGCTCCACCCTGGAAAAAGCCGTCGAAAAGGCCTGCTGAAGATGGAAATCGTCAATACACACACCGAACTGTTTGCCGACGTTGCCGCACGAACGCTTGGCGAGATGTTCGGGATCAGCCAACCGACCGTCCGATCGGTGACCGAAACCGATTCGGTGAACACCGACAAGACGTTCATCGTCTCGATCTACTACACGGGCAGCGTTTACGGCGAATACTTGTTGGCCATGGACGAACAAACCGCGGCAAACGTGATCGGTATCTGCGAACAGATTAGCGACGACAATCGCGATGCCATCCGAGAAGACCTCTGTGATGCGATGTCCGAGACGCTGAACACCATCGTCGGTGAAAGCATCGTGACTTTGCAACAGACCTACACCAAGCTGACCATCACGTCGCCGCGAATCTATTTCGGAGCCATTCGGTATCCAAAATTCCGCACCGGGCGATGCGTTCTGGAAACGGAACATGGCCCCATCGAGTGCCACTTCTGCTTGGATTTGATGCGACTGGATTTGGCTGCATCCTATTCCCAGGCGATGGATTCGTTGATCGAAGTCAATGCCAAGTTGAAGGAAGCGAATGAGCACTTGGCCGAACAGCAAGCACAGTTAGTACACTCTGCAAAGATGGCATCCGTAGGGCTATTGGCGTCGGGAGTGGCGCATGAGATCAACAGCCCACTTTTCTTTGTCGATGCCAACCTGACCACGCTGAATGACTACATCGAAGTCATCGAGTCCACGTTGCAACTGTATGAATCATTGTGCGCGACGTTGATCAAGCAAAGCAATGCGGGCAACGATGTCATCAAGGGAATGCAATTGGAAGCTCAGACCCAAGACATGGGATTTGTAATCGACGATACCAAAGAGTTAGTTAAAGAGACTCGTGACGGCGTGACTCGGATCAAAGGCATCGTTCAAGGCTTGAAGGACTTTTCGCATGTGGATCGCTGCGGGCACGTGGTCACCAATGTGAAAGACATTGTGGTCAATACGTTGCAGTTGATTTCAAGCCAATTACCCGATGTGTGCGATGTCCAGTGCCAATTGGACGATCTGCCGTCCACCGTATGTAACGCGGGCGAAGTAGGACAAGCGATCGCTGGGGTGGTATTGAACGCCAGCCAAGCGATGCCGGCCGGCGGGACCGTGCGATTATCGGCCACTGCGGATGATACAACCATCAGCGTCATCGTTGAAGACGAAGGTGTCGGTATTCCACCCGAAGACATCGAACATATCTTTGAACCCTTCTTCACGACCAAGCAGGTCGGCGAAGGGACCGGATTGGGGCTGTCAATCGCCTACGGGATATTCGAAAAACACATGGGATCGATAAGTATCGAAAGCCAAGTGGATCTGGGAACGAAAGTGACAATGCGTTTGCCGGTGCATCAAAAAACGGCCGCCTGTGAATAGCGAGACGCACCGTGCGCCGGAATTCGATGAATTGGATTTTGCCTTAAGACTGGCGGATTTGCCTTCAATGGGTTGGAGAACACGATGGAAATGAATCATTGCGATCACCAAAGCGAGATGGTGCAACTGGTCTACGTCAGTGCCGCGACGGTTGCGTTTTCCGATGAAGACTTGGAAACGCTTTTAGCCCAGTCGCGGCGTAATAACGCCGGTATCGACGTTTCCGGCGTGCTGTTGTTTCATGAGGGGACGTTCTTGCAGGTTTTGGAAGGTACGCCAGACGCCGTTGATCGGCTGTATCAGAAGATTGCTCGCGATGGCAGGCACGATAATGTTTTGTTGCTGTCGTCACGAGCGATCACCGAACGAAATTTCGGTCAATGGAGTATGGGGTTTCTGAGTGGCTTGAACACTTTGGAAGAACTGCCCGGCTTTGTCGACTTCTTTCGCGGTCAACGGCTGACCGATCTCAACGGCGACAGCAAACGTGTGTCGCAGATACTGGATGGCTTTCGAAGGGGACGCTGGCGACGCAGTCTTTCCGAGACCAACGACCGGCAGCCCGGTCCAAATCGTCTCGCAACGACACCGTAAAAGGTCGTTTCGGTCGCCACATAACGAGGCACTGTTTATCAATTCAACACGAAGGCCAATGAGAACGGTAACCCGACGCGCCGGCGAGGAATTCTTGATGAATGAATAACTTCGGCCCCTCGCTGACGCTTCGGATTACCAATTGATCGGCAGTGCCAAGTCCATGACGGTATCGACGGCGATCACCATCGCAGGGCGTTTTCTCTTGTCCATTTTCTACGCATCCAACAAGGGCCAATTCGATGAAGGGCATTGTATTTACCGAACTGATCGAGATGGTCGAAGACGATCTGGGGATCGAGATCGCGGATCGAATGATTTCCACGTCAGGGACATCGAACGAGGGTGCCTACACCGCCGTCGGTAGCTATGACCATGCCGAGCTGATTCAACTAGTCCTTGCTTTGTCGGATCAGACAGGAGTCCCCGTTCCGGAGTTGGTGCAGACATTTGGGCGGCATTTGTTTAAGCGTTTTTCGCAACTGTATCCACAGTTCTTCGAACACGCACAGTCCGCCTTTGATTTTCTGCCGCTGGTGGAAACCTATATCCATGTGGAGGTGCGAAAACTGTATCCCGATGCGGAACTGCCCACATTCGACTGCGGGATTCATGAAGGAAACTTGACGATGCACTATCAATCCTCGCGCCCATTCGCCGACTTGGCCGAGGGATTGGTTCGTGCGTGTGTCGATCACTTCGGTGATGAAGTGATGGTGGTTCGCGAAGACCTGGGGGACGGAAATGGGACCGAAGCGTGCTTCTGTCTGACGCCCGTCGACCAACATCGTCATGGTGAAGTTCAGGCGTATGTCTGATGACCTTCTACTCCAGCGACGTTTCGAGCGTGAACGCAAGGCTCGCAAAGAGGCGGAACGTCTGTTGGAGCAAAAATCGATCGAGATCTTTCACGCGAACCAGCGACTGGATGGTTTGGCGAGGCAAACCCGTGCCATTGTGGAAACCGCCGCGGAGGGAATCGTCACGTATTCGCACGACGGTCGGATTGATCTGTTCAATCGCTCGGCCGCAAGAATCTTCGAGCGCGATGACGCGAACGAGATCGGCATTCGTCAGTTGTTCAAGATGACGCAGAATCTGGAACAAGTCCTCTTTCCCCAGCAGTCTGGTTTATCGCCTATCGAAGGTGGCCATGACGCTGAACCGGTCGAAATCCAAGGTGTCACTCAGGGCGGACGTCAGTTTTGTGCTGAAGTCGCCATCAGCCGAAGCGGTGCGGGTGATGACTCGCAATACACGATGCTGGTACGTGACCTGACTCGCAAGAAAACTCTGGAAGCCCGCCTGGCACAAGCCCAAAAGATGGAATCGGTCGGCCAGTTGGCGTCGGGGATTGCACACGAGATCAATACGCCGATTCAGTTTGTCAATGACAACATGTTGTTTCTGGAAGGTGCTTTCGGGGACCTCGGAAAGTTGCTGGATCTGTTCGATCTTCTGGCCAAGCGCGTCGAGAACGGTGAGGCGGCGGACGATTTGATCGAGAGGATTCGAACGGAGCAGGAGTTGGCAGACCTGCCGTTCTTGCGAAGCGAGTTTCCCGGTGCGATTGCCCAGTCGCTGGAAGGAATCCAACGGGTGGCGACCATCGTTCGTGCCATGAAGGAGTTCTCGCAAACCTCCACCGAAAACAAGACGGCGACTCAGCTGAACCGAATGATCGAGAATTCACTGACCGTGATACGCAACCAGGCCGACCAGATCGCGAACATTGAAACAGAATTGGATCCCGAGGTTGGTGATGTGGTTTGCTTATCCGGCCCGGTCAGCCAGTGTCTTTTGAACGTGATCAACAATTCATTGGAGGCGATCCAGGAACAGGGGGCTTCCCAGATCGGATGCGTTCGTGTTTCCAGTCATGCCCGGGCCGAAGCGGTGGAGATTCGGGTGCAGGACAACGGGCCAGGCGTGCCCGCGAAGATCCGCGACCGAATTTTTGAACCATTCTTCACCACCAAGGAAGTGGGTAAGGGGATGGGGCAAGGCTTGTCGTTTGTCTACGACACCATCGTGACCAAGCACGGTGGCGAAATTGATATTGAACCCGTTCCATGTGGCGGTACCTGCGTGCGAATGCGCCTGCCCACCGCGATTGGTGTATCTGGTTAGAAACGGTGCATTCGGATGTGCGGGAAATATGGCAGCAAGCAGATTTCACCCTGATCTGTTTTGGCAGGGGCTGGTCGCAACTGATCACGAAAGCCCGGATGTTGTTCGTCTGGCCGACCCCAGAGTGCTGAGGGATACCCGCGGCGATCTCTTAATTCTCGAACGGGTGATGTCTCGGTGACTTGCGGCGTTCGAAACGCTGCAGCGATCGCTACCGATCAGCGTTATGCTTGTCTTGCGGTGCGATAGGAATTCCTCACTCCCAGGGGCAAGAACTGGAGCGATCATTGAAACGAAGATATCGAGTCTTTCGGGGTGAGGTTGTGCTCGGCTACGTCGGCTTTGATGACCAATGGCCATGCGAACCTTTTGAGCCGACGGATGCGTTCAACGAAGTGAAGGATCTGTTCGACAAAGAACATGAATTGGGACGACTTGCCGGTGAGGTCGATGAAAGAGGGGATGTCGAGCGGTTTGACCAACTGATGAGCGAGGCAGATGCAGTCATGGACGAGATCGTTGCCCCGGGAATCCACTTTGAGGCATTGGAGAAAATCCTTTGTTCCTTCGACTGTGACCAGCTGTCGATATTCGACGGCCGCGTTTGCTGGCGGTAGTCATAAAGGGTGGTCAAAAGCAATCAGCTACACGCGGATCACCGACTTGGCCTGACCCACAATACGGCACCTCCTCCGCTAGCCAAATCGACGTTCATCTCGTCACCCGCCCGGACCGACTTCGTCGACACCCGCATCGGCACCGAATGAGTCCACTGTTTGCGATCGGCCTTCTGGTTGACCCCGATCTGGGACACATCCACGCGGTCTCCGTGAATGTCATCCAGAACACAGGTCGCCGTGTGTAAACCGTCGCCGAGAAAGTCCAGGCAGATCGCATCCTTACGCGGCTTCGATCCGTTCAGGACTGCAACAAACCAATCATTGCCACTGCGACGTGCTAAAGCGGCTAAGTCGCCGATCCTGCTGTTGGGTAAGACGACGGTTTCGTCCCATACCGTGGGCATCGCCATCAAGACCGGAAGTGCCTGGTTCACATCCGGTGAATGTAAAATCGTTTCCGGGTGTTCGGCAAACACTTGCAATGGCGAAAGATACGCAACCGCGGTCCCCAACTGGTGGGCAAGTGTTGTCGGCCCCGGGTTGGTGTACAAGATCGGCGTGTAGTCGGCATGGCCAACCGCGAAACGCGTGAAAGGCAAAGCGGCGTTATGCGATGCCGTCAGGGGGCCTTCCTTCATCTTGTTGACTTCGATGCCACGGACGCCTTCGCGAGTCATTTCGTTGGGATAAGTTCGCGATTCGCCCGTTGAACTGTGGCAACCGTGAAAGTTGATCAACAGCTTGTGTTCTGCAGCGATCTTCAACGCCGCGGTCTCGAAGTCGATCAACGTCTTGGATTCACCATTCATGAAGTCAATTTTCAACCCTACGGCACCAATCGCGGCGACACGATCAAAGTAATCACGCATGATGGCGTAGTTGTCGGTCGGGTCGATGATGTCTTGAGAATGAACCCAAAGCCACACACCGACATTCTTCTGGGCCGCCCGGTTACACAACGATTTCGCCGTCTTCCACGGTTCATTCCAATCCTTCCAGCCGTCGTCGACCAACGAGTATTCAAAGCCAAGCTCTGCCGCCAGGTCGATGAACTCTTCTTGCGTTTCGGGAGTTCCCAAGCCCAGTGTCTCCCAACTCCAAACACAACGCCCCGGCTTGATGTAGCTGGTGTCGCTAAATAATTGTGGATCTGGTGATGGGTTCAGATTGTTGATCAAGTCACTGGTCGCGAGCTCGGTCAAGTTGTCGGCAAACAACGTGACCCGCCAAGGCGTGGTGATCGTTCCGTTGACGTCAAAACCCTGTTTGGCCTCGGTGAAGTCAGCGATAAGCGTTCGTTTTCCGACCGCCCTCAAACGCATGCCGCTGTAGTTGTAGGTTGCTGCTTTCGTGATCGCCATAAAGCCTTGATTCGCAGGCAGCTCGAAAACCATCGGTGTTCCCTGCACCGGACCGCTTGGCGAGATGGTCGGCAACTCGTCAATGTCGGCTGTCAACCATTCGCCTGCGTACGACTTCAGTTTCCATTTCTTGGCATTTCTTTCGAAGAACCATGCTTTCAAGCCAGCGGGCAGCGTCCAGCTGGATGCTTCACCATCGACATGTTGAATGTCATTGCCGGGAACGACATAGCGATAGGCGACGCCGTCGTCGTAGACACGCAAGTGAACCGCGTATTCGATCCCCGACGCGGAATGTGTGATTGGAAACTCCCAATGCACACAGTGGTTGATCGCGGTGTGATGGTGACCGCGTGTCGTGTAGGTCTGGTTGATCACCGACTTTGTTGGCTGCCCGATGATCACACCATCGCCCAGGTCATCGCCGTCAACGGTGATGCCCAGCGCCGAAGGCTGAACGATCTGTCTGCCTTGAAAGCTTGCTTGAAAACGAAGCCGCGAATCAGCATCGACCAACAAGGTCGACGACACAACGCCACCCGGGCTGTTTGCGGTGGGCGATACTTGGACTACTTGGGCGCTCGAAGGATTTTGCGCCGAAAGACTGATCGCAACCATGGCAGTCGCGATGCAGGTGATGACCCACCGCGAATCAGGCGGCACCATGAACAGGAACCATTTCATCCAAAGGCCTGTAGGAAAAGAACAAGTGAGTGTTTCGGTGGCAGGGACATTGGGAATCACGACAGTGTCATATCTTTCTGCAAGCACGTTTGTGCAGTCGAGGTAGTCGAGCGTTTGGCTGATTTCGCTGCCGCTTTCACCGAAGCGTTGTGGATTTGGTGCTTCATCGCTGCGCGTTGCAACCGCTGGTTGCTCTTGCTTGGACGTCACTTTTATGAGCTTAGGTGAACGTTGATCAGCTTAAAGGATTCGATCCGCGTGCCTGACGTCATTCTCGTCCGTCCATCGTTACAAGTCTTTTCACAACCAGGTTGTCAAAATCGATGGACTGTCCGTTCACCGTGAAGCCGAATTTGGTTTTGGTCGGATGGTCGAAACCCGGTGATCGCAGGCTTGTGACCAATTCGTCATCAAGAAACGCTTTCATGATGTCACCGCGGATTCGAATTCGCAGCGTGTGCCATTGTCCGGGATGAATGCTGATCTTTGCCGACGCCCCAGTTCGTTCCAGTAGCCTTTTCAGTGCCTCCGCATCGCGGGTCGATAGATTCTTGTCTTGGCGTTGCTTGCGGACTTCCAGATTCATGCCGCCAGTTTTGTCGTCCCCTATCTTAAGAAACTTCGGGAAAACCGAAGCGCGACAGATGTGCCCCGCGTGCACGGATTTCTCGTTCTGGTCATCGATCACAAAGTTGAAACTCTTCCCGCCGCTGAACCGAAAGTCGAACTGGATATCGATGTCGTCAAAATCAAGCTGTGTCCGGATGACCGCACCGTGATCTGCTTTGGTCTGTTTTCCAACCAGCACGCCGTTGATGACCGACCAAGAATCCTCGTGGCCCCGCGCCGTCGTGTAATCCTTGCCGATTTTGGTTCGGTTGTCGAAGTCGTCTTCAAAAACGGGCTTCCATTGCTGTGAACCAACGGTGCTAGCCCCGGCTGACGCCTTCTTCGTGCCAAGCGTTTTGTTGGTTGCACTCTTCTTCCCCGAACTCGATGCCGTGGGATTACCAATTGTCCCCGAACGGCGGACTCCTGGTGCATCGGGTTCGATGTCGAACAAATCAAACTTGGGAAGGACGATCTTCAATTTGTCGCGTTCATCGCGATGCTGTTGTGAAACGTCATCCCAGTTCGTGATCTGGTCGTAACTGATCAAATCTGCAGGTTCTTCGGCGACATCCCACCACTTTCCGTAACCGTCTCGCATCACAAAATCGCCACGAATGATCTGTCGCTCGCGGCTGTATCCGTAGATCCACTGACGATGCTTCGACTTGTTCGTGAACAAAAACGGAACGAGGCTTTCGCCGTTGTGCACGTAGTCTTTGGGGATCGTCGCGCCGGTTAGATCTGCGATCGTCGGTAGCAGGTCGGACATGTTGACCAGGACATCTTGCTGGCCGTGTTTCGTCATTCCCGGTGCAAAAATGATCAGCGGCACATGGACGCCCTTCTGCCGATCATGGCTGCCCTTTCCATATCCCGAAGTTCCGTTGTCAGCGCAAAAGATGATCACGGTATTGTCGGCGATCCCCATTTCGCGCAATCGGTTGCGGTACAGCCACATCTGATAATCCAGGTATTCAATTTGCGACTGGATTCCAGTTTCGGTGACCGTTCCATGGGTATCGTACACGCCGTCGTCGCCGGTGATGTGAGGTTCGATCCGCGTGTATTTGTTTCCGTCCCACTGAACGACGGGAGTCCCCGGCCAGCATTGGCCGTTGGTGGGGTTCAGCCAATCGAACGCACCATGACCCAGGTGCGTGGTGTGATAGACGAAGAACGGTCGGCCCTTGGAATGCTGGCGGTCCATGAAGTCAAAGATGAAATCCAGTTCGACGTCAGGGCCGTAGGTGCCAAGGCCGAACGCTTCCTTGGACTCATCGGTGTTTGGCCACCACTGAAAGTCCTGGTCGCCGTGATTCATCAGCCAGACGTGCGGGTAGAAGTACCAGCCGTGTTGAAGGTACGTGTCAATCGGTTTGCCAGTGTCCGCGTTGAAGATCAGTCTTTCACCGTTGGCAACTCTTTGGACCAGCTTGAAGTCGGTGTAGGGATTGTCTTTGTCGCTCAGGTTACCCGGTGTGAAGCAGCCTTGATCAAAACCATACTCGCGAAGGTCACCAGCCATCTGGGTTTTGCCGGCCCAGTAAGTTCCGTAGCCGGCCTGTTGAGCGACATGACCGATCTGCAGCGGCGAACTCATGTAAAGCGGCCAAGTGGTTTCCTTTCCGTTTTCGTCGATGTACCGTCCCTTGTAGGAATTTTGCCACCATTTATGCAGGTGTGCATATCGTCCGGTCATCATCATCGCACGGCTGGGCGAACAGACGACCGACGCCCACGCCGTTTTAATCCAGCATCCCTCCTGGGCCATTTGATTCAGCACCGGTGTCTCGGCTCGAAACGCCCGATCCGATGTGTCCACACCCTTTTCTTTCGTCCAGACCGACGATCCGTAGATCGGGAATTCGCGAGCGCTGATGTCGTCGGCAAAAACGATGATGATGTTGGGCTGCGACTTCGGTTCTTGCTGTTCAGCATTCACCTGCGTGGCCGACAGGCACATCACGCAAGCGATCATCAGAAACGCTCTCATTTGCGTCGTCATTTTTTCAAAGTGTTTGGATTTGGTGGGCAGTCCGATGGCAGTGACCCCGCGTCATAGTTTAGCGAGGCATGAACCAGGGGGCGCGATACAGTTCTGCGGCTTGGTTTTGGACATCGTTCCGGCCGCTAGGAACAACCATGCATGAGCCCGTTGGGCCGTCGCAGGTTCTTGACAGGATTGTGACGTCGTCATGCATTCCGATGCATCGTCAAAAGCCAACCTGCCGCAAAATCCCCGAAAAATGCCCTGAAAAGATTCCGTATCAGCAAACGTCATCGTTTGGCTGTTGGTCGCAGTCGCTCGATGTAGTGGATGAGGTTACGAGTGTCGTTGGCGGTCGGCGCAGTCAGGGACTCGTGACCTTGTCCACTACGACGGGTAAGGAATATCGACGGAGCGCCTGATGGGCTTATTCGCCGATGCTGTTGTTTTTTCGAATCACGGGTGGCATCGGATTCGCCATTTCTGCGGGCGACGGAACAGCTTCTTTCAATGCGTTGATAATCGCGGAGTACTCGGGGTTATCGATTTGGTTCGTCCATTCACGCGGATCCTCAGACGTGTCATAGAACTCCTCCTGGCCTTGTTCGTAGCGGATATATCGCCCGGCTTCGTTGCGAATCGTCACGTAGCCCCGTTCGGGACGACTCTTGTCCGACAAACAGGTAATTGCGGTGCTGTCCCACGGGGCGTCGGGATCGTTCAGCAAAGGAACCATGGATCGACCATCCAAATACGATGGGCGGTCCAGACCACAAAGTTCTACCAAAGTCGGGTAGATATCCTGCAGCGAGACGAATCTCTGACAGACGCTTCCCGCACGCGTGACATCTGGAACGCGAAACATCAACAGGCAGTGAGTCGCTTCTTCCCACAACGTTGCTTTCTGCCAATGATGCTTTTCGCCCAGATGAAATCCGTGGTCGGACAGGAAGACGACGATTGTGTTGTCTCGATGGGGACTGTCATCCAGGGCATCGAGCACTCGTCCCAACTGTGCGTCCACATAAGCCGTCGTCGCGAGATAGGCCTGAACGGCGTCCTTGTGAAGACCGTGTTCGAGAACACTGTCAACAAACCGGCTCTTGCCAGCGGTCAAGGCAGCTCCGGCCGGCGGGACATCATCCAGGTCATTCTTCCGAAGCCGTGGAGTCACAACTTCATCCATCGGAAACATGTCGAAGTATTTCTGCGGCACGTACCAGGGCATGTGTGGATTGAACGTGCCCATCGCGATAAAGAACGGCTGGTCGTGTGGTTTCTGAAGCCGAGAGATTGCTGCGTTGGCGTTCATGGTGTCATTCATGTCCGCTTCGGCGAGATGAATTGGACCCCAGTCTTGCTCGCCTCTTCCGACTGGAGTGAGTGGAGCGCCCGGCGGCGCGGGATCTCGCTTGTGCCCCAGCTTTTCATCCCAGTGTTCCTTCTGGTCCCAACCGTGCGTGATCTTTCCGAAACCGGCGGTCGTGTAACCGGCTCGTTTGAAGCAACCAGCCAGCGATAGTGCCGTGTTCAATGGTTCGCTCTGCTGGACTTGCAAAGCGTTGTGATAGTGCCCCGAGCGCCAGGGACAAACGCCGGAAAAGAATGCGGTCCTTGAGGGCGAACAAACCGGTGCCGCTGTGTACGCGCGTGTGAAGTTGACACCACTGGCAGCAAACAATTTCAAATTGGGAGCAACGACTTTGCCTGCGTATCGATCAGCATCCTCAAGCAGCCAACTGTTCAGGTCATCGGCGACCAGAAACAGAACGTTCATCGGCTGGTCAGGCGGAGCGGCTGCGACATTGCCAATCGCGGCCACAATTGCGCAAAGCCATGACGCAAAAATCATAAAAGGTTTCACGTTGATTCCATATGATTGTTGGAACGCCGGACAGCCACCGTCCAAAAACGAGGACTTGCATCAGTCGTCTTCGCGACGTTTCCGGGATTTCAGGTAGTTTGCCGGTAATCCGGCGTTCCATTGTCTCAGTTGCCGCGTCAATCGTTTGAGCACCTCGGGATTGGCGTCGGCAATGTTGTTGCTTTCCGATGGATCGAGTGACAGATCGTACAGTTCGGGCGATCCGGATCGGCGGCGGGGCAAGTGCAGCTTCCACTTCCCGTCGCGAATCGCTGGCGTTGCCCCAGCGGAACTTGTCTTCCAGAACAATGGCGTTGCACGTGGCCGCCTGGTTCCTCGCCAGATGTCGGAAATGTCCTCTCCGTCCAGGTTTTTGGGCAATTCATCAATTCCCGCAATCGAGGCCAGTGTTGGCAACCAATCGATGAACGAACACACGCTGGTCGAATCGACTTGCCCGGCCGGCACGTTCTGGGGCCAACGAATGATGAACGGAATTCGCGTGCCACCCTCGTACTGCTCGTGCTTGCCGCCACGATAGATGCCGGCGTAGCCGAGCATGTTTTGCGAGAATTCGCGCGCTCTCTTCTTGCCCAGGACTACGGGAGCGGGGCCATGATCGCTTGAGAAGACAACGATGGTGTTGTCTTGGATCCCCAGGTCTTCAAGTGCGTCCAGGATGCGACCGACGTTCAAATCGATCTGGTAGACGTCGCCGAGGTACTGACGCATCGACTCGTCAACATCGCCTCCGATCTGCACACACTCATCGAATTTGTGTTGCATGGTTGGCGAAAAATCGTTGCGGTCAACATTGACGTCGTTGAACTTGGCGACCAGACCGTCTGCCGTATTCACAGGGAAGTGTGTCGCGTGCCCCCAGATGTTGACGTAAAAGGGGTGATCCGCGTTTTCTCTCATGAATTCAATCGCAGCGGCATACAAGTCGTCGTCCCGACCTGACGAACGGTCGCGGCTTTTCCCGATCACTCTGACGGTGTCGATACCGTAGGTGCCGTCGGTTTCTTTCGGGCCAATATGCCATTTGCCAAAATGGCCCGTCTGATAGCCTCGATTTTTTAGCAATTCGGTGATCGTCACACGCTCGCCAAAACCAAAGTCGGCGGCGTACCGCGGAAACCGAGCCGGAAACAGCCCGGTCATCAGCCCTGTGCGGCTGGGGTTACATGTGACTCCGGTCACATAAAACTGAGTGAACCGTGTGCCCTCTTCCGCCAGTCGATCCAACGCGGGCGTCTTCGCGTATGGATGCCCATAGCAGCCGAGGTCGCCATAACCAAGATCGTCAGCAAACATAAGAACGATGTTCGGAAGCCGTTCGGATTCGGCTTCATCGGCAACCAGATTGACCGACAACAGAAGAAACGCAATGACGGTGGATCCAAGCCGGTGAATCAAACACGCGTGTTTCAGGCTATTCATGCGATGTTTGTCCCTACTTCATTCGATACGTTTCAGGTTCGTCAGCTTGGTCGTTCAGATCCGAATCGTAGTGGACGAGGGTAAAAGATTCCTTTCCTCGCGAAATTCTAGATTTCAGGGGCTCGTGACCCCGTCCACTACGTGCGCATCAGACCGTGTATTTGTATACCTTTACCGTTCCGAATTCGCCTTCTTTTGTTTCAGCGCCGGGTCGGTGTAGGGCAGGTACTTTGGGTGCGGCACATAGTTACCTTCACCCTTTACCCAACGGAATGTTTCGCCTTCGACGACCAAGTCACGTCTTGCGTTCATCTTGGGTTCCGGGGCGGCGAATTCAGTCGGTGCCGAGGCACGTAGTTCGGCGATGACGTCGGCGTGTTGTGGGTCAGACGCCAGATTATTCCACTCGTGCGGATCTTCTTTGACGTTGTACAGTTCTTGATTGTCGTCGTCATAATGGATGAAACGCCACTGGCGATTCATCAACCCGTATTCACCTGGGTTGATGTATGGCAGGTACACCGTGCGGTCATCGGCCTCGGCGGGATTCTTCAATATCGACGCCAGCGAGACACCCTCCAGGTCCTGACGCGGTGCCGGCAAGTTGCATGTTTCCACCAGCGTCGGATAGATGTCGATCAGGCTGACGGTAACGTCTGTTTTTGCTCCTTCCGCAATGCCAGGACCGGCCCAGACGAATGGTACGTTGGAGGTCCGTTCCCACAACGTATGTTTGCCCCACTGGCCTTTTTCGCCCAGGTGATATCCGTGATCACTCCACAGCACGACGATGGTATTGTCGGCATGGGGACCGGCTTCAAGTGCGTCTAGGATTCGCCCAACCATTGCGTCGGCGTAACTGGTGCAAGCAAGGTATCCGTGTAGAGCATCCTTCCAAGCTCCCATCGCAACCAATTTGTCGTAGTGGAATGCTTTGCGGTTTTCCCGTTGCTTGCGAATCTTGTCCGGCAAGTCCACCAAATCATCGTCTTTGAATGCTGGCGTTGAAATGGTGTCCCGATCGTAGAGATCGAAATACTTCTGCGGACAGTAATTGGGGTAATGCGGAGCATAAAAACCGCAAGCCAGGAAGAACGGTGTGTCGTGACTTCGAGCCAACTGCTGCACGGCCCAGTTGGCTCGTATCGAATCGGCCATCTCGTCCTCGCGGTTGTTCGGGATGGCTCCCCATTCCAAAAACAAACCGCCGGTGATTTCTTTACCTTGGTTGTAGACGCTAGCCGGGAACGGTTGTGGCACCGGCGTGCCACGACTCCACGATTCTAATGCCCACCCGCCTTCACGTTGGAACTGATTGCGCAGGAAGAACTTTGTCCAACCTCTTTGATCGATCGCTCCGGCGGGATGATGAAACAGCTTTCCAGCGCCCAGCGTGGAGTAACCCGCTTTGGCAAAGCTCATCTGCAGCGATTCAATCTCCGGGTGATGCACAAAGTAATTTGGGGTCGTGTAGCATCCAGTTGTCGATGCGTACTGGCCCGAGAATATGGCCGCGCGGCTGGGGGCACAAAACACGCCAGCGGTGTGTGCGTTGGTAAAACAGACACCACGCGCGGCAAGCCGATCGATGTTGGGCGTGATCGCGCCGGGACGCGACGGCAGACATCCGACGAAGTCGTTCATGTCATCGACCGCCAGAAACACGACGTTCGGCGGCGTGTCGGTCGCCATCAGATGGCCGGTTCGGCTTACGAGGACCAAGGCAACGCAGAGAAGCAAACGCGTCGGAATATTCATAGATTTTCTATCGAGGGAGTGATTGTTTTCGGTCGTCAATGAAGTTTCGCATCCTTCAATGCTGGACCTGTCACCTCATTCACCAACGCGTACGAGATTCTATTCTAAAGTCATGGTGATCTCGCGACCTCCTTCCGAGCAGAGCGATAGAACGCAGCAATTTCTTGTGCGTTACGCATCCGGTCGATGAATGCCACCTCGTCAATTCGACCGTTCTTTGGCATTTTTGCGTGGTTCATCAAAACCGTGTTTCCTGCCTCGCTTCCTAACTGGAAGCTCAGGGGCCTTGCAGATCAAAGCAGACGGCCTTTATCTGCAACCTGCCTTTCGCCGTCGCGGGATCGATCAGTTCCACCGAGAGAATGTATTCGCCGGGCGTCAGAGACAAGCTAGTCTGTCTTGGCTGTCGTACGGACTGTTGCTTATCCGCTAGCTGCTTCAGCGATGCTTCGATCAGCTGTTCTCCGATGCCAATGCGAAAACGAGCCTGAGCATCGATCGCCTTGTCCGAGCTGGATGATTGCAAGCAGACCGCATAGGTCCCCTTCTGCTCGACCCGAATTCGGAACCTTGCCACATCGCCGCCATCGTCCCAGTCCCGAATCCCTTCGCTGCCCCTTGTGACGCCATGATCTTCAAACGCAGAAGCCATGTGCACACTGGATCTCATTTGGCCGGCGACTCCAATCGTTGAAGTCGGGTACGTGAAGCAACGCGGCGAATCGATGAAGGCTTCGAACCAGGTTTTCATGGCAGCCGACATTTTCTGCTTACGTTTCGGGTAAGTAT
>NZ_JAAXMS010000014.1 GCF_012290005.1 Crateriforma spongiae
GGGTCAACGGACAGAAAATCGGTTCACGCGATTCGCTTTCGACCGCTCACCGTTACCCGGTCGCCGCCGTATTGAAGCCGGGAAAAAACACGATCGTCGTTCGCGTCGACAATCGCATGAAAGTCGACATCGGAAAACTCGGGCATGCGTACACCGAGGAGACTCAGAGCATTTGGAACGGGTTGATCGGCAAAATCGCATTGGTGCCCAAGTCAGCCGTAAAGATTTTGGCGAACCCGCTGCGGGTTGTCGTCTCGACACCCGGTGATTTGGATGTCCGCATCAAACCCATCAACGGCGATGCAAAGGAGTTGCCATGGTGGACCAAACAGGTGTCGACACCGGGGACTTACGAGGTTCCAATTCCATCGGATGCCACGGTCGCTTGGTCAGAGTTCAACCCGGCCCTCTATCAAGTCGATTGCACACTTCAAGCCGGTGACACCGATCACCAGGCGAGTCTGGTGACCGGTTTTCGCAGTGTCAGCACTGAGGGTACGGAGCTGCGCATCAATGGTCAAAAGGCCTTCATGCGCGGCACCCTGGAATGCTGCATCTTTCCGAAAACCGGGTATCCGCCAACCGACGAAGTGGGGTGGGATAAGGTCTTTGGCACACTGAAGAAGTATGGCCTGAACCATTTACGGTTCCATTCATATTGTCCACCCGAGGCGGCTTTTGCGTCGGCCGATCGCCACGGCATCTACGTTCAAGCCGAACTGCCCAACTGGACCTTCAAGATGGGCAAGCTTCCTGAAACGGATGCTTATCTGATGGAAGAAGGCAAACGCATCATGGAAGCCTATTCGCACCACCCTTCGTTTGTGTTCTTCAGCATTGGCAACGAACTGTCAGGCGACTTTCAGTTCGTCGACAAAATGGTGGCTCAGCTCCGCAAGCTGGCTCCTCACATCCTTTACACAAGCACGAGCTATTCATTTTCGCCACGTGGGTTGCTACCCGGCCCCGAAGACGACTTCTATATATCACAACGCACGAAAACCGGTTGGGTACGCGGCCAAGGATTCCTTAACCAGACGGTACCCAACACCGACAGCGATTATGCCGAGGGGCTGAAGTGTTTGGACATTCCGCTGATCAGTCACGAAGTGGGGCAGTACAACGTGTATCCCAACTTAAAGGAGCTGCCAAAATACGATGGCAACCTGCGGGCCTTGAACATGGAGGCGATTCAGAACGACCTGCGAGCCAAAGGGCGATTGGACGATGCCGAGGACTATACCGCGAACTCCGGCGCGTTGGCACGATTGCTTTACAAGGAAGACATCGAACGCGCACTGCGAACCAAGGGGTTGTCGGGGATTCAATTGTTGGACTTGCACGATTTCCCCGGCCAAAGCACGGCGACCGTTGGTCTGCTGGACGCTTTCTGGGATTCCAAAGGTTTGATTTCGCCGACAGAATTCCGCCGGTTTTGCTCGCCGGTCGTGCCGCTAGTCAGGATTGAAAAGCTGACTTGGAGCGATCAAGAAACGTTCAAAGCCAAAATCGAAGTCGCCAACTTCGGAAATGCAGCACTGGAAAACCAACAGGTGCAGTGGCAGGTTGAAAACGAAGAGGGTGAGGTCCTGGTCAGTGACACGGTTTCAAAAGCGACCATTCCTGTCGGAAATGGAAATCAAATCGTCACAATCGAAGTTCCGCTGAAAAACGTCGACCGGGCGTCGCAAATGCGATTGAGCGTTTCGCTCGACGGCACAGAGTACGCCAACGATTGGAAATTCTGGGTCTATCCAGAATCCGATTCACAAGCCAACTCGGATGACGTTGAGATTGTCAGGGCGTTTGGGAAGCCGCTGTTCGATGCACTTGCCGCCGGGCGACGAGTGCTGTACTTGCCCAAACGGGAAGAGATATGCCAGCCGCTCGACGGTCGGTTCATTCCCGTGTTCTGGAGTCCGCTGCACTTCCCCAACCAACCTGGGGCGCTCGGCACGGTCATTCAATCGAATCATCCGGTGTTCGATGACTTCCCAACGTCGCCGCACACCGACTGGCAATGGTGGGAACTGCTGGCGACCTCGACATCGGTGGACATGAGCTGGATGGATCCGGACGCTGACAGCACGGCTGATTTCCCGATCGTGCAATTCATCGACAAATACAACCGCAACGCATTGCCCTCGATCTTGTGGGAAGCCAAGGTCGGGCAGGGTTTGCTGATGGTTTGCTCACTCGATATCGAAAGCGATCCCCAGCGACGGCTCGTTGCGAAACAACTCAAGCGTTCCATCCTCAGTTATCTAAGTAGCGAAAAATTCTCGCCAGCGATTTCGATCTCTCCCAAGAAACTGCTCGATCTATTTCGCGCTCGTCCGTACCGGATTCGTCTTGCCAAAGGCACCAGCCACCCGAATTACGCACTGACCAATTGTGATGACAACGATGTCAAAACGATTTGGCACACCGATTGGCGAGATGCGAATAACCAGTACCCGTATCACATCATCATCGGTTTTGACGGGCCGATCGGTGTTAACGGAATTCAGATTCATCAGCGAAACGATAGCTCCAACGGCGTGATCGACGACTATCAAATTTCGATCAGCGAAGACGGAGAAAATTGGAAAACGATCCACCAAGGATCCAAGCCATCGGGCAAGATCGTGTTTGACCGCTCCGTGGTCGCCAAAGCTGTTCGCTTCGAGGCATTGTCGGAACAAAACGGCAAAGAAGACTGCGCAATCGCCGAACTGTCGCCCGTGTTTGATTCCGGAAATACCGGTGTCGATGAGCTCGGATTGATCGAAGGCTTCAATACACCCGCGGAATAAAGATGCCCGCGGAATCACGAGCCGCGTAGCAATCAGCGACAACACCCGCAAACCAGAACAGTCATGCTTTAGGCACCCAAGATGAACTCCCCACTTTTCAACTCCGCTCGATTGGTTGCGGGGCTGTTCTCCGCTTTGGTTTCATTTGCGGGCTTGGCTGATCCGGTTCGCGTTCAATGTTCCGGTTCAACTTCGACGGTACAGAATCCGGTCGAAGGTACAACGGACACTCGGCTTGTTTGGGAGGACGAAAAGTCCAGTGTTGGCTTTTTGTTTGACCGCGCGTTAGCTAAGAACACGGTCTACACCGCCAGCTTCAAAATCGGTCAGTGCGGCGGCAAGCGACTGTTCTGGCACTGCCCGCACTACGGAAACCAGATTGGTTTTCCGGGAGGCATTGTCCGCGAAGGTGACTGGAAGGTTTTGGAATGATTCGAGGGCGGCACAGAACTGTACAACCTGAAAAACGACCCAGGTGAAACAACGAATCTTGCCAGCCAGGAAACGGAGCGTGTTGAGGCGATGACGAGCAGGCCGCAGCAGCGGCAACAGTCCGCCGGCGTCGATTTTCCAACTCCCAATCCCGACTTCGAATTTTGTGATCAACTCATGAACAGGAAAATGAACATTATCGTCATTTCAGCGTTTTTCGCTGCGTGCTGGTCAACGATCGGTTTCAATGTTGCGGCCCAAGAGGTCAACAATTCCGGTTCGGACCAGTCAACGCTTGGGTCAACCTCGGTGCGACAGAACGCAGGTCAACAAAACTTTGACGAGCTCAAACGCGAGATGCTCTTGAAATGGCCCAACAATCGTTTGGTCCGTTTCGTTTTCCATGGCCACTCGGTCCCCGCTGGCTATTTTCGCGGTGGCCAAGTCCGAAGATTCGATTCTTATCCGATTTTGTTTCACCAACAGCTTTGTGAACTTTATCCCACCGCGGTGATCGACGTGTGCACCACCGCGATCGGTGGTGAAAATTCAAAGCGTGGATCGAGACGTTTCGCCGATGAGGTTTTAACGCTCAATCCAGACGTCATCTTCATCGACTATTGCTTGAACGATCGAGCGATCGGAGTCGAAGCCGCCCACCAGTATTGGCGAACGATGATCGAGCAAGCACTCAATAACAGTGTCAAAGTCGTGTTGCTGACCCCAACGCCCGATTCGCACGAAGACATTCTTGATCCCGAAACCAAGCTGGCGAAACACTCGGAATCCGTGCGAAGTCTGGGCAAGGAATACGGTCTACCTGTGGTCGATTCGTATGAGCTTTTTCGTCAGCTAGTGGCCGAAGGGGCAGATGTCAGCGATTATCTTTCCCAACCCAATCATCCCAATCGAAAAGGACATCAGTTGGTTGCCGAGCGGATTGTCCAGTTGCTCCAGTGACTGGTTTCGCTAACGGCCCCCTACCGACGTGAGCGAGCAGAGCTTCAACGTCGTTCTTTCCATTGTGTCGGCAGAGCTGTTCGACGCTGTTCAAACACGAATAACGCACTACTGTTTGCGCGGACGCGAGTCTGCTTGCGGCGTCTTCTTTTGTAGCGTCGCAAGAATGATCCCAATCGGCTGACGCGGAAACAGCGTTGGCGAAACGCCTACTGTACTGAGTCGAGTCTCTACAATCTGAGAGAGGCCCACCTGAGTTTCGCACGATCTCTTCGGGGCACCTACTGACTGGAGAACTGCGTGCGGGAGAACCGCGCGCACTGTTCGGAGGGAGGGGCGTGTTGGGAGGTTGTGGGGTGAGATGTTTAGGGGTGAGATGTTTAGGGGTGAGATGTTTAGGGTGAGGTCAGTTGCCATTGCTGAGCAGTGAAACGATAGGGCAGGGTGATCGCACCTCGAGCGCCTCTTAGTTGCCCGTCAGCTGTCATGGTGCCGTTGTCAAACAGGAACCACAGCTTGATTTCGCCATCGACGGGAACCGCCTCGTTGACGTGAACTTGAAATCGTCCGTCGCGTCCAACCGGCCCGATGTAATGCTTGGTCCAGTATTCGCCCGGCCGTTTTTCATGATGATCACCGACGACGGCGACCAATGGTCTCGTCTCTGCGGCGACGCGTCCGGACAACTGAAAACCGGCCGTTGCACCGGGGCTGGAAATCAGTCGAGCGTTCGACACCTTCGTCGGAATCAATCTCGTGTCACTAGGTGTTTTGCCGCGGATGATCGGGTGGATCGCCAGCATGGCGGCGGATGCTTGGCTGATGTAAGCCTTTCCCGATTGATCGCCGCTGATGCGACGGTAGATCGCGTTGATCGGACCCATCAGTGTGTTGCCCCGCTTCAGCCTGGATTTTGGACCGATGTGGGGCAATCCAAAACCATGGCCCAATTCGTGGATCGTGCCTTTCAACGCGATCGTGTCGTTCAAGCCGGATGCCAGTGGTGCATCGATATTGATGCGAGACATTCGTGAGTCATAGTTGGCGACGGACCAGCCGCCAAATTCTTCCGAAAACCCGCCGCGAAAATCGGAGTACCTTTCAGGCGGTTCGCCGACGTAAACGAACACCCACCAAACGTCGTGTGGTTGGGCGATCACACCATTTTGTTGCAACGCGGATCGGATCGCTTCCTTGTGTACGCTGGGCTTGGTGTAATGCTTCGCTGGCATCTTTCCTGCCACGATGATCGGACGAACCATACCGTTGACCCGCTGGAACAACGAAGGCTCGCCGGTGCGAAATCCCCATTTTCGGATGCCGCCCAGGATCAGCCGATCGGTCAGGTCGGCGACCTTGTTTAAGCCGACCAGCGAGTCGTCGGGAGGTCGGCGATCGGAGGGGACGAACAGGATCACGCGGACCGTGGGACGAACAGCAGTCGTCTTGGCGGCCGGATGCTGGGCCCAGGCGGGCACGGCCATGGCAAAGAAAATGAGTCCAGCCAGCACGCAACACCGTGACAGCATCCGATGGCGAGGAGACACACCTGTTGTTGGGTCGGCAATCTTCATCGCTGTATGGTAGACGACCGCAGCACCGCGGGGGCGAAGAGAACACAGCCGGGGTCGACAACCGGAACGACCACGCCAGCCGAACCGAGGGGTCAGCCAGGATACGCCGCGAATCCACAGGTGAAAGAAATCAATGCGGCCGAGAGGACTCGAACCTCCACGCCCTGAAACGGGCACCAGATCCTTAGTCTGGCGCGTCTGCCAGTTCCGCCACGGCCGCAAATGATTCGTGGGGGCAGCAAATCGATCAAGAGTTTGGCAGATTCCGCCGTTGCGTCAACGCCAGCGATGTCCGTGGATCGACGAAGTGGCGGGAAATCCGAGGCCGCGTTCCGTTGGTGACAATCGAAGGGATTTGACGTCAGTAAACGTGATTGCCGAAATCGATCCGCCGTACGCGGCGGCCCACGGCGACTTCCGCATGGTCCCAGCCGACGTTCATCCGGACTTCGCCGCCGGAAAATTCGCGAATCGTCCATCCACGTCGGGCGGCCGGCGTGTTTGACGGCGGCGCGGCGGCACGCTGGAGCCGTTTCTCGCGGTTGGCCAGCGATTCGTCGATCGCACCTTCGGTCAGCTGGCGGAAATAGCCGTCGTCGGACAGTTCGTGGTACCTAAGATCAATCTTTTTCTTTTGGGACCAGCTGGCCCCCGCACCTTGGCGTTCGATCAGCCAGCGTTTGGTCAGCCAATCGATCTTGCAAATGGCGGCGGCAAAATCGTCTGCGTCGTGCCGGTAGTTCACCAGGGCGTCCAGCAGAGTTTGCCAGGACGATGTGATTCGCATCGCTTCGCCACGGACGTTGGCCGGCGTTTGGTCGACGAACTTTTGGACCGCCGAAAGGTAGGCTTGTTGGATCTCCAGCGCCGACATTTCACCACGGTCCGTCGCAACCCGCTGTACCAGATGCCAGTCACGGCTAATCTGGCGCAACGCGGCGATCGGACGGCGCAAACGAGGCAACGAATCCGTTTTGCCTTGATCGATCATGTCCATCAGCAAGGAGACGGATCCGACTTTGACGTATTCCGCCATTTCCGACATGTTCGAATCGGATAGCCCGATCTGCAGCCGCTGGCGCTTACGGAACAACCGCAGCGTTCGCTTCCACGAATCAATCGACTTGCCACACAGTTGGCTGAACCAGTGGCCATAAACGAACACGGGACGCTCGCCGCTGAATCCGCCGATGTCGGCCAATCGATTGATCACCGACGCTTTGGCGGACAAATAGAAACGTCCTTTGGCGTCCAATTCACCCGCCCCGCCATACGTGATTCGGGTGATCAGCAACGTCGTCAGGTATTGCCGTTGGCGTCGAAACGCGACGTGTCGACCGACAAAACGCAAACCCCAGGCGATCGGATAATGCGTCGCTTGGATGAGCCCCATACAAGGGGACCGAATCAAACGTGGGATCGCCAAGAATGCTTGGGTGGTACTGGGATCATCGTTTCCGCGGCGGCGTAGCGTCCAAATTTGAATGACGGTGGCAAACAACAACAAAGCAATCAGCGGTGATGCGGCGATGGCGGCGGCGATTTGTGTCATCCACAGTGCAGCGATGCAGATCCGATAGACCCACAACCACACGCCTTCGGCAACGTCGGCTTCGTAGTTTTCTTGACATCCGTAAACGTGCCCAAGCCCGTCCGCGTTGTTCTTCAAGATGCGTAAGTCGGACGCAACATCGCATCTTGATGCCGCGTCGCGGACCATGTCATCGACCACACGCTGGCTAGCCAACAGATCGCTGGGCGAACGGACTTCCGGTGTCGCCATTTCGACCAGCCCGCCGGGGACGTCCTGCAGCAACGGATGAGCTTCGAAGGTGACCGAACTGCCGTTGCTGAAGAACACCTGGTCGCCGTCGTGCAGGCCGATCGCCGAGGGACGCGATTGACGCATTGCCGAGACGATGGACCGATAGACCGACTTGGCCGACGGCAACATGCGATCCAAATCGGTCAACTGGTCGTGCACCAACGACGCATATTCCGTCTCCATTCCCATCAAACGCGACGCCAACATGTCGCATTGAAAAGAATCGGTGGTTTGCGACCGGCGACGAAGCTTGGTGGCCGAGCTGTTCATTCACCCGCCTGCGCGACGTCGCTTCGCAGCACGTACTGCCGCGGCTCCACGGTCGCGTCGATACGAATGCGGGTCAAAATCTTGACCCGACGCTCGGCTGATGTGGTGGTCGCTTGGGCGACGTTTTCACCTTTCGATGCGGCATCGGCGTCCGCGATCGTCTGACTTTCCGTGGCGTTTTCCATGACGGTCTCGCTTGTTCCCCGTGAGACGTGCGTGGTGGTAAAGGTGACGATTGGATTGGGATTCGGCGATGCATCGATGAAGGTTGAAATCGACGCGACAGCCTTCCGATTCTATGCGGGCGGCCAACCGCCCGCACAATGTACACCGAGCCGACGGACTTGTCTCATCGGACACACTCAAAAGTGCGACCGATGCGATCCTCGTGGCTCGGCCAATCTATCAATGCAAAGGACGCGCCGGATTTCCGCCAATCCCGCCGGTATTTTTTTGTGAACCCCCGAAAGTCACACGGCATTTTGCCTGGATTCCCCGGTTCCCCGCGGACGTCCCCGGTTTCCGGCCAGACCGACCATCGGGCCGTCCCGGATCTTCACAATCAGCGTGATCTTCACATTGAACGACGAACGCAAGGCTCTGCCCAATGTGGGCCTAGCCGATCTGGCGTCGGCGAATCTGCTGATGATTCACGCAGTTGCTGCGTTGTTTGTGGGCGGGGGATGGGCGGTTGGCACAGGGGCGGCGACGTGAAAGGGAAACGTGCGTGTCGGCTCATCCGATCGGCCCCGCCCGTCGCCTTGGCCGATCGACTCGGCCCGTCAACTAGGCGATGGGGCGGGAATACGACACATTGTGGGCCCACGCGGCGTGGGACAAGACACGCCACCGGCCGGATGAAGCAACGGGATACATCTTTCAGTGACCAAGTTGGACGACTGGTACGACCATCCGCAGTATTTCGACATGGTGTTTCGCGATGAAACGCCTGCGGAGGTGGCCTTTTTTAAGGAAGCTTTCAAACGCTATTGTGACGCTCCGGTGCAACGGCTTGTTGAACCTGGGTGCGGCAGCGGTCGTCTGGTCGCGGCATTGGCCGCCGAAGGCTACCAGTGCTGTGGGCTGGACCTGAGCGAACCGATGCTGCGTTATCTTCGCAGCCGGCTGCGTCGTCGCGGGTTGAGCGCCCAGGTCATCCAAGGCGACATGATCGACATGCCGGTGGGCGATCAAATCTTTGACGCCGCCTTTTGCACGTTCAATACGTTCCGCCATTTGTCCAACGACGGCGACGCGGTGAAGCACCTGCGCCGTGTCGCCGACCATGTTCGCGTGGGCGGTTTGTACTTGTTGGGTTTCCACATCATCCCGATGGACGCCGATCCGGAATGTACCGAACGCTGGCAAGCGTCCGCGGGCGGCACCAAAGTTCACGTGACGTTGAAGGTGATCGATTTTGATCGGAAACAGCGTCGCGAAACGCTGCGGGTGTCGATCAAGGCCACGCGGCGAAGTGGGGCGGTGCATCGGGTCCGCAGCGAATTTCCGCTGCGGTTGTACACCGCGTCACAAGCGAAGCGCTTGTTGGCAAAGGTCGCCGACGTGTGGACGATCCGCGAGATTTTTGACTTCGACTACGACATCGATTCGCCACGAAAGTTCGACGACGATTTGACCGACGCACTGTTTGTGCTGCAGCGCACCGGCGATTGATTTGCTGGTCTAGCCTGGCTCGCCCGATTCACCGATGTCGATCCAGCGGCGGTCGTGATGACTTTTCAAGATCGCTTCGCACAGCACGACTTCGCGGTGGCCGTCGGCAAAACTGGGGTGGCCCGGGGTCGGAGCGGTTTCGCCATTCTGTTTCGCTTCGATCGCCCGATAGAAATCGATAAAGCAATGCTTGAACGTGTCGGGAAACCCTTCGTTGTGGCCACCGGGATAGCTGATCCCCTCGGCCACCGATCCGCCGACCAATGCCGGGTCACGCAATAGCATCTCGTTGGGACGGTCGCGGTGCCCGACGAACATCTCGTTGGGCGATTCGCTGTTCCAAGCCAGAGTTTGTTCGGACGCGGCCAATTCAAAGCGACAACAATTTTTTCGGCCCGCGGTGACTTGGGACACGGTCATGCAACCGTGTGCGCCGCCTTCGAATCGGACCAGGATACTGCCGGCGTCCTCGGTATCGATATCGATCGGTTGTGTCGATTGGGGTTGGGATGACGAACCGCTGTAGGTTTCCACGTTGCCGGTGGGGCGTCTGCGAACCGGATAAACGGTTTGCAGGTCAGCGCATACCGAACGAACGGGCGTTTTCGTGATGAAGTGAATCAAATCCAGCCAATGCGTGCCGATGTCAGCGACCGCACGCAGGGGGCCGCCTTCGGATGCCAAAACGCGCCAATTGAAATCGGTCGGATGAAACAACCAGTCTTGGACGTAACCGCCGGTGATGTGGTGGACCTTGCCCAGTTCGCCGTCAGCATTTCGCCGCGCCGCTTCGCGACACAGCGGGTAATAGCGGATGTTGTAGTTCACCCCCGTCACGACATCGGACTGTTGAGCCAGATGAACCAGTTCGGCCGATTGGCGCGAGTCCATGGCCAGCGGTTTTTCACACATCACGTGTTTGCCCGCGGCGATCGCGGATTTGGCCATGTCATAGTGCAGCCGGTTGGGCGTGGTGATGTGAACCACGTCGACTTGTGGATCCGCCAGGACGGCTTCGTAGCTGTCGTAGACTTGCCGCAGGCTCAACGCTTCGCAGGCTTGAGCGGTTTTCTGGGGGCTGGATGCGACGATGCCCAAGACGTCTTGTCCGGCACGCAGCAGGGCTTCCACATGGACGGGGCCGATGAAACCCGATCCGACGACGACGGCACGCATTCGATTCAAAACCACAACCTTTCAATTGTTGGGGGCGAAGATGTTCTTGTGAGACGATGTTGGGGGGGGCAGGCTGAGCCGGTAACGACCGGGGGGCGGATTCCTAAGATGACATTCCGCTACGATGTCGTCGATTCCGGGCGACGGAACAACACGGAAGAAATGAACCTAACACACCGCAGCGCATCGGTCGGATGCGTCCGAGACCGATCGCATGAATGAAATTGACTTGAAGGCCGACTTTGACGATTTGCTCTCGACCCCGCGGCCGCTGGAATCATTGGATTCGCTGATCTGGAAAACGCTGACTTCCGCGGCGGATCAAGCGGGGCATCCTTGGAAAGAAGCCGCTGTGGCAACGTTGCGAATTCCATCGCAGGGTTCGCAAAATCCGTGCCCCGAGATTCGCACGATCATTTTGCGTCGCGTCGATGAAGGGCCACGCACAATCGATTTTCATACCGACCTGCGATCGCCCAAGGTGGATCAAATTCGACAGGCGGGCGACCCTTCGTCGATCAGTTGGCTGTTTTACGACTCAGCTTCCAAAATCCAGTTGCGTTTGACCGGCGCGGCCACGGTGATCAGCGGTGAAGCGGCCCAGGCGGCGTGGGAATCGGTTCCCGAACCGGCACGGGACAATTATCGATCGGTCGCCGCGCCGGGGACGATCCATGCGGGCGACCATCCGCCGCCCGACGACGAGCGCTTGGTGCAACCGTCCGAGGATTCGGATTCCGAGGATTTGGATGCCGGGCGGCGCTGGTTTTGCGTGGTGCGGACCACCGTCACCGCGGCGGATTGGTTGTATCTGCGCCGGGGCGGGCACGTTCGTGCGTCGGTGAACTATTCCGCAAATGGCCGGGCCACCAGCCGTTGGGTCATGCCCTGACGCTGGTAGGGCCACGCGGTTGGCCTGCGGCAACAATGGACCGATGATCGACGATTCCACCAGCCGACCGACGGACTGTTTTGTCCGGCAAACGCCTGCGGGCCTGTATTGTGACCCGGGCGGATTTTACGTTGATCCCATGCGGCCGGTCGATCGCGCGGTGGTCACGCACGCGCACAGCGATCATGCTCGTGTGGGCAGTCGGCACTATCTGGCCGCCGAACCGTCGCGTCACGTGCTCAGTGGCCGGATGGCTGCAGACGCGGATCTGCAGTGGTTGCCCTATGGCCAAACGATCACGGCGGGCGGGGTGACGGTCAGCTTTCATCCGTCGGGCCACATGCTGGGGGCCGCTCAGGTGCGGATGGAGTACCGTGGGCAAGTGGTGGTGGTCACCGGTGATTACAAAATCGACGATGACCCGACGTGCCAACCTTGGACTCCGGTGCAGTGTCATGTTCTGGTGACCGAGTCGACGTTCGGATTGCCTGTCTATCGATGGCCCGATTCGACCGACGAGTTTGCATCGATCAACGCGTGGTGGCGGCAATGCCGTGATGCGGGCAAGTGTGCGGTCCTGTACGGCTATGCGGTCGGGAAAAGCCAACGGCTGATCGCCGGATTGGATAACAGCATCGGACCGATCTACACCCACGGTGCCGTAGAGAAAGGCAACGAAGCGTATCGGGCCAGCGGTGTGTCGTTGCCGGACACTCAAGCGGTCGCCTCACTGTCACAGAAACCCGATTATCGGGGCGCGATGGTTGTTGCGGTCCCTTCCGCTCACGGCACCCCTTGGCTGCGCCGGTTCGGACGGATCAGCACGGCGATGGCTAGCGGATGGATGGCCGTTCGCGGTGCTCGGCGGCGACGTTCGGTGGACCGAGGTTTCGTCATCAGCGATCACGTCGATTGGCCTTCGTTGCTGCTTGCCGTTGATCAGTGTCGCCCGGAATCGGTTTGGGTGACACACGGATACAGCGCCGTGGTGGCCAGGTATTTGAACGAAACAGGTGTGCACGCGATCCCGTTGGAAGGCGGCCGATCGGTGGGATCCGATGACGACGTGGAATCGGCGGACGATCATGACGGCGATGACCAGGAGGCCCCGTCGTGATCCGATTTGCACAGTTGTTCGCCCGGCTGGACGAAACCACCAAGACGAACGAAAAAATTGATGCCATCGCCGAATACCTGGACGACGCGAGCCCGGCCGATGCAGCATGGGCCGTGTACTTCTTGTCCGGTCAACGCCGTCGACGCAGCGTTCCGACGAAATCATTGCGTCAATGGGCGGGGGCAGTCGCGGGGTTGTCCGACTGGTTGGTCGATGAGTCGTATCACGCCGTCGGCGATCTTGCCGAAACCATTTCGTTGATCGTCCCGCCCGGTGACGAGATCAGTGATTTGACGTTGGCCCAGTGGGTCAGTCAGCGTTTGGATCCTTTGGCATCGATGGACGAAACGGCACAGCGTCAGGCGGTGCTGCGGATCTGGAACGAAACCAACATGCCGACTCGGTTGGTGGCCATGAAGCTGATCACCGGTGCGTTTCGCGTGGGGGTCAGCAAACGTTTGGTCACACGAGCCTTGGCGAAGCATTCCGGCGTTCCGGTCGACGTGGTGGCTGATCGTTTGATGGGTCAGTGGCAGCCGAGCGAGGAAGCTTATCGGCGTTGGACCGATCCCACCACGCCGGATCGAATCAGCAGCCAGCCGTATCCGTTCTGCTTGGCCCATCCGATCGATTCCGCAAGTGATGTGTCGACCCTAGGGCCGCGAGAAGACTACCTGGCCGAATGGAAATGGGATGGAATTCGCGGACAACTGATCCGCCGTGACGGCAAGTCGTTCTTGTGGTCGCGGGGCGAAGAGCTGATGGAAAACCGTTGGCCCGAAATCGAATCGGCTGCGCAGTGGTTGCCCGACGGCACCGTGCTGGATGGTGAAATCTTGGCGACGGCGGCCGACGGAACGGTGATGCCGTTTGCACAACTGCAACGACGCATCAATCGCAAAACGGTCGGGAAAAAATTATTGGCCGAGGTCCCGGTGGTTTTTCACGTCTTTGATTTGCTGGAGATCGACGGTGTGGATTTGCGTGACCAGCCGCTGGAAGTTCGCCGACAGCGGTTGGACCAGACGTTGGCCCAAATCGACCATCCGCATCTGAGGCCGACAGAGATCTTGAGCGAACCCAGTTGGGATGATCTGGCGACGATTCGGCAAACCAGTCGCCAGCGTCGTAGCGAAGGATTGATGTTGAAGCGGATCGATTCGAAATACGACGTTGGACGTGTCCGCGGTACTTGGTGGAAATGGAAAGTCGATCCGTTCACGATCGACGCCGTGCTGATTTATGCGCAAAAAGGTCACGGTAAACGAGCGAGTTTGTTTACCGATTACACGTTCGCGTTGTGGAACGATGGCGAACTGGTCCCGTTCGCAAAGGCGTACAGCGGGCTGGACGACGCGGAGATCCGCAAGGTCGATCGATTCGTGCGTGACCATACCGACGAAGCGTTCGGGCCGGTGCGACGTGTGACCCCGTCGTTGGTGATGGAATTGGCTTTCGAAGGTTTGCAGGTCAGCACACGGCACAAGAGCGGCATCGCGACTCGGTTTCCTCGTATCGTTCGCTGGCGTCATGATAAAGGTCCCCAGGACGCTAATTCGCTGGACGAACTGAAAGCGATGATGCCCGATGGTTCGTGAACAGCTGAGGACGGATCGAGGAAAACGATTGGATGCACCGGAGACCGTCCAGGAAGTGAACGCAGCAAAGCCTTCCAAGGCGACCGCCACCGCAACGGTCGACGCGATGTTTGCCTCACAGGGATGGAAGCCGTTTCGTTTCCAACGCTCGGCGTGGCGGGCTTACCGAAACGGTGAAAGCGGTCTGGTCCATTCCGCGACCGGGACCGGAAAGACGTTGGCCGTTTGGATGGGGCCGATCTTGCAGTGGCTGGATCAAAATCCGGACCGCGAAAGATGGGATGCGAAACGTCCGCCGGCGGCACGCGTTCTGTGGATCACTCCGCTGCGGGCGCTCGCACAAGACACCGAAAACGCGTTGCGGCAACCGATCGATGCACTCGGGTTGCCGTGGTCGTTGCAATCACGCACCGGCGACAGTTCGACCAGCCAAAAGTCACGGCAACTGCGGCGCTTGCCGACGGCGCTCGTCACAACGCCGGAAAGCTTGTGCCTGATGCTGACCCATGAAAAGTTGCATTCGGCCTTTGCCGGGCTACAAGCAGTCGTGGTTGATGAATGGCACGAGCTTTTGGGCACCAAACGCGGTGTGCAGACCGAATTGGCACTCGCACGACTGCGTCGTTTGCAACCGGGGCTACGGGTTTGGGGTGTGTCGGCGACGCTCGGGAACTTGGATGACGCGATGGAGTCGCTGTTGGGTCCCACGTCCGCCGATACGGGACGTTTGATCCAAGGCTACACCAAGAAAAAGATCCAATTGGAATCGATCATTCCCAAGCGGATCGATCGTTTCCCCTGGTCCGGTCACATCGGGACTCGGATGGTGCCCCAGGTGGCCGAGTGCTTGGACGCAGTCAACAGTGCGCTGGTGTTTGCCAACACGCGGTCGCAAACGGAGATCTGGTACCAAAGTTTGTTGAAGCATCGTCCGGACTGGGCGGGACGGATCGCACTGCATCACGGTTCGCTGGATGGCAGCGTCCGGCGTTGGGTCGAAGACGGATTGCGCGACGGCAGTTTGAAAGCCGTCGTGTGCACCAGCAGCCTGGACTTGGGCGTTGATTTCACCGCCGTGGATCTGGTTGTACAGATCGGCAGTCCCAAGGGTGCGGCGCGGTTGCTGCAGCGTGCCGGCCGCAGCGGACATCAGCCCGATGCCGCCAGCCGACTGGTGTTCGTTCCGACCAACGCGATCGAGTTGATCGAATTGGCCGCGGCACAGCAAGCGATCGCCGATGGGGCATTGGAGTCACGTCCGTTGCTGTCCAAACCGCTGGACGTCCTGGCCCAGCATGTCGTCACCGTTGCGATCGGCGGCGGTTTCGATGACAAGACGCTGTTGGATGAAGTTCGATCCACGGCCAGCTATCAAAATCTGACCGATGGTGAGTGGCGTTGGATCCTGGACTTCGTCGTCCAAGGCGGCGCGTCGCTTCATGCTTATCCCGAGTTTCATCGTGTTCAGCGCCAGGGTAATCGTTATCAGGTCACCGAGCGGCGGATTGCGACGATGCATCGGATGAACATCGGCACGATCGTCAGCGACGCGGCGATGAAGGTGAAGTTTCTGAAGGGAAACACGTTGGGAACAGCGGAGGAATCCTTTCTGTCAAAACTGAATCCGGGTGAAAAGTTTTTGTTCGCCGGACGCTTGGTCGCTTTGGTTCGTGTCAAAGACAACGTCGCCTATGTCCGCCGTGCCAAGGGTGAACCCGATTCGGTGCCGCGTTGGATGGGTGGTCGGATGCCGCTGTCCAGCGAACTGAGTCGACAGTTGCGTGAAAAACTGCACCAGGCGGCGGACGGCGTCTTGATCGGCCGCGAAATGAAGTCGTTGAAAGGTCTGTTGGAATTGCAACAGCGTTGGAGCCGGCTGCCACGGGTGGACGAATTGCTGATCGAATCGATCAAGACCCGAGGTGGTTATCAGTTGTTTGTCTTTCCGTTCGAAGGCCGTTTGGTCCACGAAGGCATGGCTGCGCTATTGGCGTATCGGATGACACGCCGCATCAAGACGACGTTCACAATGGCGTGCAACGATTACGGGATCGTGTTGCAATCACCACACCCCGTGGATGTGGCCGACGCGATCGATCACGGCCTGTTCGCGTCGGAACAGTTGGTTGCGGACATTCTGGACAGCATGAATTCCACGGAAATGGCGAAGCGACAGTTTCGCCAAATCGCGCGGGTCGCGGGGCTGATCCAACAAGGCTATCCGGGGCGTCAAAAATCCGCGGGCCATCTGCAGGCCAGCAGCAATTTGTTCTTTGACGTCTTTCGGCAATACGATCCAGACAACATGCTGTTGAGACAAGCGGAACAAGAGGTATTGGAATTTCAGTTGGAAACCGACCGAATGTCGACCGCGTTGGATCGGATCGAAAATAGCAACGTGGTGGTCACGGCCCCGGATCGGGTGACGCCGCTTTCGTTTCCGCTGTTGGTCGATAAGCTTCGGGAACGCGTCAGCAGCGAGACATTGGCGCAAAGGATTCAGCGGATGCAACAGCAGTTGGAAAAGGCTGCGGGGGCGGAGTGAAAGGGTGCTGTGAGTAGGACGCTACTTTCGTGGAGCGAAAGGCGACGATGGGACGGAGAGAGAGGCGAGGATTAGGAGTGGTTGAAATCGAAGGGCAGGCTGGTTCTATGGATGGTGGTGTTGCGACCCGTGTTGGTGGTCACGACGTCATCCTGCTGCCCGATCGCGGGTTGTTCCACATCGCCACGTCGACGCTGTTCGTTGCCGACTTGCATCTGGGTAAAGATTCGACCTTCCGTCGGCATGGTGTGCCGGTGCCGACGGGCAGCACCGCGGGAACGTTGTGCCGGGTTGAAAAGATGATCCGCACCACCGACGCACGGCGGCTGGTTTTGTTGGGCGATCTGTTCCACAGTCGGTCGTCGCTGTCGCGCGATTCGTTGAACGCCGCCAGACCCTTTTTCCAGCGGCATCGGGCGCTGCATTCCACATTGATATTGGGAAACCATGACCGCGCGGTGGGGATCCTGCCGGCCGATCTTTCGGTGAAGGTCGTCGGTCCGACGATGGATGCATCGGGTCTATTCTGTGCTCATCAACCCGATGAGATCCCCAACGAAATCGATCTTGGGCTTTGCGGCCATTTGCATCCGTGCATCACGGTGGGTGACCAGAACGATCGGATCCGTTTGAGGTGTTTTTGGCGCGACGGAAATCGTTTGGTCTTGCCCGCGGTCGGCGACTTCACCGGAGGCCATCGCATTCGCAGACGCGCGGGCGACCAAGTCTGGGCGGTCACCGAGGAAACGGTGCTGCCCCTGTGATTGGCCGCTACAGTGATCCAAGGGCCGTGGATCAGTCGAGTGCTTCGTGTAGCATTTGATCCAGGCAATCGAACACGCGTTGGCTGGCGCTTTCCATCTTGGACAAGCAGTCCTTGGCGACCGATTCGCTCAGATGTCCGGTTCGCAGACAGTTCAACAGTTCGTTGACGTTGTCATGAACGGCGGCGTGTGGTCCGGGCAATCGGGTGAACGCGCTGGTGTGTCCGAACGCCTTCTTACCGTCGCCTTCGTCATACCAAAGGCCCAGTCGGCATTGGTGATGATCCACCGCGTCCATCATCGGTCGCGATTCGAAGAAGCTGGAATATGCGTTCACTTTCCAGATCACGTGATCCATCTTCGCCAGGCTCATGAAGACGCCGGCGTTGGATTTCTGGATCTCGGATTCAGCCGCCGCAATTTCATCGGATGTGACACCAATTTGCGTGGTGAACGCGGATACGGTTTGCTGGATTTGTTCGCTGCGTTCATCCATTCGGCGGATGGTCTCGGCGACTTCCGATGACTTCTTCAGCGCTCCGGCAATCGATTCGCCGATGTTTTCCACGGCTTCCTTGGACTGTTGAGACAGGTTTTTGACTTCTGTCGCCACGACACTGAAACCGCGGCCTGCTTCGCCCGCTCGTGCCGCTTCGATGGTGGCGTTGAGAGCCAACAGATTCGTTTGCTCCGAAATTCGGCTGACCACGTCCACGAACTGATGCATCGATTCCAGTTGCCGGTCGGTTTCCTCGGCCAGCCGACGCATCTCGGACATCGCGTTGGAAAAGTCAGACGTGTCGTCTCGGATCGACGATGATTCTTCGGCCAGCCCCTGACAATCGCGGCGAATCTGGTCTAGCGACCGTGAATTCCGCTCGTTGGCACGCACCGATTCCAACAAGTTTTCTTGGACACGCTTCAGATCATGACGCAGCATGTCGTTTTCTTGACGCAAGGCGTCGATCACTGCTTCGTGAGAAATCGTTTCCGTTTCCGTCGGTGCGTCCATTAGATCGGCCATGGCCCCGTGTCCCCGCATTGTAGTTTGGTTCCGAGATGGAGGATCTGCTGGTCCCCACTTACTGAACCCTACAATACGTCTATTGTCCGACATGCCGGCACGGACAACGATTGGGCAAATCGGACGCCCGAAAAAGGCCACCAGGCGGACAGACAGGTGCAATTGCTGCATCCGTGATGGCCGGTGCGATCGATATCACCGGCCGGTCAACCATCGGGGCTGGCCTTGGGGGGCATGATACCGGCGGGCAAACGTCAACGAAGTCCAGATTTTTCCTGGCTTTGGTGACAGGATTCGCGCCAGTCTTGAAGTTGCTGGGCGTAACGACGCACCAACACGGGATGCTCCGATGCAAGGTCCTGAGCTTCACCCGGGTCATCGATCAAGTCGAACAACTGGAAACGCGTGTTCTTGCCTTTCGGGCGGTAAAGCTTGTAACGCTGGTCAATCAATGCCACCGATTGGCCGTATTCGAACATCAGCGGACTCGGTCGCTTGGAATCACCGCCGTCAATCCACGGCAGCAAACTGATGCCGTCGTAAGGCCGGTCGTCGGGCAGATCAAAACCCAGCACATCGGCGATCGTCGGCACATAGTCACTGGTGAAGCAAGGAATCGACAGCGTTCGAGGTTCACTGATACGCTGGGGCCAGACCAGAATACCGGGAACGCGAATGCCGCCTTCCAAAAGGTCACGTTTACGTCCACGCAGGTGGCCGGCCGTTCCCGGATCTTTACCCTTCTTGCCTTCCGGGCCGTTGTCGCTGCAATACCACAGCATGGTATCGCGATCGACGCCCAAGTCGGCCAGCGTTTGACGCAACCGGCCGACCTGATCATCCAGCGCCGTGATCGACCCATAGTAGTGCCGGCGATCGATCGGAAAATCATTATACATCTGCAGATACTTGCCACCCGCAATCGTCGGCTTGTGTGGGGTGTGGAACCAAATGACAGCCATGAACGGCTGGTCGTTTTCCACGCTGTCGGAAATGAACTTCAACGCGCGGTCCATCACGACGCGACTGTCATCGCCGCTGACGTTTTCGGTGACACTTTGGTCGGGCCCGATCCAGTAGTGCGTTCCATAAAACTGGCCAGGTTCTTTCCCCGCAGCGCCGGCGGAATGTCCATAACCTTCGGCGGGAACCTGCAGCGGATTCCAAGTGGGGACTTTCGATTCGGTGACGAACGAGACGTCGACCGAGTGTTCCCACGGTGGGCTGTAATCGTCAGTGTTGCCCGGTCGGCCGCGATTCGCATCCTTCACTTTGGTCGTCAAGGTTCCCAAATGCCATTTGCCGAAATGGCCCGTGCGGTAACCGTGCTGCTTCATGATTTCGGGCAAGACCAGTTCGCGTTCCAGCAATCGACCGTGATTGGCCGTGTTGATGCCGAAGCGGATCGAATTGCGGCCCGTGTAACAACTGCCGCGTGTTGGCGAACAAACCGATGAACCGGAGTAAAAGCGATCAAACCGAATGCCTTCGCGGGACATCGCGTCCAGGTGCGGGGTGCGCAGATCCGGGTGACCGTTGTAGGCGACGTCACCCCAGCCCATGTCGTCGGCCATGCATAAGATGACGTTTGGACGCGGTGCGGAGGTTTCATCGGCGTTCGCACTGCGAAGCCCGATGCCGAAAGCGTGCAGACAAACGAAACCCAGCAACCACACCGGACCGATGCACGACAATCGAAAGGGCGGGGATGCCGATGAAATCGACGATACGGCGACGTGATGGTTCATGGAGTTCGACGAAAAAACGGCGGGGCGAAATGGGGGGGCGCACGGTTGATTCGGCATTCACCGATGCCGTTCGATGCAGGGCCTAAGGTAGCCCAGACACAATCGTCGGTGTGGCCGCCGTGGCAAAAGTCGGCGTCTCGGGCTCGGAAACCGAATGTCCACCAAAACGACGCACTAATCCGCCAGATGCTCGAACCGGACGTAGTAAGCACCACGTTCCCTGCCGGCCTGTGAATCAATGCAGCGTGTTTTGACCAGAGAATCGCCCGCCGGAAGCGTCACTGAAAACTCGGCTGCGGAATCGTCGCGATCCAGCGATTGTGACCAAGTTCGCGGACCGATCGTCAGCTCCACTCGATCATATTGCATGGAACGATTCAGTTGGTCCGGATAACGAGACAGCTTGACCCGATAACGCCCCGCCTTCTTCACGTTCAAGGCCCAGAAGCCTTGAATCCACAGATCGTTGTCGGCCAACTGAGGCTGCTGCCAAATCACACCGCCCTTGGTCGGGTGCCAGTCACGTACGGTCATCAGTGTCGACGCATACGGGCCGGGGCCGACCATGAATCTCGTAAATGGAACGCCGCCGTCGTCGGTGGGTTCGGTCGGGCGGCGTCCTTCGCCCTCGGTCGGATCGATGCCGTAAACGTCTTCGAAATGTTCGCGATACGACGCGGACAGTTCCTCCACAATGTCGGGATAGCGATCGGCAACGTCGATGCGTTGACCAGGGTCCGATTCAATATCAAACAATTGTCCGTTGACTAGGCGGAACTGTTCGGTCATCACCGCATAGTTTGGCTTTCGGCGTTTGGTTCCCGGTTGCAGCATGCAAACCGGTTGATCGCTCTGTCGCTGAACAAACAATTTGCGGTCAGGCCAAGCGGCGTCGGGGTCTTTCAAAATGGCTGCCATGCTTCGTCCGTCAAAGGAAACGTCCTTTGGCGGTGACAGGTCGCACAGATCGATCAGCGTGGGCATCCAATCGCGGTGGCACGTCAAATGATTCACGTCCACGTCGGACGGCAATCCATCGGGCCAGCGGACGAAGCAAGCAACGCGATGACCGCCGTCATAGACAGATCCTTTCTTACCACGCATTCCCGCGTTGTAACCGTCGTCGTCTTCGGTGCCGGTCGATCCCATTGCCGTGCCGTTGTCCGACATGAAAATGACGATGGTGTCGTCGGCCATGTCGTGCTTTTCAAATGCCGCCATCAGACGACCAAGGTTGGCATCAAAGTTTGCGATCATGCCATAGAATTTGGCCCGTTCCGTTTCAATGCCCATTTCAGCGTACGGACGCCAAGCTTCTTCCGGAGCACGAAACGGGGAATGCATGGCATTGAGTGGCAGGTAGACAAAGAAGGGACGACGGGGCGTTGCACCGGTGCCGGATGCTTGGTGGTCGTCCAGATAGCCAAGCAGGTTGTCGAACCAAACGTCGGTGCAGTATCCCGTCGTGGATTCGGAGACACCGTTGCGAAAATACGTGTCGTCGAAGTAATCGTTTTCCGGCGGGTTGCCGATCTCGTCCACTCCGCCGGCACGATGACAAAAGACATCATCGAATCCGCGGAAACGCGGCGCATAGGGGTAAGTGTCGCCCAAGTGCCATTTGCCGAACATCGCGGTGCGATAGCCCGAATCCCGAAACACCTGGGCCATCGTGGTTTCATCGTGCCGCAGCATTTGCCGACCGATCACGACATCCCAAGCACCGACGCGAGTGCAGTACCGGCCGGTCATCAGTGCCGATCGCGTCGGCGTACAGATCGGATCGACGTGATAGTCGGTCAGCCGCACACTCTGGGTCGCCAATGTGTCCAAGTTGGGTGTTTTCAGCCACGGATTCCCGTGGCACCCCATGTCCCCGTAGCCTTGATCGTCGGTGACGATCAGCAGAACGTTTGGTGACGGGTTTGACCGCGAAGACGTCTCGACGTTGTCCGCCGCGGTGGTGATCGGCGGCACGCACGCGGCGAACAAGACAATGGCTGTGACAACCGAAAAACGGCGTCCAATGACACGATGCGGCGATAGCATGGCGGGCGGGGCGGGATGTGGGGTCCAGGCGGGGCGGAAAAGGGGACGCCGCCAATTGTAGATTGTTGACACCCGCCGCTCAATTCGACCACATCGCATCCACCGCTAGTCGTTGAAGCCACCGCTGGGAGAAGATGCTGTTAGGAAAAGTCGAATATCGATGCGGCGGATTCTTTGATCTCCTGGATGTACTTTTCCACCTGCGCGTCTTCGTATTCGCCCTGAAGGTACGCTTTCAACTGCACCAACTTGTCCTTGGTCGATGCGAGCGCGGTGGAAACGCTTTCGGGTAATTCGATCGATTCCGCTTTGGTTTCCATCCATTCGATCAATTCGCTGACTCTTGCTTTCAGCTCTTCCGGCTTGTCTTTCAGTTGATCCAGATCGCCGAACTTCTCCTTCAGCGGCGTCATCATCGCCATGGCTTCGTCAGAAAGATTTGCCGCCGCATCCCTCCCTTTCTCCACCATCTCCGCGGTGCCCTCGGAGATCTTTTCGCCGGCCTGTGCGACATTCTGCTCCGCGGACTCCAGAGCTTTCGTCGCCTCTTGTGAATCGCACCCAGTCATTGCGGCCATCAAACCGACGACAGGAATCCAACCGAGAAACATTGCGGACGAAATCATCTTGCGCATCGCGGCGACCTTTGTTGCGAAAGGCAGTTCCAAAAACGAAAAAAGCGTCCCGCGGGCTCGGGGAGAGAAATTACGAAGCCAGCCCGCGGGACGCTCAATGATATCGGTTGCTAGAAACACGCGTGGCAAATGCATCGAACGCGCACCGAGAAATCACCATTGGCAAAAACTTCTGCGGTGCGAAGTTGGGCCGGGATCGGACGATCACTCGAACCATGTTTTGATTCGATTCAGCCCCACCTCTGCGGGCTCAACCGGCCAGTACTCCAGACCGACATAGCCTTGATAATTGGTCTCGGCGATCGCGGCAAAAACGCTGGGGTAGTGGATTTCGCCTCGGTCCAGTTCGTGCCGTCCTGGATTTCCCGCGGCATGAAAGTGACCGATGCGGTCAATGCCCGATGTGATGCGTTCGATCAAATGCCCTTCGCTAATTTGCTGATGGTAGATGTCAAAGACCACGCGCACGTTAGGGCTGTTGACCTTGTCGACGATTTGAAACGCTTCGTCGCTGTGGATCAGGTAGTACCCCGCATGATCGACCAATTCATTCAGCGGTTCGATGACCAACGTGATATCGGTCCCCGCCAAAAGCGCCGCCGCCGCGGTCAAACCGTCAACCAAAGCATCGTGCTGTTCGGCTCGAGGAACGCCTTTGCGAAAGTCGCCGACTTGGGAAATCAGCGTGTGACAATCTAGATCTTTCACGGCGGCGATCGATTCTTCTAAACCATTCAGATAGTCCGAGCGCACGGCGGGATCCACCACGCTGACGAACTTAGTACAACACGCCGAAATCGCCATGTTGTGATCGTCGCGGGCACGTTTGATCTCCGCCAAGTCCTTGTCCCACCACCCCCAAAACTCGAACGCGTCGATGCCGGTGTCATGAACTCGCTTGACGGCATCGGTCACCGATAGGTCGCCGAACACCGCGTCGATACATACGGATGGTTTCAACTTTCCTGTCATGCCGGTGGAACTCCTGCAATGGTGATGCGGTTGATCAAAGGTGGGGCAAAGGTCGACGGCACGGATTCGCGGCCGACGAGGCAAGCCGGAATTGATAGTCCGCGATCCAAGCGATGACCAGACGGCAGCGAACCGCGGTCGCGCAAATTTGGCGTCAAGCGATCGCCGGCGATCAAGCCAAGTGGTCGATCGCGGACTGGATCTCTGCGATCACTTCGGGATCGTCTTCGGTCGCCAGACGCTGCATCAAGACCGACCGTGCTTTGCCACCGATCCGGCCCAAGGCCCATGCCGAAGCGGATCGGACCAAGGGTTCGTGATCAGACAAACCGGTGGTCAGCGGTCCAAGGCTTTCCGTGGTGCCTTGGTTTCCCAAGACGATCGCGGCGTTTCGCAAGATGCCCCGACGTCGGGTCCGCCACAACGCGGTCTTGCGATAGCGTTTTCGGAACTGTTCATCATCCAACGTGAACAGATCGTGCAAGTCCAAATCCGTCATCGTCGGTTCCGACGGTGACACCGATTCGTTGTTCGGTCGCGTGTTCTCGCGTGACGATTGTCGATTCCAGGGACAGACTTCTTGGCAAACGTCGCAACCGAAAACCCAGTCGCCGATTTGCGGACGTAGGGGCCGGGGAATGCTGCCGCGATGTTCGATGGTCAGATAGCTGATGCATCGCGACGCATCCATGACGCCCGGCTGTGGAAAGGCATCGGTGGGACAGGCATCCAAGCAAGCGGTGCAGGTGCCACAGTGAAAACGATCGAACGGTGGATCAGGTTGCAATTCCACCGTGGTCAGGACGCATGCCAGAAAGAAATAGCTGCCGACAAGGGGCCGCAACAGCAGTGTGTTCTTTCCGCGCCAACCCAAACCGGCCAATTGCGCAACTTCGCGTTCCATCAACGGTGCGGTATCGACCACGCCACGCGATCGTGACTCCGGTGCACACGATTGTAACGTTCGGCAAAGCGTCTTCAGCTTAGGGTGAATCCAATCGTGATAATCGTCGCCGGTCCACACGTATCGGGCGACCTTTCCGCGGCCACTGGGCGTTTGGCCGTCGCTCGGGATGTGCTTGCCCCTTGCATCGATCCGTTCGGATGCACTGGGATAGGGATATGCCAACGCGATGATCGATCGGACGCCTGGCAACACCCCACTGGGATGCTTGTACGCATCGATCCGCTGCGAAAAGTAATCCATTTCAGCGGCATAGCCTTCATCGATCCAACGCAACAGGTCACTGTGGCCCTGCGATGAAACCGCCGGCGCAAATCCGCACAAGTGGAAGCCCAACTGACCGGCGACGGCGCGAATTTCCGCTTTCAGATCGTCTGGAACGGGATCGGATTGCATGTGGCCAATGGACGCACGTGGCGGGGATGATGGGGATCGAACGTGCGAGACGATGACTATTGTGGACCGATTCGACATATTGGGGAACCGCGTTTGAATGGAAAACATTCGTCGACGCCCCGCCTTTGGCGATCTTCCCGCCAGATTCTTTCCCTCCCCCCTTCCCACGTTAGGAAACCCCATGGGCATTTTTCGTTTCCTGAATCTGTCTCCGGTTCAACATTCGGTTGCGTTGGGCACGGTCGCCGCAATGATTTTGTCCGGTACGTCTGGATCGCGATGGGTATGCGCGGACGAAGAGGCGACACCCTATCAATTGTTCGTCGACATTCATGCGGACGACGGGGGCACCGGGACGGCGAGCGATCCATTTCCCAACTTGGAAGCCGCCAAACGGACCATTCGTCAGCGACGCGACGCGGGGGCTTGGCCGGTCGACGGTGCGGTTGTGGTAAACGTCGCGCCCGGGGTTTATGCGGCTGATTCGTCGCTGCGTTTCGGTTCGGCCGATGGCGGAACCGAATCCGCGCCGGTGGTCTATCGCAGCACCCAGCCCGGTGCCGCTACGCTTCAGGGCGGCGTCACACTGAAGGCGTCGGACTTTCGGCCGATTCGCAAAGCTTTGGATGATCCCGCAACGACGGGAATGAATCCGGGCGTCTGGGATCGAGTCCTTGTCTGCGACTTGAGTGATCGAGGGATGGAGTTTCCGAAGGTTCCGAAATCCTATCGTGCGGTTCCGCCGGCACCTTGGTTGTACGTGGATGGACGGCCGATGGAGTTGGCTCGGTGGCCGAATCACGGTGACGGTGATGGATGGGCAAGGTTCCACGAAGCGATCGACACGGGGCTGGGGAATCCGGATAGCGAAGACCCCGCCAAGCGTCAGTTGCGTCCGGGATCGTTTCGTTTCGACGATCCGCGTCCCGAACGTTGGGACATTCAGCGTGGCGTTTGGTTGTGCGGTTATTGGACACACGACTGGAGCGATGAAGTCATCCAGATCGCCCAATACGATCTTGCCGAAAAGGCGATCAAGTTGGCGGCGCCGCATCACTATGGCATCAAAGGAAAGACGTGGGGCAACAGCCAGCGTCGTTTCTTTGCCGTCAATGTCTTAAGCGAACTTGATGCACCGGGCGAATGGTATCTGGATCGCCAAGAACAAAGGCTGTTCTTGGATCCGCCGACCGGTTTTGCGGATGCGTCCATCACGCTGGCCACACTGACCGAGCCGATCTTGAAGATCGAACACGCAAAGCATCTGCGGTTCGAAGGCTTCACCATCGAATGCGGACACGGCGATGCCATCGATGTTCGTGATGGACACAATGTTCAGATCGCCGGATGTACGATTCGAAACATGGGTGCCGGTGGTGTCCGCGTGACCGGTTCAGAAAACCAAGTGCGTTCGTGTGACCTGTATCAGCTGGGGACGTTTGGTATTTCGCTAAGCGGTGGCGATCGCAAGCAACTGACCATGGCAGGTAACGTGGCGGACAACAATCATGTTCACCATTACGGATTGTTTCAGCGGACGTATGCCGCCGGCATTTCAGCGGGCGGATGCGGGCAAACCATCACAAACAACCTGATTCACGACGCGCCGCACAACGCGATTCGATACGGCGGCAACGAACACCGCATTGAACGCAACGAGATTCATCATGTCGTGTTGGAAACGGGTGACGCGGGCGCTTTCTACACCGGGCGTGATTGGACCAGTCAAGGAAATGTGTTGCGGCACAACTACATTCATGATCTGGGCGTTGGGAACACCGATCATGTCAACACCATGGCGATCTATCTGGATGATTGTGACAGCGGCGACACGTTGGAAGGCAACATCATGGTCCGTGCCGGTCGCGCGGTGATGATGGGTGGCGGCCGCGACAACAAGGTCATCAACAACTTGGTGATCGATTGTCCGATCGGCATCCATCTGGATTCACGTGGGATGACATGGTCGCAGTGGAACAATCCGGAACACCCGAGTTGGATGTTGGAAGAAAAGGCGTTGGCTTTGGACTATCAGTCACCAATCTGGGCCCAGCGTTATCCCAGTCTTGCCAAGATCATGGCGGATTCACCCAAGGAACCGCTGCACAACCGGTTCGCACGAAATGTGTTTGTCGATTGCGATCGGCGTGTCTGCCAATTCGATAGCAACGTGATGAAGTTGCTTGGCAAGTTAGACGTTGCCGACAATGTGGCAGTCAGCAGCACCGGATCGTCTGCGTCAACGGTCAAGATCGCAGACATCACAGGCTTTTCCAATCAAGACGCCAAGATCGATGCGACCGGTGACGACAAAGTGGACGCTTATCTGAAACAACAAGACGCATCCGGATGGATGGGGATCGACGGTTGGGAACCGATTCCGGTGGACAAGATCGGTTTGCGAAAGGACGTCTATCGCAAAACGTTGCCATAGCGCCATGTTGCAACGTGATCGTCAACGGCTATCGACGCGTCGCTGCATTTCCGGCGACGTCGGTGGATGATCCGCGAAGGCTGTGTCGGTAGTAGACCTCCAAACACAGCGTGGCCATCGCGGTGGTGTAAACCTTGCCGCCATAGCCGCCCCAAACCGAATCAGTCGGCCAACTGCCGTCGGGCAACTGGGTCGCCAGCAAGCGTGTCTTCAACGCCTGGTTCCAACGCTGCCACGCGGCATCCTGCAACTGGTGCAATGCGATCGTCGCGTAGTACCAGTAGTAGTAATTGTCTTGGCCCACGCCGGGCGGCTGTTCCAGCAAGAATTGTTCGGCTTCGAAGATCTCAGCCGGCGGAACCGTGTCACCCATCAGCAATCGGGTTGCCAAAGCCTCCGCTGTCATCGTTCGCGTCGGTTTTTCGCCGGGGCGATAGCTGGCCAAACCGCCGCTGCGGCCGGCACGAACGGTCCGCAAAAATCGCAGTACACCGCCGACCGCCTGACGATCGGCGGGAAGCCCCGCGCGGAACCCGGCATCCATGACCATCGCCTGCCATCCCAGCTGGCTCAGGTCACCGGGATCGCCGGGCGTGTAGCGAAACCCACCGGTGGTCGGATGTTGCATCGACCGGGTGTACATCAGCGCCCGTCGGGTGGCTTCGATCGCGTTGGGGTCGGATGACATCGCGGCGGCCTCGCCCATGGCCAATGCGGCCATGCCGTGGCAGTAGTTCGATGCGTAAAGCGTGGCGTTGCCGGCCAGAGATCCGCTGGATTTTTGCTGACGGATCAGATAGACCAGCCCGCGATAAACGTTTTCGCTGTAAGGGCCCTCGACGTGCGTATTGCCCGAACCGACCATCGCCAGCAGAGCCATGCCGGTGGATGCGGAATCCGAACGAGATCCGGCGACCACGCCGTGCGCGTCGGAACGGGCTTCACCCAGCGGTCGTCGCTCTTGGCCGGATCCGGCCGACCGGCTGTCAAAACCACCGTCAGATCGTTGATGCATGGCCAGGAATTTTAGAGCGCGGCCCACGGCAGCTTCGGTGTTCTGGTCACCACCGGTCTGTTGCAGTGCCAGCTGTTTCGCGGAACCGACTCGATTGGCAAAGTCGGCTTTGCGCGCACCGGCGGTCATGGCTTCCGGGGCACTAGAGATGGCGTTGCTGACGGTCGCCGTCGGATGTGATGCGGTGGCCCGAACATTGGCCTGCTGTGCGCTGGCCGAAGGTGTGCCGGCAGGCCGTGGCGTCGGTGCGGTGGTCGCGGGCTGCTTTGATGGATCGGACGATGAAGCCGCTGATGAAGCGACGGCGGGCTCCGGTGCAACGGACTGTGTGGAGTCGATCTGGCTGGCTGCGGCCATATCGTTGGTCGCGTCGATTTCATTCAGCCAGTCGTCCAATAACGCCTGCGTGGCCATCGCGATCGGCTGATCGTTGATTAGGTCGCTGGGATCCGTGTTTTCCGTTTGGTCCGCTGCATCCTCGGTTGTCGGCGGGGCGTCGAACGGTTCGGACGCCAATGAATCGGGAATCGGGGCCGGCTCGGATGGCGTCGGATCGTCGGGCACGACCTCGGCAACATCGCTCAAGTCGTCTTCATCGGGTGATTCGGACGGTACCGTCGGCGTTTCGACCAGGTCGGTCAGTTCGGCGACCGGAAGCGGCGCAATCATTGCCGACGGATCGTCACCGGCAACGTCCGCGGTCAAAAGATCCGGATCAAAGACGGCGACGTTGATTTCCGAAACACCAGGATCGTCGTCGTTGTCGGGGTCCACGTTGGTGCTGCCGCCGGGATTCTGGATCAACGGGACGGCAAAGAAGATCACCGCGTGCAGGGCGATCGACATCAACAGACAAACCACCGCCGCTTGCCGACCGCTGCGTTTTCGACGACCGAACAACCAAACCGTAACGACCAGCAGCCCGATCGCGGCGACGGCGACGGGATAAACCACCCATGGATCGGTCCACAAGTTCGTCGGATCGATCACCGTCGCATGCCTTGTGGAGAGACCGAAGCGACCGATGGACCCTTGGCAGCCAAATTGATGTTGGCGATCCCCGAATTGCGAATCGTGCGCAGGATCTGGTCGACGACGTCAAACGGCGCGTTGCGTTCGGCGCGAACCAGCACACGCAAACCGGGATAGACGGCGAACTGTTCTTGCAAACTCTGGTACAGCTGATCCGGTGCAACCATTTGTCCGTCCAAGGTCACGCTGCCGTCGCCGGCGACATCGACGATTCGTTTGTCGGGCAACCGGCTGATGGCTTGCATGTCCGCGGCACCGGCGACGTTGACGTTCACCCGGCTTTCCGATTCGCTGAACTTGCTGCCGACCATGAAGAAAATCACCAACAAGAACACCACATCAATCATGGGCGTCAGGTTGATCGTAGCGTCTTCGGATCGGCTGCGTTTGGGCATCGGAGTATTCCGGCGGTGCAATCAGCGTGACTAGGCGGCGCGACGTTTGCGCGACTTGGTTCCGCCACCGGCACTTTCCAAGCCTTCGGCGGAGATGCAATCAACAACCCGTTGGCACAGCTTGTCGATTTCGTTCAGGTAACCGTCCGATTTGGCACTGAAGTACATGTAGGCCAGGTAGGCGGGAATGGCGACGGACAGCCCGCCTGCGGTCGTCAGCAACGCTTGGCTGATTCCACTGGCCAACAGTTCGGGGTGGCCGATCGATTCTTGGCTGCTGATCGTTTCAAACGCTTCGATCATGCCCAAAACCGTGCCCAACAATCCGATCAATGGGGCCACATTGCTGATCGCGTGAAAGACCCGCAGGAATCGACGCAGACCGTCGGCGACGCGATCGCCCGCGTCCATCACCGCTTGTTCGACTTCGAACATGGGGCGGCCCCAGCGACGGACGGCCGCTTGGAAGACTTCCGCGACAGGGCAACTGAATTCTTCGCACAACTCGGTCGCTTCGTCGAAACTCAGTTGTCCGTCTTCGACACATTCGGTGAACCGGCGTACGAATGGTCGCGGGATCACGCGGCCGCGACGCAGTGAAACTAGCCGTTCCATCGACAATGCCAGAACCACCAGCGAACAGATCGCCAGCGGGATCATCAACACGCCACCTTGCGAGATCTTGTCGACGATTGCCGGCATTTCCCAGGCGGCCGATTCGTCTTCGGACTCCGGTGCAACGCCTTGTTGTTGAGGCAATTCCTGGTTCAGCGACGGGATCGACGACGGCGCGGACGCGATGCGTGCATCCGGGCCGGCGGACGCTGTGTTGTAGAATTGGTTGTTGCCGTTGTTGAAATTCGCCTGGCCGTTGTATCCCGTTTGGCCGCCCTGGAAGTTCAGCGACTGGGGACGCATCTGTTGACCAGTGGCGACCGGCATCAATGCGGTCCATGCGGCCAAGCCGAAGGTCAGGACCATCGGTGGCAACAGGAATGACACCAAGCCTCGCCACGCCGGGCTGCCCCGTCGATCGTCGGCCGCAACGAATTTTCTGGTTCCGCCTTTGTTCGTCATCGCTTCAACGTCGAATCCGCTTGCGAGGATGCTGCTGGTAGATTGGCGAGCCGGCGTCGTGCCAATTCGCTGTGGGGACTGTCGCCGAAACGACGTACGAGGTTGCCATAACACATCGACGCCGATTGTGTCCTCCCCAAATGTTCAAACGATTTGCCCGCTTGGACCAACGACGCCGCCACCCAGGGTGATTCCGGGTCGATGCCTTCGACCAGCCGGTAGGCGTCGATCGCTGCTGCGTAATCTTGCTGCAGAAAATACGTTTCCCCGATTAGCCACTGGGCGCGGCCGCGAAGGGTGGTGATCGCGTGAGGGTTCCGGACGACCGATTCCAGCAGGTCGCGGGCATGCCCGAACCGTAGGGCTCGGATCGAAAGGTCCGCGTCCAGCAGGTCAACAAAAACGAGTTTGGCCGTGTCGTTGCCGGCGGCCTGTCTTGCGGCCAGTACTCGCGCCGCCGCCTCGTCACGTTGCCCGTGTTGGCAAGCGATTTCCGCCAGTCGCAGCAGCGACGTGATCCGGGTGTCGCCGAAATCATCAACCGCTCGGATCCACCATGCATGCGATTGTTGTCCGCGTCCGTCTTGGACCAGCGATTCGGCAAGAATCGATAGAAGTTCGGCGGATTCTTGGTTGGCTTGGTCTTCGGCAAAGGCTTGATCTTCGGGGGACACCGCGTCCGCCGGGGTATTTGTTTGGCCGACCACGTCATCGGCCGTGGCGTCACTGAGTGCAGCGGCAATGGAGCTCCAATCGGATGCCGCAGCCAAACGCCGGCAAGCGGCCAGCTTGACGGGGATCGAAATGTCGGTGTCGGTCAGGCCCGTCAGGATTTTGCTGGATAAGATGGTCGCAAAGGTGCCGTCGCCGATGCTCGACAGCCTCGTCTGGACCCAGCGGATGGTGTCCGCGTTGTCGGTGTTGCGGATCAAACGCTGGGCGTCCACATCGAACGCATCGGGCAAATCGCGGGCCGCATCAAGCAGCACAAGTAAAGCGCAGGCTTCGCTGTCCGTGACTCTTTCGGCTTGGCTGCGAAAATGTTCCAGCCAGTGACTATCGGCCAGTTCTAAGAGATCCCAATCGTCCGACTTTGCCTTCAAGACAAGCATCGAAGTCAGGCTGGCCGTCGGATCCGTGGGCGGTGACCCCGCGTCCGCCTTTTTTGTCATCGCAAAAGGCAACATGGTGTCGGCGGAACGCCAGTCGTCGGCTAGGACGAAGTGTTGAATCGCTTGGTTGGCTGCGACCAACGCATCACCGTGATCGGGGTGTTTACGAACGAAATCGGCCATCGCCTTGCCAATTTCGGCCGGTGAAGCGTCCGGATTGGACAGCACGCACCACGCAGCGCCCAGGTCGGCGGTGGCCGCGACCTCTGCCGAAGCGGTTCTTGATACCAGGGCAAAGGTGCTGGCCGCCGCGGCCGGATCGGTTTGCATTTGTCGTTTGGCTGATCGCATCAGGAACGTGTGGATCCACTGGCGATGCGTTTCGTCCAATTCATCAGCGTCTGCCAACGCATTTGCGAGACACTGCGTTGCACCGGAGAAGTCACCGTCGGCGGCCAGGGCGGATGCGGCGGCCATGCGAATGCCGTTTCGCCGTGATGATGGTAAGTCGGCTCCGGCGTCATCCAACCACGTCAGGCAACGACGAAACGTCTTGGCAGAACTTTGGCCGTTCTGTGTCAATGCTTGGCCCAGCATTGCATGGGTCAGGACCATGGCCGGTCCGATCCGTTGTCGGTCCGCCTGGCTGACGGATTGGGCGGGACCAAGTGCTTGGTCGACTTTGTCCAAGCGGTCGCTCGCTTGGCTCAGTTCATCGCTTTGGATCAGACGCCGGACTTGGGCCAATTCGTCAAGCGTGTTGGCCGGCACGGACGCTGCTTCCTGTGCCGCTTCGACGACGTCCTGTGCCGACGCGGATTTCCAGTCGATCGCCAACGCGCAGCCAAGCGTGACCATGATGACGATCATCATCACTGGCGGGCGACGGTGCGGGCGGATCGAAGTGTGCATCAACGGGCGGGGCGGGTCGGTGGACTCGTTCGAAAAGCTCGGGTGCGACGCACACCCCGTGTCGATGAAGCAGGGATCGACGTTCCCTGGCATGCTTACCCAAATTGCGCCGGCGCAATCAATAGCGACACCAACGATTCGGCCGCCTGGGGGTGCGGGCGGTCAAAAACGATCTTGCGGCGGCCGGGACCGAGTGCTTACAAGCCGATCAGCCCGCCGAAGCCCTGGCCTTTGCCGTCAGGAACCGGGCGCCATCGCGTCACCTGGTGCTGACAACGAGGCGACCAGGCGTTGACGGCGGTTTCGCAGCAAAATTGGACCATTCATCGGAAGGATTCACGTCCAGTGTTTTCACGCAATCCTGCGGCACGAAGCGTGATGACGGCATCGTTCGTCGTCGGCCAAGCGACTCTGTTGTGCTGGCTGGCCGCATCGGCGGCTGCCCAAGGTCCGACGCCCGAACAAATGCGAGAATTGGCGTCGATCCAGTTGCCCGATGATCCGGCGGCCGTGTTGGCGGTGGTCGGAAAGTCACCCATCTTGGCCGGCGAAGTCTTGCCAAAGGTGGACGCGAAGATTCGCGAGGTCACCGCAAAAACGGGCCAGCCGATTCCCGAGCCGCAGTTGAAGATCGCTCGCGTGAATCTGGTCCGCGGCGAATTGGCACGTGCAATTCAGTTCAAGATGATGCGTGAATCGTTTGTGCTGGACCAAGTCGGCACCGAAGCGGCTGACAAACGCGAAGAAGCTCAGCAGCGGCTCGCCGCCAAAGCGCGTCAGTATTTTTTCGAAGAACAGTTGCCCAAGCTCAAGGAGCAATTCGGCACCGAGGACATGGCGGAATTGGAAGCCAAGTTGGGCGAGCAGGGCAGTTCGCTGAAGGCCCAGCGGCGAGAATTCATCGACCAAATGTTGGGCCAGCTGTACGTCAGCAGCAAACTGGACCGTGACCCCAACGTCCCGATCGCCGACATCGTTCGTTTCTATAACCAGCATCGCGACGAGTACGAGCGTTCGGCCGAAGCACGTTGGGAACAACTGACGGTCCGGTTTGATCGTTTCGACAATCGCGATGCGGCGCTCGAAGCCATTCGAGCGATGGGGACCGAAGCCTATTATGGCGGCAGCATGCAGGCGGTGGCGCGAGAGAAGAGTCAGGAACCGTTTGCCGCCGATGGTGGCGTTCACGAATGGACCCCACAGGGATCGTTGCGTTCGTCGGTTCTGGACAAACAGATCTTTTCACTGCCGCTGAACAAGATGAGCCCGATTATCGAAGACGATGAGGGGCTGCATATCGTTCGCGTTTTGGAACGTCGTGATGCCGGTGTGACTCCGCTGGCCGACGTTCAAGACGACATCAAGAAGAAGTTGCAAAACAAAATTGTCGCCGAAAAGCAGGAACAACTGATCAAAGAGTTGTCCCAGCGTGTTCCCGTTTGGTCGATCTTTCCCAAAGACACACCGGGGGCGTTGCCGCTGCCGGGGACGACGGGGATGTTGCGGTGAGCCGGATCGCAACCGTGCGACAGATGGTTCGCCCCGCTTGGATCGTTCCAGTCATCATGACGTGTTGGTTCGCCGGTTGCGGCCAGTTGGCCTATCGGTTGACCAACCCGATGCCCGACCAGCCGTTGCCCAACCCGATCGAACTGCCCGCTTCGCCGGATGATTTCGTTTGGCTGCAAGTGGTCGATGTCGTCGACGATTACTTTCGAATTGCCAAAGAACAACCGGTCCAGAACAATCGACAAATTGTTTTGGATGGACAGGTGGAAACGGCGTACCGAACCGGCAGTTCCATCTTGGAACCATGGCGGAAAGACAGCACGCCGGGATTTGAACGCTGGCAAAGCACGTTTCAATCGGTGCGACGTCGTGCCATCGTGACGTTGCGACCCAGCGGCAACGGGTACTGGTTGGAAGTGGTCGTTCAAAAAGATTTGGAAGATCCTGATCGCGTTCAGTATGCCACCGAAACGACCGCCGGGGTGCGACATGACGGCACGCTGGTTTCGGGCGCGGAGGAAGTCCAAGATGGGCCGCAAACACTGGGTTGGATTCCGTTGGGTCGCGATGCGGCGTTGGAACAACGTATGGTCGCGGACATCTATGGCCGGATCACCAAGGCCGATCGTCCCCAGGGCCTACTTCACTAGCGCAGCGGCAAACGTTGCTTTCGTCGGTCGAAATGATCGGCGTGTCGGGTGAGACCCAAATCTTGCAGTCGTCGGAAAATCCTCGCGGACGAAATGGCGTGTTTTTGGATTGCTCGGGGCCATTTGCCACAGCCACCGACAGGGCATCCTTGTGCAACGCGCGGTGGAATTGCGATCCGCGACCCATAAGGATCCCTCAGGCTTCGGGGGGCAGGTCCGGGGCGGGAAACTGCGTTGGGCCAGGCGGACCGAATAGGCCGACTTTGATGCCTACTCTTTTTTGGTTCACTGGACCAAAACCGCACAATCGGCACGGTCGGGTCAAAGTCCCGTCGGTGGTTCTTCAGCCTTTTTCCAACGCTAATCTTCCGGCACCGACCCGCCGATACCGTAGGCTGCTGGCGGCAAGGATTGTGACGCCGCGTTGATACGGGACCGTTTGCCGGGGGCCTCGGGGCACCATGGTGGCGGGTTGGTTTCCCGGCTGAAAATCTTATTCGAAACGGATGCTGATGATCGGTTTCTCCCCCTCCAAGATCGACCTCGACAAGCTTCGTATGCTGGTGGAACACCGGCTGTGTGAACTGGGGCATTTGGAGACACAACAGTTTCCGTTGACGATGCGAGAGGTCATTCGCGGCGGTAACCGATGTGGATTCTATTTCTGTCTGCACGGACCTCGTAGCGTGAAGCTGACGGCGATCTGTGACTTGAAGCGAAAGTCGATCCTGTATTACGGCCCGGACGGGATCCGCAAAGACACCGTGGAATTACCGCTGCTGTCGGATTCCATGTTGGAAAAGGCCGGCTGAGTCAGCGACGTGACGTTCACGCGATGTGTCGGTGACGAGCGCAGCGTCAAACGATGCCCCGTGCTTTTTCTTCCGCTGCACTTTCGCGGAAGTAGTTCGGCGCCAAGCGAATCGGATCCAACACACAGCCCATCGATGCCAGCGTGAATGCGATCATGCCGACGCCGGCGGCAATCGGTCGCGTGGTGGTGACGTATCTTGGCGACGCTGCATCTTTCAGAACCGCATTCTTGAAGACGATGCGATCGCCGATGCACGGGGTCACAGCGTCGGTTTGTGCAAGCGTTTCGTGCCAAGCGTCACGTTGCAGGACGGAGGTCAGGTCGGTGATGTGTTGCGGCCAACCGTCACGAAGTTCCGATCCGTTTGCGATCAGGTCATCGCGAGTGTACCGGCCGGCGTAGACCATCTTGCGATAGGCGTTCAGACCGACCAGGACTTCGGCGGCGTCGGGTTCAGCGGACAAGAAATTCGCCGCGATCGCGGCCAGCGACGGAACGGCCACGACGGGCAACTGCAAGGCCCAGGCCAGTGTCTTTGCCGTGGTGACGCCGACGCGCAGCCCCGTGAATGATCCAGGGCCGACGGCCACGGATATGAATTTTGGCATCGCGTCGTTTTCGCGGCACCATGCCATCAGATCTTTCAAATCCACCGCCAGCCGCGCGGCCGGTCGCACGACCGGGCCAGACTGCATGGGGACGGTTGGGTCGCCGGTTGCTGGTTGGGACGGTGCATCCGGCTGTGCGGGTGGCATCGTATTGGCGTCGTTGCAGTCGACCAGGCGGATCGGTTTGTCGCCTCGCAGTAAAGCCAGACTGGCGGTGGTGCCGATCGTTTCGATGGCCAGGTGATGGACGGATGCGTCAAAGGTCATCGTGGGATCCGCCTGCGGTGGTCGCTGGGGCATTTCGTCTTGGTTCGTGCAGATGGTTTGGATCGCGTGGCAGCCGTTTTGCCGCAGCGCGTTCTATCGGCGGCGATGGTGCGGAACTATGGTGCTATGGTCGTCGGACAATCGTAGGCGTCGGAAACCGGGTTGTCGCACTCGGGGATGCTCAAGTCTGTGTGGGATTGCCGTTAAATTTTGGTATCCGTTACACTTTTGGTTTGTTCGACGTCGCTGCGACGGATCGACGACCGGGGGCATCGCACGGTCTGCCAGTCCGTCTGGTGGGGACCAATTCGGCTTGACGATGAATCAACACCGTTAACGCCGAGTGGGGCAAAATAATTCGCCGCAGACGGTTCCAAACTAGCGTTTGGAGTCGCCCAAACGTTGCCGCCGTCATTCCGTTTTCTTCCGCATCCCGTTTCATTTGCAGCCAAGGTTTTCATCCGTGAAGCGAGCGTTGATCAGCGATATTCACGGGAACCTCGAGGGCCTGCAAGCGGTGTTGGCGGACATCGAAACGGTCGGCGTGGATGAAATTTATTGTCTGGGCGACATCATCGGCTACGGACCCAATCCGTGCGAGTGCCTGGACTTGGTGATGCGGCACGCCAAGGTGACGATTTTGGGCAACCATGATCAGGCCGCTCTGTTTGATCCCGACGGGTTCAACCCGATGGCATTGCAGGCGATCTATTGGACTCGCGATCAACTGGACAATGGCCCCGGCAATGCGGCCCAAGTCAACAAACGCTGGGACTTTCTGGGCGAACTGCCTCGGCTGGTCGATGAGGGCGAATTCAAATTCGTGCACGGTTCGCCGCGCGACCCGACCAACGAATACGTGTTCCCCGAATACGTTTTCGACACTCGCAAGATGGAGATCCTGTTCGGACGCGTCGAACAGTATTGCTTCATGGGACACACGCATTTGCCGGGCGTGTTCACGACACAGTGCGAATTTATCGCTCCCGAAGATTGCGATCACCGTTACGCCCTTGGGCCGGCCAAAGTCTTGGTCAATGTGGGCAGCGTGGGCCAACCGCGGGATGACAACAACAAATCGTGTTACGTCGTCTTGGACAAAGACGCCAAGTCGATCGAGTTTCGTCGTGTCGAATACGACATCGATAAAACGGCGAATAAGATTTACAACACCCCGGATCTCAGCGATGCGTTGGGCGATCGGTTGAAACACGGACGTTAAAGCACATCGGCGGTATGGATGAAGGTGTCGGGCTGCTGGTCGCCGCCCACATCGTCGCGTCGCCCACAGATCTCTCTGCTCCATTTGTTAAAGCGAAACTAGGTTCAACCGTTGCCACGCACCGCGATCCTTAGCGACATACACGGAAATCTGGCTGCGCTGGAAGCCGTCCTGAAAGACGTCGAATCGCAGAATTGTGATCGCATCGTCTGTTTGGGCGACGTGGTCGGTTACGGCCCGAATCCCTGTGAGTGTCTGGACAAAGTCAGCAAGTTCGAATTTTGCGTGCTGGGCAATCACGACAGCAGCGCCTTGTTCGACCCGGAAGGCTTCAACGCGGCCGCGGAACAGGCGATCTTTTGGACTCGCGATCGATTGGAAGAATCCGACGGGGATCCGGAAGCGGCGCGGCGACGGATGGAGTTTTTGTGCTTCCTGCCGCGTACCGTTCGCGAAGGCAACGTGTTGTTCGTACACGGATCCCCTCGTGGACCGACAAACGAATACGTGTTCCCCGAAGACACCCAGAACAGCAAGAAGATGGAAAAGCTGTTCTCGATGATTCCGCACTTGTGTTTTCAAGGGCACACGCACGTTCCCGGCATCTTCACGCAAGATCTGCAGTTCATCGCCAGTTCCGCGCTGATGTCGCCCTACGGGACGGACAACCCGTCGCGTCGATTGATGATCAATGTCGGCAGCGTCGGACAGCCTCGTGATGGTGACCCACGCGGTTGCTACGTGGTTTTTGACGGGATCTCGGTGGAGTTCAGGCGAGTCGAATATGACGTTGAACGCACCGTCGGTTTGATCGAAGCCGAACCGGACTTGGACAATTTCCTGGGTTATCGCCTTCGCGACGGCCGCTAATTGCGTCCGCCATCGCCGTCGCCATCGTTCGCACCGCGACGGTGGCGTGCAGCCCCTCGCGATCGCCGCACTAATCCTCTTTCAGATTCAGCACGGCTTTGCGTGCCCGGTCCAAGAAATCCGCTTTCGGTTCTCCCGCTTCCAAGAAGATCGGCGGGCCGACGGTGATGCAGCTCAGCAGCGGTACGGGCAAGAATTCGCCGCGTGGCAAAATTCGGTTCACGTTGTCGATGTACACCGGCATCAATTCTAGATCCGGACGCTTCTTGCCCAGGTAATACAGCCCGCTCTTGAACTCACCGACCTCTTCGCCCGACGATCGGCCGCCTTCGGGGAACACAATCAGCGAATAAATGTCGCCGATCTCTTTGATCATGATGTCGATCGGGCTGTGGTGCACCTTGATCTTTTTTCGGTCGATCAACAGCGCATTGAAGCTGCGTGCCATGTGGGGCTTCAGCCAGCCTTTGGACCAATAGTCCTTGGCCGCGACCGGTCGTGTGACCGCGCGGATGTTGCGTGGCAGCGCCGACCACAACACCACCGCGTCCAGGTGGCTGGTGTGGTTGGCAAAGTAGATGCGTTGGCAAGTGTCAGGCTGGCAATCAACCCAGCGGACGGTGAACCCGCTGAACAGTTTGGCCAGAATGACAATGGCTTGGCTGGTCAGTGTCATAGACGGCAGTCTAGCGAGACGCCGCGACCTCGCGAAGCAGCCCACGCGGTTTTCGGGCCGTTGCCTTCTGCGGACGAATCGCCGCGTCGTAGCCATCGGTGATCAGCGTTTGATAGCCGGTCACCATCGAATCGACTGATCCCGTCGCAAGGACTCGTTCACGTCCCGCAGTGCCCATCGATTGTCGCATCGCCGGGTCGTCGATCAAACGACCAATTGCAGCGGCATAAGCGTCCACGTCTTCGCTGGGGACCAGCATTCCGGTTTCGCCTTCGATCACGGTTTCGCCGATCGATCCCACGTCGGTGGACACCACCGCGACTTGGCAAGCCAGCGCTTCAAGGATCGAAACCGGTGACGCTTCGTTCAGCGAACACAGGGTGAATAGATCCAGCCCCGCGACGATCCGTGGCGTGTCATGCCGCGTGCCCATCAGGTGAATGCGATCGGCAACACCCAACTGATCCGCCAAGCTTTCGATTTCTGGACGTTGGGGACCGTCACCGACGACGACCCAGTGCAGGTCACTGTGGCTTTCGCGCAGCTGTGCCGCGGCGTGAACCAACATGCAGTGGTTCTTTTCCTCACGCAGCGCCGCAACGATCCCGACCAAGCGACTCGTTTCGTCCAGACGCAGTTCGGACCGCAGCCAAGCACCGGCCGATTCGTCGTGCCGGAATCTTTCACAATCCACGCCGTTTCGGATCACGTGGACCTTTTCATCGGGAAACCGTTCGAATTCTCGCAAGAACTTTCCGTGCGAGTCTGCCACCGCGATGAAGGCATCGGTGATGCCCGTCAGCCATCGGTTCGCACGTCCGACGCCGTCGGGCCATCCGGTTGAATGCAAAGCCGACGCGATCACCGGGACACCGGCGACCGCGGCCGCCAAACGGCCCCAAAACATCTTGTCGCCCGCGCCGACGGTGATCACGGCATCAATGTTTCGATCGATGATCAGACGCCGCAGCCGACGGATGACGCCGATGTCATACTTGCCACCGATCAGGTTGCTGTGAACGGGGAACTCCGATGCAATTTGTTGTCCCAATGGCCCCGGATCTTTCAAACACGCGACTTCGGGACAAACCACGTCGGGATTCATCCGCCGCATCAGATTGACCAACAGTGTTTCGGCACCACCCACCGGCATGCTGGTGATGACAAACAGGCACCGCAGCGGACGATGGCGATTGCCGCTGCACCGCGGGCGGTATCGAGACGATGGGGTCAACAGTCGACGAAGAAACATGAAACGATGGCTTACTGGGGCAATGCGGTCGGCGGCAGCGAAGCCGGCGCGATGGCCGTGGAAAATGGAAGGGTGATGTCGGATGCGTCGTTCGATTGATGTTCGTCCGCAACCGATGGGCTGACGTCGACGATCGGTTCGGCGGCAGCTTTGCGTGGATCAAAGCTGAGCCAATTGACGAAGCGTCCGAACTGGGGATCGCCATGAAAGCGTCGGATGTGATAGCTGTCACGACCGACCAAGTTGTAGGCACCGAACGCGCTGCAGAGGCCCTTCAGCCCGGCGCGATGGGCGGCGTCGACCACAGCGCGGGTGATCTGTGGTGGCATGCCAAATGGCACGGCAAAGTAGCGGACCGGACGCCCGATGATGTCTTCCAAGTCCTTTTTGCCGCCGATGATCTCGTCATCGACTTGAGCCGTCGTGTTGATCTTGGCAAAGTCGACGTGTCGTTTGGTGTGCAGTCCGATTTCAATGCCCGCATCGCAGATTTCACGGACATGGCCGACCGTGTTGACCGGCAACGGTTGGCCGGCTTTGACGTCGTGGGCGAACGGACGGCCGGTTGAAATGTGGTCGGTTGTGACGAAATAGGTGGTCGGGATTTGGCGTTCGGCCAGCATGGGCAGTGCGTCGTCCATGTTGTCCGCATAACCGTCGTCAAAGGTCACCGTGAATGTCGGGTGGTGATTGACGCCAGCGTCAACGCGGTGCTGGACGGTGGCCAAGTCGACCGGTTGCATGTGGTCGACCAGGTAGTCGATGTGCCGCCGGAATTGATCCGGGTGGATCGTCCACGGGTTCGGATGGCTGGTCGCAACGCGATGATAAAAGGGGACATTCAGCGGTGCCGCCCCGTCGCGGGCCAACCGCTTCAAGCGTCGTCGTCGCAGCGGTCCCATGAGATGGGCGCGGGCATCGATCGCGATTTGTCTGAAAAGGCTCAAAGGATCAGCGGCTGGGAATTCGGGTTCAGAATTCGGTGCAGGAGGCTTCGACGCGCGATGCCGTCGGGTGGGAACAGAATGTCAACTCGGTACCGGTTCCTACCTTGCCAATGCACGGTCGCTGGGGACAAAGACGCCCTTGTTCGGCGGGATGCCTGGGGTCCGCGACCGCACAAACAGAATTTGCGGCCTTTGTCGATTATGAGGGCTCGATCGTCGCGCTTTACTCGGTCAACGCAGTGCTGCGGAACGCTAACCCCAATGAGCGAAGAAGATGATCGCGGCCCTTCGTATGCAACCCAGGCGGAGCGATCAGGCGGGTTTCCAGCCGTAGACGTCCAGCAGTGCGTCGGCGACGATCCCGCGGATTTGGCCCAGACGCACGGGTTTGTGAACGACTTTGTAGGCGGCAAACCGCCTGGCTTCGGCTTCGATTTCGTCGTTCCAATCGGCACTCATCAACGCACAAGGCGGACGTTTCGGAACGTCACCCAGACGACGCAACAATTCCAGTCCGGTGACGCGAGGCATGTGCACATCGACCAGAGCGAAATGGATTTCCGTGTCGCCCAGGACGTGTAGCGCCTGTTGGCCATCGGCCGCTTGGTGAACGCAGAAACCGCTGCGTGTCAGAGCATCCGACAGGACGCCACGCAACGCAGCGTCGTCGTCGGTGATCAAAAGGTTGGGGACCACTTTGAATCACACCGCAAACAAACCAGCACTCGATTCACTGCCACCCTGGCAGGCTCGGTGACTGTACCATAATAGCCGCAATTTCAGTGCCATAACCACCTTAGGCAATCCCTCGCATGAATTCACCCGCCGGGTCCGCCCCCCAACCGCCCCAGTCCCCCGGACCGGTCACCGACGCGGCGAAGACCGGCCGACGCGAAAAGTCCGCCGCTTCGGGGCATCCGCCCGCCGCATCGACCCCCGGCACCGCGGCGGTCAGCGAATTGTCCAAACGCGTGATTGCCAACGTCGAACAAGCGATCGTCGGCAAACGAAAACAATTGGTTCTGTCGTTGGTGGCTTGGCTAAGCGGCGGACACATCTTGTTGGAAGACGTCCCCGGCGTGGCCAAGACCATGCTGGCAAGGGCGCTGGCGCGAAGTGTGGGCTGTCGTTTCAAACGCGTTCAGTGCACACCCGACTTGTTGCCCACCGACGTGACGGGCACGTCGATCTTCAACCAGAAAACGGCCGAGTTCGAATTTCGGCCCGGCCCGGTGTTCACCCAGATCTTGCTGGCCGATGAGATCAACCGCGCGACGCCGCGGACCCAGGCTTCGCTGCTGGAAGCGATGGCCGAATCGGCCGTGACCGTCGACGGGACGACGCACGCGTTGAAGCCACCGTTCTTGGTCATCGCCACACAAAACCCGGTGGATCACGAAGGGACGTTCCCATTGCCCGAAGCCCAGCTGGATCGCTTTCTGATGAAGTTCAGTCTGGGGTATCCGTCGGCGGAAGAAGAACTGCGGATGCTGACGTTGTTACAGCACGGCCACCCGGTCGACAAGTTGAAGCCGGTCGCCAAGGCGGAAGAATTGGTCGAAGCCCAGGCGGAGGTCCGTAAGGTCTACGTCGACGATCGGCTGCGAGAATACATGATGCAGATCATTTCGCAAACGCGTTCCCACGACGACTTGGCCCTGGGCGGCAGCCCCCGTGCGACCATCGCTCTGTTTCGTTGCAGCCAAGCGATGGCCGCGATCCGCGGACGCGCTTTCGTGATGCCCGATGACGTCAAACGCATCACCGCACCGGTGATCAGCCACCGCTTGATCGTTCGCCCGGAAAGCCGGCTGCGTAAACAAACCGCCGAAGGGATCTTGGAATCCATCTTGGGTCAGATCGCCGTGCCCACCATCGAAAGTCCCTAGGCACTGTGATGCGTGGTCACTGGATCGATTGGTTGGCGGGCATCGCAGCACTGGTCTTGCTGGGCTGGCTGTTCGGCGCTTCGCTGTGGTTGTTGGCGGCCGTGGTCGTCGGGCTGTTGTTGGCGATCAATCAATACCTGGCACGTCTGTGGTCGCACGCGACGACGGCGGTTCGGCACGGCGGCGATTTGGAAGTCGCCGTGGGTTCCAATGTGCCGATCGAATTGGCCGTGACCAATCGATCAAAGGTCCCGGTCGGATGGATGTTGGTCGAAGATTTGTTGCCACGCTGGGCGATGCGAGGTTCGGAGCTTGGTTTGGATGTCGACGGCGACCGCATTGCCGTCATGATGTTGGCCCCCGGCAAGACGACATCGATGCACTACACGATTCGTGTCAAACGCCGCGGGTATTTTCAAGTCGGTCCGACGGTGCTGGAAACAGGGGACTTTCTGGGATTGTTTCGCCGTTATCGCGTCGGCACCCAACCGCAATACATCACTGTGCTGCCGCGAGTGGTGCCGCTGTCAGGGTACGACATCGCGTCACGTCGACCGATCGGTGAAATCCACATGCGTGACAACGTGATGGACGACCCGACACGTCTGCGCGGCATCCGGCAATGGCAGCCGGGCGATCCGATGCGCAGTGTCCACTGGGCCGCGACCGCGCGGACGGGAACGCTGCACAGCAAAATCTATGAACCGTCATCGATTGCCGGTGCGACCTTGGTGCTGGACTTTCACCGCCAAACCAACCCGACCAAGCACGAACCGGTTCGTGGCGATTTGGCGGTGACCGCGGCGGCATCGATTGCCGCGATGCTGCATGACCAGAACGAGCCCTTCGGGTTAATCAGCAACGGACGTGATGCGGCCGACCGGATCCGCCACGACGGATGGCGCGGGGATCATCGAGTCCGCGACTCGGCAACACGCGCGGGACAGATGCTGGCCGAAAGCGATCGGATGCGTCCGGTGATCATGAAGCCGGACCGAGGTGTGATTCAGTTCAAAGACGTGATGCGTCGCTTGGCGCGTTTGGAACCCACCGACGGTCTGACCTTGCCGGAATTATTGGCCGAATGCGAAGGCCGTTTATCCAACGAGACGACCGTGTTGGTAATTCTGCAACAGTGTGACGAAGCCACCGCGTCGGCGTTGATTGGGCTATCTCGCCGCGGATGGGAAGTCGCGGTTATCGTCAACACGCACGACATCAACGACTACTCCGCCATCGCCGGTCCAATGATCGCGGCACGGATCGCCACGTTCCACTTGGCCGATTTCGATTCGGTGGCGGATGTGTGTCGTAACGTCGCGATTCGGTAATCTTTGACGATTCGATCGATTGTTTTGATTTTGACGCCCTGGTTTGCCGATCCTGTTCAACCGAGGGGGGCCTCGAACAATCAAAACTGCCGACGCCGCGCGGGTTTCACGCATTGATGCCCGTGCGCCGGTTGTGAACGCTTCGCCGGCAACAGCGGGCGCGACGCAAACGCCGGAACGATCCGGTCAGATTCCTAGGCCTTCTTCGCTGAATCATTCGTCCGAAGATTCCCGCGAGCCTACGGATCAAACGCCATGTCGTTGACTCTATGCGTCCAACACAGTTTCTGCCGCGCCGCCAAATGGTCGGCCCGACGTGCCGCCATCGTCGCTGCGATCGGTCTGGGAATGACCGTGGTTGGCAATTCCGCCAATGCTCAGCGTCCGGTTCTGCCGGGCACGGGATCGGAAATCGTTGGCGTCGCGGATGACTTCGAAGACCCCAACTGGGGCTACGTTCCGAACAATCCGAAAAGCACCGAAGACATCGATGAAAATCAACGCCAGCCGTTGGGCAAAAGCACCAATGGCCGGTGGTACGAAGGCATCAAACGCGGCCATCCCGATGTCGTCAAACGTGTCGACACGCCCAAAGGTGGTTTGCCGGGCAGCAAGGGATCGTTGTTGCTGCAGTCCAAGATGACAGGCATCCCCGGTCGTCCGGAAGGCAAGATGCACCAGGACGATTTTATCTGCAACGTCCAGTATCGCCTGAAGCGACGCTTGTCGGTATCGGAAGTTCCCAGCGTGACGACACGCGTCTTTCTGCCGCCGGTCGACCAGTGGGAAGACCGCAGTGGTCCGCACTTCGGTTTCCGCTTGGCTTTGGAAACCACGGCCATGGTCGAAAAGGAAACCGGATTCTTCGGCATGAAACGCGAAGAAATGGGTAACGAGATTTACTGGCCCGGAATGTTCTTGGAATTCGAAAACAAGAGCCAAACCGGCAAGCCGCACGACTATGCGTACTGGCGAATCCGCAGCAACCGACGTGGCGCCGATTTCCGTGGCCCGCAAGTCACCACGACCGGATGGTGGACGCTTGGGATGAGTGTTACGCCCGACGGAATGGTGCATTACTATGCGTCGCCCGGCGTGGATGATTTGACCGAAGACGATTACATCACCAGCCAGTTCCCCTACGACTATCGGGCCGAGCGTTTCCGTACGTTCTTCTACAATATTTGCAGTGCGGACAACGGCCGCAACTGGAGCACGGCGTTCATCGTGGACGATCCCAAGGTGTTCGTCCTGCGACCTCGCGGCGGCCAACGCGTCGCACGCACACCGTCCTCCAAGTCCCGCCGCTAAAAAGGGGACGGGGGTAAATAACGTCGACTTAGGTCCTCAGCTACCGTGGCGTAACGGTTTCGGTCCGGATCACGGAGCTTTTGCATGAGCTTGTATTGTTTGGCGCGACGTTTCCATTACCTGGGGTGCTGACGCCCCGGTCGGTTTCCCAAACGAAGTTCGGTAATGGATTCGAGTAGGTTCTCCCATTGCTGTCGGGAACCTCCGCCACCGAACCTTGGCGACCCGGCGATCTCTTTCAGTGCTTGCATTGCACCGGCGAAGCTCAATCGCGTCGGCGAAAGGCCGAACTTCAGTGCGGACGCTATTATCACCGCCCGGATCAGGTTGTCGCCAACTAAGTGACAGTGAACTTCTTTGCGAACCATCGCAGGACTTTGGCAACGCAAACGCTCCATCGTCATCGGAGTCTTCAAACTTCGGATGTGAAGTTCTACCGACCGGCCGCGACCGTAGACACCAGTCGGTCACGCTGTGCACGACGGAATCGACGTCGCCTAGCAGCGCCCGCGATCGGGGTGTCCCCATCATGCGGAGCATGACCTACTGGACTGAAGGAATGCACTTACTCAGGAAGGCCACCGGCGCCCAGATGCACGAGGATCGCGATCATTCTCCGTCCGATCAATAAGCCGAAAAATACCCCCGTCCCGAATGGCACTTAATCCACGGCAAAGTCTTGTGAC
>NZ_JAAXMS010000015.1 GCF_012290005.1 Crateriforma spongiae
ACCGGCGCCCGTGCTGTTGTCGAACGCCACGCTCGGATCGATGCTGAAGGCGGCCAGGATCGCGGTCTCCTGCGCCGGGGTCAGGATCAACCCGTTGTCCAGCGTCGCCGTGGTCACCGTTCCGCCATCCTGCGAGGCGACGTGGGCGTCGCTCAAGTCAACATCATCGAAGGTGATCGTGCCGGTCTCGGTCCCCGGATCAGCATCGGGGTTGGTGTCGGAGCTTTCGGTCACCGTGGCGGCCTGCGCCGCGCTGTCGATGATCGGTGCGTCGTTGGTGCCGTTGACCGTGATCGTGACCGTCTGGACGTCAGTGGCCAACTGTGCGTCGGTGGCTGTTATTGTGTATTCCAACACGATGCTTTCGCCAACGGCCAAGTGATCAAAGCCTTCACTGCCACTGTCGAACGTCCAGTTGATCGTGCCGGTGGTCGAACTACCGTCGATCACCGGGTTGGCGCCGACACTCATCATGGACAGCAGAGCGGGGTCACCAATGCCGTTGTCGTCGCCTGTCACCACCACCGATCCGACCGAGGCACCAACCACATCGGTGGTGTCCAGGTCCTCGACCGAAAGCGTCCTGCTGACCGACAGGCCTGAGTCGGTTTCGGTTAAAGCTTCATTATCGGAGTCGCTCGATCCTACCGTGATGTCGGGAGCATCGTTGGTACCGTTGATCGTTATCGTGACCGTCTGGTCGTCGCTGGCGTTCTGCGAGTCCTTGGCTCGTATCGTGTACTCCAGCACAAGGGCTTCGCCGACCGCCAGGTGATTAAAGGCTTCGCTCCCGCTATCGAACGTCCAGTTGATGGTACCGGTCGTGCTGCTGCCGTCGACCACGGGGTTGGCGCCCACGCTCATCATCGCCAGTAGAGCCGCACTGCCCATGCCATCTTCATCGCCCGATACGACGACCGCTTCGACCGAGGCATCAACCGCATCGGTGGTGTCTAGGTCTTCGACGCTCAGCGTGCCGCCGACCGTCAGGCCCGAATCGGTTTCGGTCAGCGTCTCGGCAACTGAGCCCGTACAAAGGCCCGCAAACCCCGTGATGCGCGATACCGTCGCACTGGATTCGCCTTCGGCGTAGATCAAAGATGTCATATCCGGTGAAAAGGCAAGCGGGTCATGGAAGAACCCATTATCAAAGTCGATATTCGTCATGAACGTCGATACCACGCCGGAAGAAGAAACGCGTAAGATATTCGCGCCGGAATCACCAACGTACACATCACCCGTAGGTAGGTGAATCGCGAGACTATCGGCGGGACCCAGTCCGCTCGCCACGGTCGTTTCCGATCCGCTCGCAAATTTTCGCAAAGTCCCACTTCCGCCGGAGTAGTAAAGATCACCGTTGCTGTCGAAACCCAACGCGGATATTGACGTGCTATTTGTGATCAGCGTCTCCGTCAATGAATTCATATCGATTCGCGCTACACGGCCAGAGACATCGCCGTACACGAGTTGACCAGCAAATGGGGAATTCGCTGGGGCAATTGCAATGTCATTGACGCTCGAGACATTGCTCGCGCTGGTGAGAAGTGTCGCGGCGGGCGTCGCCGCCGAAAGGTCTATCGTGAAGATTTGTCCGCCGGAGTTCGACGTGTAAAGCGTTGTTCCATCAATGGCGAGACCAGTCTGGCTAGAGCCAACCCCCGGTGATAAGAAACTACTGATCACGTTCAACGGCGTGATTTTGAAGATATCACCGCCGTTTGAGACGCGGCTCGTTACGTAGGCATTCCCAGAACTATCAAATACCGCATCGCCGAAACTAGTGACGGATCCAGGAAGGGTGCCGACCAAGGTCGTCGCGACCGGTCCAGCCGCGCCCGCTGTGCATGCCGTAATCTCCGGATGATCGTTGGTGCCGTTGATCGTGACGGTCACTGTCTGATCGTCGCTGGCACTCTGAGAGTCGGTGGCCCGGATCGTGTACTGGAGCACCAGGCTTTCGCCGACCGCAAGATGATCGAAGGCTTCGCTACCGCTGTCGAAAGTCCAGTTGATCGTGCCGGTCGTCGAACTGCCATCGATCACCGGGTTACCGCCGACACTCATCATCGACAGCAGGGCTTGGTCACCAATGCCGCTGTCGTCGCCTGTCACCACTACTGACTCGATTGAGGCGCCAACTACATCGGTGGTGTCCAGATCTTCGACCGAAAGCGTCCTACTGACCGACAAGCCCGAGTTGGTTTCGGTCAGTGCTTCGTTGCCCGAGTCGCTCGCGCCCATTATGATGGCAGGCGCATCGTTTGTGCCAATAATCGTCAATGTTACCGTCGCCGAATCGGTTTCCCCATCCGGATCGGCGATTTCATACGTGAACGTTTCGGTGGTAGATTCACCGGCGGCCAACGCTTCGAAATCGCCACTGGGATCATACGTCAGCACCCCGCCGGTTAGAGCCAAGATTCCTGGCGTGGGCGGACTGTTGATCGCAACGATTTCGATTGGTGTGTCGCCATCGGGATCGGAATCGTTGCCAAGCACACCAGTTCCGGCATCGCCAAGAGTCCCCGAGATGTCGGTCACCGAGTCGTCTTCGCCGAGCGTGATCGTGTCACTGACAGCGACTGGCGGATCATTCAGATTCACCGTGACATCAAACGATTCGCTTACCGATCCGGAGTCGTCGTCCGTGAGCGTGACTATTACCTGAAACGTGCCTTCGTTCGTGTACGCGTAGGTCGGCAAGTTGAAACTGCGGCTACCGGTTGGGCTAACGTTAAAGGTATGAAGGGCCAGCGGACCACCATCGCCAAAATCGACAGTGACTGTGTGAACATCCAAAGTGCCATCGTCAGAGAAATCGATGTTGCCGTGATTCAAGACTCCGTTTTCAGACGAGCCTAATGAGATATTTCCGAAGTCGCCAGCCAAATCGTCGAATTCAGGCACGTCATTGTTGACCGTGGTCGTGACGGACGGTGGGGCAACAGAGATTGCGTTGTGGGTCATCATGTAACCCATGATGGCTTCACTCTCTGCGAATGGTGTGCTTTGATTGTCTTGCCAATCCGTATCAACTAACCAAAGTCGCCCTAACCCGCTATCTCGATAGGCTAGCTGTACAGCTCCAGATGCCCACGCTCCTAACGGCGTTATTCCGGGATATGACGATAAATCGAAACCGCATCCTTCTTGACTTGGATTCTGTGGTGTGATCGGCCCAAGGTCTTGCCAGAACGGATCACTTGTATTTAGTTGGATCGCAGGGTTAATCGCGTCACTGCAATCCCCGTCTCTACTTCCTGGCTGAGTTACATTCTCATCGAATACTAGATTGAACACTTCATCGGAAATGTTGTATTCCGTGATGATGATGCCGCCGTTGTTTACATACGACTGAAGGTTTGTCGCATTCAACCCGCTCAAACCACTACGCGTTACAAAAAGTGCTTGAGTATTCGCGTCCGGTGTATTGCCCGAAACTACATTGAACGATGTTGCATTGGGGAAAAACGTCGTTATGTCGCGATTAGAATTGCCGGACAACATCACGTTCGGGCGCAAGCTGCCAAAGCTATTCTCAATAGCTTCCGTTCCGGCAGAATCCGTCAAGCTCGCAATGGTAATTGTGTAGTCATCGGAAGATGTCATCGTTGGATTGTCATCTAGGTATTGATGACTGATCTGAAACTCTCGAGCCGTCGCGTCCCAAGCCACCATGTCACCATTGACGTTGACGGAGATAAGATCACTGTCTGGCAAAACAAATGTGTTGGTATTACCATCTGCCCAATCAACTTCCATCGTGAATGTTTCCGTTGTATCAGCATCTCCAATCGTTCCGGTCAATATTGCAAATTCGTGTTCGTTGATTGATGGCGTGACTGCCAGATTGCTCAACGAAGGAACATCGTTGACGCTATCGACCGAAACCGTGCTCATTGCAATCGCGTTGTCGAGCAATCCATCATTTGCAATGACTTGGACGATGCGATCTGTTTCGTTCGGCTGCTGAGAGGCGTTTTCATAGGTCAGCGTTCGGAGCACCGCTTGGTAGTCTGCTATAGAAGCAGCACCCGTCAGGGACAGCACACCGGTGCCCGAATCATACGACGCGACGATTGGCGTGCCGGACGTGTCTACCGCAAGAACTTCGTCGCTACCGTCAAGGAGATTCGTGATCGTCGCGGTGGCCGATTGGAGAACGAGATTGTTAGTGGTTGCCAACTGGAAGGGTGCTTGAAGTTTATCACCCGCCGAGACGACGGATGTGGCAGATGTCGATGCGTCGATCCGAATGATCTCGTTGTCGGTGTCGTCCGACACCAGGAAGTTGCCATTCCAGTCGCGTGTGATTCCCAGAATGCCGCTGTTGAGATCGCCGCCCGACGCGAACGTGCTCTGAGCAAAAGTGTTCGGATCGATCTGAATGATTTCACCTGCGGTGGTATCCACCACAAAAATCTGCCCGTTGTCATCGACGGTGATTCCCCACAGGTTGTTCAGGCCGGTCGCGATTGTCGTGGTTGCGAGTGTATTGGCGTCGATCCGAGTGACCGTCCCGTTCATCGACGCGGCTAGGATGTTGCCATTGGCTTCAAGGGCCAGACCGTGCACATGTGGGATCGAACTGTTGATCGTTGTTGCAACACCTGTGTTCGGATCGACCCGCGAGATGCCGGTATGTCGGCCCACGATGATGTTGCCGTCAGCCTCGACAACGATCGAGTGCCCGCCATCCAAACCAGCGTTGCCCGCAATGCTGGTATCCGAGACCAGAGTCTGCGCGCCCGTAACCGGATCAACCCGTACGATCTCGAAGTAATCATGGTCGAACGTGAGAAGTGAACCATCCGAATCGATCGTCAGACCTTGAATTGCGTCGAAGTTGTTGCCCTGTGAAACAACGGCTTGCGTACCGCTTGAGGGATCGATGCGGATCAAATCGCCAAGAGAATCGGCCAGGAAGATCGAACCAGGTGCGGCCGCATCCGGATCACTCACCTCGAGATTGGAATCAACGATGGATACGGCCCCACCGTCTTCAGTAAAGGTCGCATTAAAGTCGATACCCCCGTCCATTCCATTCAAGTCGACCGTGGGAGCGTCGTTGACTGGCGTGATGTGCAGCGTGACCGTGGCCGTGTCTGTATTGCCTTCGCCGTCATCCGCTTGATAGACGAACGTGTCGGTAAAGTTCTCACTGCCGTCGTGGGTGTAAGCGAAAGTGCCATCGGGATTCAGAGCGAAAGTACCAGTGTCGAATGATGGTCCGCTGATCAAAGTGACCGACAAAGGATCACCGTCAGGATCCGAATCATTGGCCGCCACACCATCATCGCTGGAATCCCCTGCGGTCGTGGTTCCATCGGCATCAGTCGTTGCTAGTGTGCCTCCCTCGAGCAGATTGTATTCGTCGTTGTCAGCGTTTGGCGGTTGATTGGCGACAACGTTGATCGTCACATCGAGAAATGAACTTGCACCCGGTGAACCGTTGTCTTGGGCTTTGAATCGAAGAAAAGTAGGTCCCGACGTTGCGGGAGTCCAGTTGAACACGCTGCTCACCGAACCTTGTCCACTGGTGGAAGCAAAACTGGATCCGGCCGGAATGGCCACAGGAGTTAAGTCGATGGTCTGGCCGGCCGAATCTGTCGCAGACACCGTGAAGCTCACCGGCTGTCCCACGCCAATGGTCTGGTTCGCCACGGGCGTAAACACGGGAGGCTGATTACCTGCGCCTACGGTGATTGAGATGGTCTCTTCGTCAAAAAGATTGGGTATTCCATCGTCGGTCGCTCGGAAGACAATTCCTGTAAACAGATTGTTGGACTGAGCGGGCGAGGGAGTCCAATCGAACTCGCCCGTGACTGGATTAAACGTCGCCCCCGCAGGCATGAAACTTGCCGAATACGTAAGCAGGTCGCCTGCGTCTGCATCCGAACCGCTGATCGTGAAATTGATGTTGGTTTCGTTCGGTGTCGTTCGGTTGCCGATGGGGTTGAGCACCGGCTGCGTGTTGGCGCCCGTGACCGTGATTTGAACTTGTTCACTGTCAATGATCGGGGTGGCGACATTATCGAAGGCCTCAACGTTTAAGGTATATGTACCGACGTCCGCTGGGCCGGGGGTCCACGAAAAAGTACTGGAGACGCTGTTATTCGGAGCGGGTGTGGCGGGTCCGGTGATCTCGGGAAAGGACGATCCTGAGGGCAGACCTTGAGCGCGAACGGTCAGGCTATCCCCGTCGGGGTCTGTCGCCGATGCTTGAAAAGTCAATGTCTGACCGACGGCCACAACTTGCGAGCCGATGGGTGCCAGAACCGGTGCGTTGGGATTTGGGACGCCGCTGCCCGGGTCCTGCACAACAAACAGGACCTCGCGTTCGCTGTAGGCTCCAGACGCATCAGTCACACGTACCTTGTAAGCCCAGCGGCCAAGCGCCAGTGCGGCTGTCTCTGCTCCAGAGAGACTCACGTTTCCAAATTGGTCGAGGTCGAGCCCTGGGACCGCGGTGTTCGGATCGTTTCCGCCCACCAAAAATTCGTAATTGACCGGACTGCCATCCGGGTCGACCGCGTTGAGGTTTTGATTGTAAGCGTTTCCCTGCGCGACGATATCGATCGTGGCAGAGCGGACGGTCGGGCTCGCGGACGTAGTGCCCGGACCATCCCAAACCACTCTTGTAGAAAGGTTCCATCCGCTGCCGAAATTATTGCCGTTCGCAACCCAGCAGCACGAACTCCAGTTGGAAACAAAATCAGCCGGGGTTGGACCAAGATTTCTGGTGAAGGTCTGCCTCCTGATCGCAAAGCCGTCGCCACCTTGCTCCGCCCCTGTCGCGACGATTGCCGAGCTGGACTGGCTCCAACCGCTGAAACTCGCAGAACTGACCGATCCATCCCGCCAAACCGTAAACACCTCCATTTCCGCCCGACCATTTGCATCAACCGTCCAGGTGAGGGAACCGCCGCGGTAGTGGCTGAGTGTGATCTGAGGATTGACGGACTCGAGAAGGTTCGTCGCCTCGATTGGTCCGGTCGAAAACTCCAGGTCCCAATTGCCTCCGAGCACCGGCGATCCCGTCAAATCAGTTGAAGCGGCCACATCGGCCCCGGTGGCACTCGCGACCGCTTGTACAAAGCTGTCGCCGTCGACGCCTGCAACGTTGCATCCCCACAACAGGATGTCGCCGTCCACCGACAACGTGGCACCGATCGCGGCGAGCTCGTCGCTGTAGTTTGAGAGATTTGCCTCGTTCAAAACGATGTTGCCCAAGGGCGAAACCTCGCCGACGTCTCCGTGGGAGATGATGTTGATGGCTGCCACGTCTTCGCGACCCTGCAAATAGTCAGCGATCTGAACGAGCCCATCACTGTTGGTGTCCAAAACTACCACTTCGTCCGCGGAGGCCTGAAGAGCCTGGGGAACAGAGTCTTCTTGCCAGACGGACGGGTCGACAAACACAATTTGGTCGGCTGCTAGCAGGTGCCGGTTCTCCAGTGACTCCACCAGCATTCGACGCCTTCTGGTTGCTGCGGTGCGTCGTCGCTGCCGCGATGGCTTTTGCTGCGATGCTGAAAACCAAGATTTACGGCGGTTGCTGCGTTGGAAGCGGGACATCGTCACTCCTTGCTCGGACAGATGATGGTGGATCGGCCGCGGCCTGCGGCGACGGGCGGGTCAAGGCCGACAACGTGGGGGGAACGCGACTTCATTCGCACACCCCACAGGGGTGGTTGCAGCAAACCTACCACAGCCCGATTGGGGGTGCAACAATCTTAATCGTGGGGGAAACGAAGCGTTTCTGAGAGGCCCGTCGCCAACCAGCCGCCATCACGATTCAAATAGGGAATGCGACTTTTTCTGGGCACGCGCGACATCTTCCGGGCACGCGTGCCATCGGGCGGCACGCTCGAAAACACTGCCCGTTGCACCTAGAATTCGCTGGCCTGATCTGCACCACTTCGGCGTCTACAGAGGCCCGGTGTCTGGTTGCAGCTCCACAAACACACCGACCTGGTCGCCCGGCGGCGGCCGGTCCCCGTACAGCATCAGAGCACCTTCCCCAGCGAGCCAGCGTCGGTCGATTAAACGCAGCGGGCGGTCCACGTCATGAGAACTGGCCTGGCGACCGACGCCTTGGCTGAGCACTTTGTGCGCGCCTTGGAAAACCCCGATGTGTTCCTGCGGCAAGGACGTCGCCAAACGGTTCGTCCGGTCACCGGAACGGACAATCACCGCGATTTTCCACTGCTGGTCTTTCGGATCGGGAGCGATCTCCACATTGATCACCGACTCGCCCGGCGAAACCGGCATCGCGGCATACCACCGCGGTCCCGCCGTCCCTTCGGGCCACACCGTGCTATAGGCCAGCCGATAAGCACGATCGTCTGGCATGGGATCCGGGATCCGCACGCGCAACCGATAGGTCAACGGTCGGTACGTGGGAATGGTGATAGCGGCCAGCTCGTTATCGAATCGACGCGGCAGGTAGCCGACCTCTTGTCGTAGTTCCTCGAGCTCCGCGCGCAACTGCGATAGCCGCGTCGCGTAGCCGGTGACGCCGATCAATAACGCCACGATCGTCACCAGGCCGATCAACTCACGCAAACTGATTCGCATCAACCGTCGTCCCCCATCCGCGTGAAACCTTTCCCTTCGCTCAAACCCCCAACCACCATTTCCCGACGGCCAGCCAGAACGGCACCATGACGATGCCGAAGATTGACGTCGACAGGATGACTCGCATCGACGTCACTGTGTCACGATCATACAGCCGGACAAGGACGATCGGGAAAATGGCCGCCGGCATCGCCGCCTGCAGCATCAAGACCTGCTGCATTTGCACCGTCCGGGCCAGAAACGTGGCCACGGCTAGAATCGCCACCGGCATGACCAGCTGTCGAAACCCGACCGCACAAGCGATCGTGCGGATCGCTCCTCCCCAGTCGGCGTCTTTCAAAAAGTCGATGATCAGGGCCCCCGAAAGCATCAGCCCCAGCGGCACCGAACAACTGCCCAGCTTCTCGGTCGCCAATAAGATCGGCTGAGGCACAAAGTCGACCCAACCGGTTCGCTTCAATGTCATCGCGACCACCACCGCGACAAGCGGCGGGCTGATCAGTGATCGCCACCAGTGCCGCTGCTGCCCGCGGCCACCGCTGATGATCGCGACGCCCACGCTCCAAAGAGCCAAATCCACGCCGACGTTGTGCAGGATCAAATCGACCATGGCGTCGGGATAAAAGCGTTCGGCCAGGGGCAGCGGGATGTAACCGTAATTGCAAATGCCCACGCCCAGGGCAAACGCGCTGCGGCTGGACGCATCTTTCAGCCCCATCCATCCGCCCAACAGGCGTGCCAGCCCCAAGCCCAACAGGAATCCGATGACAGTGATCGTGAATCCGAACAGCGGCGGTGTCCACGTATCCAACAGCGATGCGATCCGGTCGCCACTTAAAATACGGTCGAAAAACAGAGCCGGCAGCAAGACCTTGGCCGTCAGATTGGCCAACGACCGGTCCGCGTTGGGCGTCAACCAGCCGGCACGGCGACAGGACGCTCCCAACGCGACGACCAGAAAGACGCCCAACACGCTCATGAAAATCTGGTACGTGTCGGCGATCATCAAACGAGGTTCATCAGTGCGGGGGCAGGGGCGGCCGAGGGACAACCAAACAACCTGAAAACACGGGGGCCGATCGACGATTCACTCGCCAGATCGGCCGCGGCGACACACCGTCACCCAAGACCGGTCGACTGACAAGCGGTCGACGCTTTACGCCCGTTTTCGGCCCTTGGATGCCGGGTGGACGGCATTCAAATCGGCTTGTCACCCGCAGATGGCCGCTGGGACCGGCCGACCGAGCGGACTCGCGGCGGCGGCGGCGTGGGCCCCTCGGTTTCGGCCGATCACAGCCGGAAAAACCGGCCCCACCGATGACGGGATCTTCTTCGCCGACCTGGAGTGCGGCTTTGACTGGCCCGCCGGCCGCAATAGAATGGGGGCGTGTGACGAAAACGACGTCACGCATAGCCCCCGACACAACGGTTCTGGAGGTGTTCGCGACGGGCCCGGCGCAGTTCTTCTGCGTTCGGGTGGCTGCCGATCGACCTACCCGCTTTCGCCGGTCGTGAGCGAGGGGATGGCTCTCTTGATTGAAGCTTCCTGCGCCACCTTAATTTTCACAGAGGCGAAAAACAGATGTTTGATTTTGTGCACCAGGGAATCTCCCTGGCTTTCATGGGCATGCCGGGCGGCAGCGAATTGTTCATCATTTTGCTGATCATCCTGGTCCTATTCGGCGGTGCGAAGCTGCCCAGCCTGATGCGAAACCTTGGCCGCAGCGCCAACGAATTCAAAAAGGGCATGAGTGAAACGGCCGAGGACGACGGCGAAGCGGGAACCGACAATTCGGCTGAGAAAGCCTGAAATGTTCGGTTTGAGCCCGTTTTCGCTGATCCTGATCGCGATCATTGCGATCATGTTGTTCGGCAGCGATTTGCCCGAAGTGGCACGCAAATTTGGGTCTCGGTATCGTGAATTCCGTCGTTCCATCAATGACGTCCAGCAACAGTTCCGCGAAATCCAGCGGGAAACCAGCGACGCGTTGAAGGTCGACACGTCCGACGATCACCGTCGGGCCGAAGTGGATGACGAGGAAGAAGACGAACCGCAGGCGCCGCGATTCACGCCGCCCAGCTGACACGTCGTCGGCCGCCCAAGCGACTTCCGATGGCCCGAACTGCCAAGCCGTCCGCCGATGCAACAGTCATCGGTGGACGGCTTTTTTCGTGCGCATCGCGATATCGAAACTTCGGAGACACAGGCGAAGTGGCTGAAAGCTCGCCGCCGACTCCCAAACGCTCCTCATCGCGGGGTGGTCCCGTCGTCATTCGGAGACAACGTCTATCCGGAAAGAGGTTCGATTCGCCGCTGCGATTGGATCTGGCGAACGCCGGGTTTGACCGGGCGAAAGCGGAGCCGGGGGAACCCTGTGCACACGTGGTCTTTCTGTGCATGACGATGCAAGCGTTGGCGACATTCCCCGACGGCGGTCTGATCGCCTTTATGGCCGGAGACACGTTACCGGCCGATCACCACGTGTCCCCCTCGTCTCGGCGACAAACGTTGACTCCGCAAGACCGCCAGAGCGACGGAAACTCGCCGGACAACCGCTGGGCGGAGCCCTGGATCTCGATGGCCAGACCGGCGCGGTAGAGCCTGAGGAAAGAAATCGGGCGAATTGCTGGAGCGATGCGGGTCACCGCGACGAAGAACTGTCTCCATCGGCACGCTGCTGCGTGTCGGGCAGAAGGCGGAAAACACGGGAAAAAGCCCGTCGATACCGGGCCGAAACGCGTGCGGGAAAAGAATTCTTAGAAAATTCCCCAAAGCCTATTGCGGCGACGCGAAGTCACCGATATCTTTCCGCCTCACTTGAACGGCAACCACTTGTTCGCCAAGAACAAGCAGCCCGGTGAAGGCCGCCAAACGCGGCGAAAAGCTTTCAGCTTTTTTTCACCAAAGGGCTTGACGGTCGCCGGCTGATCCGCAAAACTCTGCGGATCGCATTTTCGCCTTCAGCACTCGCTGAGGTGAAAATTTCGACCGATATTTGACAATTTGGTGATGGAACTTCTGTTGAGTTCAGCAGTTGCGAGATCGCTTGTTTAACCGACACGGGACACCTTCGGGTGTTCCACTGAACGGTACAAAACGGCGAATCGCTGGAGGCTTTTACCGAGGCCTCCAGAGCAGAATCAACTTTCGGTTTTAACTTTGATTACTCCCGGTCGAGTCCTTCGGGTCTCTTCTGGTGAATCGATACAAAATTGAAGGGTTTGATCCTGGCTCAGAATGAACGTTGGCGGCATGGATTAGGCATGCAAGTCGCACGAGAAATCAATTAGCTTGCTATGAGATGGAAAGTGGCGAAAGGGAGAGTAACGGGTAGTTACATGCCCTCAGGACTAGGATAGTGTCGGGAAACTGGCAGTAATACTGGATAATATCTACGGATCAAATGGTGTGATTCCGCCTGAGGATTGGACTGCTTGCTATTAGCTTGTTGGCGGGGTAACGGCCCACCAAGGCTTTGATGGCTACCGGGTGTGAGAGCATGGCCCGGCTCACTGGGACTGAGACACTGCCCAGACATCTACGGATGGCTGCAGTCGAGAATCTTCGGCAATGGACGCAAGTCTGACCGAGCGATGCCGCGTGCGGGATGAAGGCCCTCGGGTTGTAAACCGCTGTCAATTGGGAGGAAATCTATCGGGGTTCTCTCCGGTAGTTGACCAATCTTTAGAGGAAGGACGGGCTAAGTTCGTGCCAGCAGCCGCGGTAACACGAACCGTCCAAACGTTATTCGGTATCACTGGGCTTAAAGCGTGCGTAGGCGGCTTGGAAGGTGAGAGGTGAAATCCCACGGCTCAACCGTGGAACTGCCTTTCAAACCACCAAGCTTGAGGAAGACAGGGGTGATCGGAACTTATGGTGGAGCGGTGAAATGCGTTGATATCATAGGGAACACCGGTGGCGAAAGCGGATCACTGGGTCTTTTCTGACGCTGAGGCACGAAAGCTAGGGTAGCGAACGGGATTAGATACCCCGGTAGTCCTAGCCGTAAACGATGAGCACTAGGCTGAGGAAACTTCCACATTTTCTCGGCCGTAGCGAAAGCATTAAGTGCTCCGCCTGGGGAGTATGGTCGCAAGGCTGAAACTCAAAGGAATTGACGGGGGCTCACACAAGCGGTGGAGGATGTGGCTTAATTCGAGGATACGCGAAGAACCTTATCCTAGGCTTGACATAGTTGAGAACCCTTTAGAAATAGAGGGGTGCCCTTCGGGGAGCTCTTTTACAGGTGCTGCATGGCTGTCGTCAGCTCGTGTCGTGAGATGTCGGGTTAAGTCCCTTAACGAGCGAAACCCTTGTCTCTAGTTGCCAGCGGGTAATGCCGGGGACTCTAGAGAGACTGCCGGTGTCAAACCGGAGGAAGGCGGGGATGACGTCAAGTCCTCATGGCCTTTATGCCTAGGGCTGCACACGTCCTACAATGGTACGGACAAACGGACGCAATACCGCGAGGTGGAGCAAATCCTAGAAACCGTGCCTCAGTTCGGATTGCAGGCTGCAACTCGCCTGCATGAAGCCGGAATCGCTAGTAATCGCGGGTCAGCATACCGCGGTGAATGTGTTCCTGAGCCTTGTACACACCGCCCGTCAAGCCACGAAAGTTGGGAGGGCCCGAAGTCGCCAAGCTAACCCTCGGGAGGCAGGCGCCTAAGGTCAGCTCGACAATTGGGACTAAGTCGTAACAAGGTAGCCGTAGGGGAACCTGCGGCTGGATCACCTCCTTTCTAAGGATTCTTAGAATAGGTCTGCTGTTCGAAAGAGCGTCCGGGTGACCGGGCAGATCGAATCTGTGGAAGTGGTCTCGCAACGAACCAACAGAAAAGATGCCTTCGGGCTGAATCCATCACCAAATATCAGCGAAGACCCGGCTTGGTGCGTCGCCTACCAAGCCGGGTTTTTTCGTGCGCGCTTCACACCTTTCCATAGCGTCCATCACCAATCCGGTTGCATCACCTATCTGGTTGCTCAGGGGAGTTCTAGACGCGGACCGACGTCCGCGATGCGTCCGCAATGTGATTACTTAAGTCGGATTTTTACGAACCGGCGATTCCCGAACCCTGCCCGAATTGAGGCCGCGCCTTCGCCAATCGCGTCGAACGTTGCGCAAAAAAAAATCGAACTCGCTTCGGATCTGATTTCCCAGATCTCAAAGCGGTTCGATCTTTTTCGTTTCGACGCCGCCGTCATGGACGAGCGCCGAGCCGTTTCATGATTTCCAGAAAACGGTTTATCGATTGATCAGCCCCAAGACTTCGGCGCGGGTCGCCGGATCATCGCGGAAGGCGCCTCGCATGGCGCTGGTCATGCAAAGGCTTCCGGGTTTTCGAATGCCGCGCATCGTCATACAGCTGTGGGTGGATTCGACAACCACGGCGACACCACGAGCAGACAAACGCGTTTCGATTAGGTCGGCCACCGTTTGTGTCATTCGTTCTTGGACTTGCGGGCGCCGGGCGACTTCTTCAACCACGCGTGCAAGTTTGCTTAGCCCGACAACTTTTCCGTCCGGCAGGTAAGCGATGTGAGCTTTGCCAGTGAACGGCAGAAGGTGATGTTCGCACATGCTGCAGAAGCTGATGTCGCGAACCAAAACGATTTCGTCGTAATCCTCAGTGAAAACTTTGGCCAAGTGACGGCCCGGATCGACTTTCAATCCTGCGAACATCTCCGCGTACATCCGGGCAACCCGTGCGGGGGTTTCCAGCAGGCCTTCACGATTCGGATCTTCGCCAACCGCATCCAGGATGACGCGAACGGCCGCCTCGATCCGTTTCAAATCGGCGCCGTCCCCCTTCGGTTCATTGGGATCAACGTGCATGGGAGCTTCGCGTGCCGCCAGGCAGTGCGAAGAATCATCAAAATGCCTGCCAGATGGCGTGTCGGCAACAGAGTCCATAGGGACCATTCCTTTCGATGGCAACGTCGCGACGAAGTGAATACCGTCGCGTCGTCATGGGAGGGTGATTTTTTTTCAACTCGCCCACTTTCGCATCGCACCCGGTCACAGACTGGGCTAATCGACGGATTCGCGGTCGTCATTCGACGGCAAGCGTCGTTGATCCGCCTGCCGCACGAAGTATACCGGCTCGGCTAGCGATCCTTCCACAGTCACCGCGATGGGACAACGTCTCTGATCAGGCCTGCCTCCGCTGCGGATTTGGCTAAGACGCGGTGGCGTCGAGATTCCCAATTCGCCGGAACCAATCGCATACCCGTTACAACCGGTCGCGGTCACTGTTGAATCTCTCCGCTTGGGGGGTCTGAAAGCGGCAGTGTCAGCGGTCGGACGCAGGTTTTGTGTCCTAGGTTACCCATGGCACAAGGGCTGACGGTGAACAGTGATCCTTGTGTCGTTTCCCTGCACCTGCAAATGGCCCAGCCTCGGTTCTTCCTTTCATGTCCGACGAACAAGCGCCTCAGCGAAAAGACGATCGTTACCGATGGACCAGTTCGATGTCCCTGTGGGCCGAACTGATCGTCGGATTCGACGATCAACCGAAGGTATTCGATTCACAAATCATTGACGTCAGCCAGTCGGGCTGCGCGGTTCAGGCCGATCTTCCCCCAGAAATCCGTCCGCAAGTTGGCATCATTCGAATTTTCGGTAGCCGAGACGATGTGGTGGTCGAAGCTGCGGGTCGAATCTGCTGGGACAAACACACATCGCTTTCGTCACGCAGTTTCGGGATGAAGTTCCGCCGCCAATTGCGTCCTGATTTGCTGGAGCGTCTGATCCACGAAGGACATATCAGCCGTCGTGAACATCCGCGCGAAGTCGTCGGCATCGACGTCACGGTGCGACGCACCGCCGGAAAACCGCCGATCAACAGTGCCCAGCTGATCGACGTTTCGCGCAGCGGTCTTCAAATTGCCACGGACGAAGCATTGGAAATGGGCGAACGCGTATTGGTCACACTTCCGACAGGACCGAGCGCTGCGGTCAAAGTCCGCTGGGCACGCCGCTGCGAAAGCAGACATCATGCGGGCGTCGCCTTTGAAAACCTGACCGGCAGTCGGGCGATCAACGAAGCACTCAAAGCGGACCTAGCCACGGTCGGTTAGTTCTTTGCGGTATCGATCTGGAATCATGTGGATTCAAACGTCGATCGGACACGTTTGTGATTCCAGTCCCTATGATGGGGTCGGCGTTTTTTTACGCCCAGGCATGCCATCTTCAGGCCGTGACAGTGATCGCGGTCTTTTCCGCATTTTCTGAGACGCCCAAACTGTGCCCACCGGTTTTCGCAAACTCTTGCCCATCGGCGCTTTTGTCGGCATTGGCCTGATCGCGGGGATCAGTTGGCGATTGATTCAACCAGATCCATCGGCCTCAACATCCGCGTTAAGCCCCTTGGACCTTGCCGAATTTGAAAAGCAAGTCCGACCGGAATTGGGGCCGGCCGAGGTCGTTGCGATACAGTTGGAATCGATGCGTCAGGCCGCCTTGGATCCCGAACGGCTGAAACTCTGTTTTGCGTTTGCTTCGCCATCGAATCGCAGACTGACCGGTCCGTTTGAGCGATTTCAACGTTTGGTGGTCGAACCACCCTTTGCCGCCCTGATCGGCCACCGCCATGGTTTGATCGGGCGTCCACAGATTCGCGGTGAAGAAGCGATGGTTTTGGTTTCCATTGATAACGCCGATGGCCAGACACGTGCGTACCAGTTCTATCTGATTCGGCAAAACGAGCCTCCGTTCGATGGATGCTGGATGACCGAAGCGGTGACACCTTTGGCGGTGGTGCCGGCAGATGCCGCGGTCGAACCGGCGGATTCCGATCAGCCTGCTCTATCGCTCTGATTCGATCGCCATGACGGAATCCCAGTCCGACGAACAGTTGCTGGCCGCGATGGTTTCCGGCCAAACCGATGCGCTGCGATGTTTGTATCGCAGGCACGTTTCGTTGGTCTATGCGATCGCCCATTCGATTTGTGGCCAAGACAGCGATGCCCAAGCGGTGACCAGCCAAGTCTTCATCGAACTTTGGAAAAGTCCGGACAACTATCATCCGCAGCGAGGTTCACTGCGTACTTATTTGACGATCCTGACCCGCAGTCGCGCTCGGGATCACCTCCGCCGCTCTCGAGCGGGAGTGCGTATTGAAGCCTCCTTGGATCCGCCAATGACGCCTACGGTGGATAGCCTGGTGGATTCGACGGACCCGAGTCAAAACCTGGCGGCACAAGAAGACGCACAACAGGTTCGAAGGTGTTTGGCTGGGTTGTCGGATGATTCCAGATCCGCGCTGACCTTGGCCTTTTTCCAAGGGCATACCCATCGTGAGATCGCCCAAAAGTTGAAATTGCCACTGGGAACGGTGAAAAGTCACATCCGTCGTGGGTTGGCCGATTTGGCCGATCGGTTGCGAACGGACACCGATTCCGGCACGAGGGAACACTGAAATGATTTCCAACGTTCGCTTTTCTTTCGAGTCGATCGAGCACACTGAAACGTCATGAATTGTCACGATTGCCAGCAGCACTTGGTGGATTATCTGACCGGCCAGACGGAGGCTTCGGTCGCCCGACAGGTGGAAAATCACCTGGATTCGGGGTGCCAAGATTGCCGTGAATTGCTGGAAAGTTTGTCCGCTGCCCACGCGGCGATGCTGACATCGGCACCCGAACATCGCCCGAGTGCTGCGACGATCGAATCAATCGAACAAGAGATCCATCACGCGATCGACGACGACTATTTTGCGCCGGCCAGACACGCAAAGGGATCGGGGGCCGGATCTGAGAATCTGGATGTTTTGAAGCGTTGGATGATTCCCGCTTTGGCAACCGCCGCCGGTTTCGCGATGGCGATCGTCATGATTCCCCGATCCGACGATCATCTGGAATTGGGATCGGCAAGCACACACGGTCAAACCGATCCATTGCCACCGCGTTTTCAATCGATGTCTGACCCGAATCAGCGTTTGGTATCGGTCGTCAATCGGCGTGAACCCACACAACCGCTGGCATCATTTTGGATCGACCGTGTGGCCAACCAACTGCATGTCCATGCGGTCAATTGGGATCCACTGGACGGTGACGCTTTCTATGCCATTTGGCTGGTGGATCCATCCGGACATTGGACGTTTGCCGGACAAGTCGGCGGTGACGACGACCGTGATCGGACTCGTGTGCTAGACATTCCGAATTTGCACACCACCATCCAACGCATCGCCGTCACGATCGAACGTGGTCCACAGTCCCCACGCGATGGAAGATCGCTGGATGATGCCGATTTGGTCAGCGAAGATCTGACCGATTGGTTCGAGAATCAGCTTTAGGAAATCTACGAAAAAGTTTTCAGCTTTTTGCATCCGCTGCGCCACCACTGTCCGTACCTTTCGCGACGCAGGTGGTCGGAGCGATGATCAGACTCGGATGCTTGCGTCGGCGAACCCTCCGGATTCCCGAACAAGAGCTGATTCATGCTGAAACGCAACCTGCGCCAATCCAACCATAAACGTCGTCCGTCAACTTGCTTCACCAGGGAATCGCGGTTGCGACGCCGAAAGGTTCGTCGCAGTCGACTTGAACCGCTGGAAGCAAGACGAGTCTTGACCGGATACATCGTGGATACGGTCGACGACGTGGTCGCGGCGGATGGTTTTGTCAGTCTGCGTGAAGCAATCCAGGCGGCCAATTCCAACAGCGCAGTCAACGAGGCAGCGGCGGGCCAAGTCGGTGCGACCGCGGGAATCGACACCATATGGTTTAGCCCTTCGATCGGTGACGCCACGATCAGCCTGACCGATGGTGAACTGTCATTGACCGACTCGGTCGCTATCGAACCATCTTTCGGCCAATCAATTCAGATCGATGCACAGGGTGGCAGTCGGCTGTTTTCCATCACCGATGCAGGTCCGGTCCGACTTTCCGGCTTGACGCTGACCGGTGGTTTCGCGGTGTCGGGCGGGGCGATCGATGTCGCGGGCGCGACGTCGTTGGAACTGCACGACGTGGACATCGTTTCTAACGTCGCAACTGGCGACGCAGCCAACCAAGGAGGCGGTGGAATCAACAACGTCGGTGCGAACTTGGTGATCATCGGTGGTTCGATCACGGACAACACCGCCTCCGGTGCAAGCGGCAGTGGTGGTGGAATTCTTTCCTCGGGTGGTTCGGTATCGATTCAATCGACAACCATGTCGGGCAATGTGGCCAATCGTGCCGGCGGCGCCATTGAACTGGGCACCGGATCGCTGACGCTTACCGATGTGATGCTGGGCGGATTCGCCGTCGATGACGCCAACGTTGCCGGGCCTGGCGGTTCGGCGTCGCCGGGCAACGGAGGTGGTATCCACGTGACCGGTGGCGCTTCGGCAACATCAGTCGCCATCTTTGGTGGGGTCATCGCGGGTAACTTCGCAGCGTCCGAGGGTGGCGGAGTCTGGAATCAAAACGGGGCCGTGATGTCGATCGCCGGAAACGCGGAAATCGTCGGCAACCGGGCCGGTGGCGAAACCAATACCGAAGGCGGCGGTGGTGTTTTCAACAACGGCGGCTTGCTGACCATCACCGACGCCCGGATCACTGACAATGCGACGACGGGAACCGCGGGTGGAGGCGGCGGGATTGCCAACGACGGCGGTTTGGTCACGGTCAATCGTTCCATCGTGTCCGGCAACTTTGCGGCGGGAACCGGTGCCAGCGGTGGCGGCATCCTGAATATTAACGCGGGCAAGGTTTCCGTGATCGATTCCGAAATCACGGACAACGTCGCCAGTCGTGCCGGAGGCGGAATCGAAGATGCTTCGGATGCTCCTGGCGTCCAAGGCTTGTCGCTGCAGAACGTGTTTTTGAGCGACAACAACGCTGGCGTCATCGCAGCGGACGCATCGGCCGCCGCGCCAGGAAACGGTGGCGGAATTCACGTCACGGGTGCTGGTGACGTTTTGATCGCCGACAGTTTCGTCAGCGAGAACATCGCGGCGGCCGAAGGTGGTGGACTGTGGAATGGCTCGGGAACCATGACAGTCATCAACACCACCATCGAGCGAAACAGTGCCTCAGGAGATGCGGCCGATGACGGCGGCGGCGGCATCTTTAACAACGGCGGTCAAGTCGTCATCGACGGTGGTGTGATCGAATCCAATGTGGCTGATGGCGCCAGCGGAAGTGGTGGAGGCATCCTCAGCCTCGGTGGATCGCTGGAAATCTCCGGTGCACAGATCCGTAACAACTCGGCTTCACGTGCCGGCGGTGGCATCGAAGTCACCGGTGAGAGCGACACGGTATTGTCCAACGTCGATTTGATGGAAAACGAGGCCGGTCCGATGGGCGCCGCCGCCCCGGGCAACGGTGGCGGGCTTCACGTCACGGGTAGCGGATCGGTTGAAATTCAAGGCGGAACCGTCATGGGCAACCTGGCCGACCGCGAAGGTGGCGGACTATGGAACGGTGCAGGCTTGATGACGTTGGTCGATGTCGACGTCATGGACAACATCGCCCGCGGTGATACGGGCGACGACGGCGGCGGTGGCATCTTCAATAACACCGGCCAGCTGATCATCAACGGCGGAAACATCACCGGAAACGTCGCCAATGGTGCCAGCGGAAGCGGTGGCGGGATCTTGAACCTGGATGGGATCCTGCGAGTCGAATCCACCAATCTTTCCGAAAACGTTGCGAATCGCGCCGGAGGGGCCGTCGAGGCGACCACGGACAGCGAAAGCACCCTGATCGACGTCACGATGGAATCCAACACCGCCGGGCCGGTTGGATCGGCTTCGCCCGGCAACGGTGGTGGTCTGCATGTGACGGGTCAGGGCACCGTCGCGGTGATCGGCGGCACCGTTCGCGATAACTTCGCCGCCAGCGAAGGCGGTGGGCTTTGGAACGGGACCGGAGTGATGGCGGTTTCGGGAACCCAGATCGATGGCAACGTCGCTGCTGGTAATGGAGTCGACCAGGGTGGCGGTGGCGTTTTCAACGCGGGCGGAACAATCCAAATCGATTCATCCACCCTGACGAACAACCGAGCGACGGCATCGACCCTGGTCACTCTGTCCGGCGACGCCGAAGTTCCCTCGGTCGCGACAGCCGCAACCGGGACGGCCGCAATCCAATACGATCCGAATGCCGGCACCTTTGATTTGGACGTGATCGTCCGCGGTATCGAACTGGACGACGACACCAGCTTGCCCGAACTGACCGGTGCCCACCTTCATGTTGCCGCCGCTGATGCCAACGGCCCGGTCATCGTCAATCTGGGTGTGGAAAACTTCGTCCAAGACGGCGATTCCATTCGCTTGCGACTGCATGATGTCGAACTGCCCGAGTCCAACTTTGCCGACTTCGCCGCGGGCGGAACCTACATCAACCTCCATTCGACAACGAACCCTGGTGGGGAACTCCGAGGGCAAGTTGTGTTCCCGACAACGATGGGAAGCGGTGGAGGCATCTTGAATGACGGCGGAACCGTCGAAGTCAGCAACACCTTGATTGACGGTAACATTGCCAGTCGTGCCGGGGGTGGAATCGAAGCGACGCCGAACTCCATCACCACGCTCAGCCAAGTCGACTTGGTGTCCAACATCGCCGGCCCATCCGGCTTTGCAACCCCCGGCAATGGCGGCGGCCTGCACATCACGGGTGATGGCGACGCCGTGATCGAAAACAGCCGAATCGAATCAAACCATGCCGGCCGCGAAGGTGGCGGGCTGTGGAACGGCAGCGGAATGATGACCGTTCTGTCCACCGATCTGATGGGCAATGTCGCAAGTGGTGATGCCGCGGACGACGGCGGCGGCGGCATCTTCAACAACGGTGGTTCACTAACGATTTCCGGCGGAACGATCTCGGAAAACCAGGCCGATGGAACCAGCGGCAGTGGCGGCGGGATCATGAATCTTGGCGGAACGCTGGAGATCTCCGATGCAACTGTTGGATTCAACACGTCCAACCGCGCCGGCGGTGGCATCGAAGTCACCGGAGGCAGCGAAAGCACCATCGAACGTGTCTTGCTTGTTGGCAACGTCACTGGGCCCGACGGCATGGCAATGCCGGGCAACGGCGGCGGGCTTCACTTGGGCGGCGATGCGATCGTGGATGTCATTAACACCACCGTCAGTGAAAACCAATCGGGCAACGAAGGCGGCGGACTTTGGAACAGCAGCACCGGAACTCTAAGAGTGGTCAGTTCCACCGTCGCATTAAACGCTTCGCCCCGCGGTGGCGGAATCGACACGATCGACGGTGGTTCGACAACCATTGGATCGTCGATCATCGCGATGAATGACGCGGATGATGGCCCCAATATCCATGGTGCGGTGACCACCGACGGTTTCAACGTCGTTGGCGACACAACGGGGGCGACCTTTGCCAACGCCCAGCCGACCGACCAATTGGATGTGACCAACACAGGATTGCAACCGCTTTCTGACAACGGCGGTCCGACGATGACGCACGCTCTAAGTGCCGGAAGCCCCGCACTTGCATCGGGTGATCCCGCCGGAGTCGACGTTGATCAGCGTGGCATCGCACGTCCGCAAGGCGACGCCCCGGACAGCGGTGCATTCGAATCACCGCTGTCGGCTCCTGTGATCGCCGGTGTGTTCCAAAACCCGGTGATGCCGACCGATGTCAACGGCGACAGCCGCACCACCGCACTGGACGCCTTGATGGTCATCAATTTTGTGGCCCGTCACGGCGACGACGTGGACGTCGAACAATTAATGACTGCCGAAGGCGAATCGGCGTCGGTGCAGACGTCGGCCGACCATCCGATGGTCGACGTGTCCGGCGACGGCCGCATCACCGCCATCGATGCCCTGCGTGTGATCAACACACTGGCTCGTCAAACGACGCAGAACGATACGACTGATCAAGCGTTGGTCCAAGTTGCCGCCGACATCCAACGATCGGGCGCGGACGATGATGAAGAATGGATGGACGCCATCGTCGACCAAGTCCAGTGATCTATCGCTAACAAAGTGTTGCGACCGTCGACTGCAAGTGATCGCCGGGCTGGCATTGGTATCCGATGCATGCCCGGCTGTGCTTCCCCCCAAACCACTGCAAACTCTATCAATCGATTTCAATCATCCATGCGCGCATTCATCTACCAATCAATCACGGTTCTATTGACTGGCATCGGTACCCTGTGGGCATCGTCCGCCCCGGCCGTCCTGATCAGCGAATATCAACCCGATATCCCTGGCCTGCCTCCGCTGACGACACAGTCGGAATTCAGCGGCGTTGCGGGGATGCCGTTTCGCGGATTCTTGCTGGCAATTCGCGGCGAAGTCGGCAGCTATGGTTTGGTTGACCGGGCTCTGTCGATCGACGGAACCTTCGACAGCAACGGCATCTATGTCTTTGACCATCGCCCGTTTCTAAACCCAACCTTGACGGTTGCGCTGGTCGACGATTTCACCGGGCAAGCGGGCGTAACCGACTTGGACGGCGATGACGACGGAATCATCGACAACTTGGCATCGATTTCCAATGTCAGGGACGCCATCGGTATCACTGACAGTAGTGATACACAGAACAACCTTACCTATGGTCAACAACTGGGCGGTGCGGATTTCGCGTTCACCGGGGACGAACCACGATTAGTTTTCCGCGATGCCAGTGTGGGTGACTGGTACGCGATTAACAGTCCTGACAACGGCCAGATCTTTAACTTGAACGGTCGCGACATCGCCGGCGATGTTTCGTTTTCCGGTGACGCGTTTTCACCGTCGATCGGGCAGATCAATCCGACCGCGGTTCCCGAACCCACATCGATGGCGGGTCTGGGTTCGTTGTGCGTCGTCGCGGTCGGCTGGTTTCGCCGACGCAAAAACACAACGCCGGTCGTCAGTTCATGCTGAACGGCGGCGGGAACTGATCGCTTCGGTTGGCGCGTATCATGCTGCCGACCGATTGTGATTTCTGTTCCTGCTGTTCTTCGATCGAAACCGAATGCAGCTGAATTTTTCCGCTGCGTAGATACTGAATCAGCAAAGCCGCTCGCTTGTCGACGTCGGGTTCGGCCAACAACTGAATCTTTTCGTCCACTTCGAACGGCATCGTGTAACTGATGATGTCCGTGATGGGGCCCAGAGTCATTTGCCCCGCCATCAGATCGTGCAGGTTTTTCTGCACGTTGGCGCTCTGGGGGATGATCGACGCGAAGGCACGCAACAGATCGTCTTTCAATTCATTACGAAGGGCGACGTTGGCCGGCGGATAGTAGTCGTCCATCACATCGACCGACGCCGTACGGAACGTGCGACCGGTATCGATTTCATCGATCATCGTCGCGCGTTTCATTCCCACCAAAAGGATGTTGTGCCGATCGCCTTCCAATTCGGTGTGTGAAACGATCCGTCCGATGCACAATGTTTCTTCGACCGCGGGCCCGACGACCGGCGACTTGCCCGATTTCAAATCGATGCTTTTGCCGGACTTCACCGTTGCCATCGCGATCAAATGATCCGATGCCAAGGCATCACGCAGCATGTCACAGTATCGCGGTTCGAAAATGTGCAGCGGCTGCATTGCATGAGGAAACACGACCAATTCCGGCAGCGGGAACATGCGAACCCGCTGGTCGAAATCGTCTGGCAAATTGGTGATATCAGACCAGTCGTGCATCGAATTCGACTCGGTTTACTTTCGGCGACACACCGACATCCATCTTGAACTAGACCGACGGACCCGGTTGACGATTTTGGATACTCAGTTCGGCTTCCTCATCATCCTGTCCGTATGTCAAGACCGATTGGACTTGATAGGGTGACAAACGTGCGGCGCCGCCGAGGACCTCTAGATGAATCAAGAAAGAGCAGCCGACGATTTCGGCGTCGCACTTTTCCAACAAACGACAACACGCTTCCATCGTGCCACCGGTGGCCAATAGGTCATCGACTAACAGCACCCGTTGGCCCTTTTTCACACCGTCGACGTGAACCTGCAGTTCATCGGTGCCATATTCCAGTTCGTAGGCAAAGGAGTGCATGTCAAACGGCAGTTTGCCGGGTTTCCGGATCGGCACGAAACCGGCGTTCAGCTTCATCGCCAACGGCGCCGCAAAGATGAAACCGCGAGCCTCGGCCGCCGCGATGACTTCCACGCCGGCATCGATAAAGGGGGCCGCCATCGCATCGACCGCAGCCGTCAGGGCTTCGGGATTCGCCAGCATGGGCGTGATGTCTCGGAACAAGATGCCCGGTTTGGGGAAATCCGGAATGTCTCGGACGTATTGGCGAAGTGATTCCATGGATATTGATACTTGTCAGGATCGATTCGGCGTTCGGTCCGAGGTGTATCGCAACGCATGTGTCGCAACGCGACACCATCGTCGATCGACAAACGGGCGGACGCCGGCGGGAATTTTGTTTCGGTCGCCTCTAGGATACCCGTAACACCGCGAATCGTCTTGCCCGCGACGGCCGAACCCGAGGTGAAACTTGTGTGTGCCACCACTCGGGCTCGTCCGCCCTGAAACCCCGCCAATGGCCGCTATCGCGATGTCCGTTGACACCCTGGGACGAATTTTTCTACCGTCACGCTACCGAGTTTCCGGCGTTCCATCGATGGCAATGAAGCCGTATGGCCCGCCCGAACCATTCCGAGTCCCCGTCCCACGGAACCAGCCACAGTCGCGACCGCCCCAGCCATGGAAGGTGATTTCCATCCGAATCGTGGACGCCCATGGTGTCGCTGGCGGACCGATCGGGATTGGCAAGTTCCGCATCGCCGGTCTCGGGCATGTCGTCAACGATGGCCCTTGATCTGGCTGGCGATTCTTCTGGCCGCTGGACCGGGTTGTTCGACAACCAAATACCTGGTCGACCGCAACGTCCGCGACAATCCGCTCAGCCGCCCGCTGAACTTGATGCGACTGAGCGGGCCGAAAGTCAGCGATCGGACCTGGAGCACGCTTCGCCGCTACGGCCTGGAAAGCAATTATCAGACAGACTGTCGAACCTGCCTTTCCAACATTCGCCGGCTAATCCACGAGACCCCCGATCCGGAATTGGTCTACGCGCTAAGCGAATTGGCGTACGTCGAAGGGAAGAAATCAGAACGCACCGGCGAGGTCAGCGATGCCTTGAATCACTACGGCATCGCACTAACCAACAGCTATGACTATCTGTTTTCCGACGCCTATAGCAACACGCGGAACCCGTATGACCCCCAGTTCCGATCGGTGTGCAATTTGTACAACGAATCGCTGGAAGACACCCTGCGTTTGCTTTGTCGCGAGAATCGATTCCAACCCGGTCAAACCTATACCATTCGCACGCCAGAACGAGAATTCATCGTCCGCACGGAAATGCGGGGTGCATGGAAACCGTCCGAATTTGAACGTTATGAGTTCGTCAGCGACTACGACATTCAAACCCTGCGGAACCGACACACGACCTATGGGCTGGGTGTTCCGCTGATCGCCGTCCGGCGCGCGGGATCGGAAAGCGATCACCGCGAAGGCTATTACCCCGAAGGCCTCAGCTATGCGGTGACCGCGATGATGCGATGCCCGACGCCGCGAGAGGATCGAAAACCTGGCGAAACTCCGGTCTGCGTTTTGGAGTTCTTTGACCCACTGCAGGCCAATCAAATTCAACTCGCCAACCACTGGGTGCCGCTGGAAACCGACCTGACCACCCCATTGGCGTTCTTTCTGGACAGCCCGGAATACCGCGAACGCGATCGCCCCACATTGGGTCTGGTTCGTCCCAACATGGTGGAAGAAAACCGCGGCATCTTCATGTTGGAACCCTACGACCCGAACCGTATCCCGGTGTTGATGGTCCACGGGCTTTGGTCCAGCCCGATCACCTGGATGGACATGTTCAATGATTTGCGCAGTTTTCCCGAGATTCGGGAACGTTATCAGTTCTGGTTCTATCTGTACCCGTCCGGACAACCGTTCTGGCTAAGCGCGACTCAATTGCGCACCGACTTGGCTGAAATGCGGCAAACGTTCGACCCGATGGGCGATGACCGACCACTGGATGACATGGTCTTGGTGGGGCACAGCATGGGCGGGCTGCTGAGCCGGTTTCAAACGATCGAGAGCGAAGACAAGTTTTGGAAAATCATCAGCGACCGTCCGCCGGAAGAACTGCAAGGTCCTGAAGATCAAAAGGCCAAGTTGGTCAGCGCAATGTTCTTTCACCCCAACCAATCGGTCAGTCGGGTGATCACCATCGGCACGCCGCACCGCGGCAGCGACTTTGCCAACAGCATCACCAAATGGCTGGGCGAGACGTTCATTAAATTGCCCAACATGGCGATGTCCGTCGGACGCACGATGGTGGGTGCCAATCCGGGACTGTTTCGCAACAGCCACTTGTTGACCGAGGCAACAGCGATCGATTCACTGGCACCGGAGTCCCCGATTTTCGAAGTCATGTTGGCGGCCGAACGGTCGCCGCAAACACGTTACCACAACATCATTGGAGTCTTGAAAGATCCGCCGTTGATCGTGGGATCCAAACACAAAGGCGACGGCGTCGTGGAATACGCCAGTGCCACGATGAACGATGTTGAAAGTGAGTTGGTGGTGGATGCCGATCACGTTTCATTGCACATGACCGGACAAGCCATTTTCGAAGTCCGCCGAATCTTATTGAAGCACCTGCAAGAATTTGATGCCAAGAACCGGGTTGCCCTACAAACCGAAAGTGGTCCAGGTTCAAACACCGAACCCGCACACTTGGCAACGCCGATCCGCCAAGCCAGCGATATTTCCGCCGCAACGGCAACGCGGTGAACGTTGACACGTCGTCAATCCGGGCAGCCCGCCGAAAAACCTAACGCCGCGAGGCGTCCGGTTGAACGCTAGCGGATCGTTCCAAATCCTGCCAAAGGTCCGGCCGATTGGCTGATGCCAGCGGTCGGGGAAATCTTGCCGGCATGCGGCATCGCGGCCAGCCGATTGGTCGGTTCCGCACCACGACGCCCGGGCATCGAAACGCGGCCGGAGACGATTTTGCCGTCGCGGCTGGTTTCGCATCGCAACTTTCCGGCGATGGATCGACGTGCCTTCGGATACGCATCGACGTCTTCGGCCCCCGACACGACGTCCAACTTCCCACCATCGTCCGCTTGTCGCTGTTGGTCCTTTTCCGCCAACTCGCCGCGAACCACACGGACATCTTTGGGGGCGTCGATGCCGATGCGAACGCTGTTTCCTTTGACACGCACCAGGGTAATCGTGATGCCGTCGCCGATAACGATTTGTTCTTTGGCTTTACGAGTCAAAACTAACATGGCAGTTTCCTTTGCCCTCAGGCGTTGTGATGGTTGATCCTTTTCCTTCCCGACGTTGCTTGATACTCGTCGGTACGGTGCAGCGGTAATGCAGACGGTGTGCCATTTTGCAGGCCGTCATCTCAATGAATCTTCGTAAACCCTATGCAGTTCTTGGTTTACAAATCCCAAAATAGTGTCTGACCCGATTCGCATTTCGAACCACGAGAGAAAAACTTACCTCCGCTTTGCAAATTCTTTCCCCTTCACCAACGCCGGCACTTCCGGGTGGCTTTGAGAACGTCGTGAATCCCTGTGTTCACAGTTACGAATCAGGCTCTGAACCTGTTTGGACGAATTCGCAAAGGAGTTGCCACTTTCCTGGAATGGGAACGCCCCTGCCATCTCTAGCCCCCGCCATGACGAAGGCACGTTCTTGCTAGCCCCCTATTGCTAGCAAACACCTGGTGGTTCGGTCGTCGGTGATGCTGGTTTCCTCCCCTTCTCGTGCTTTGCGAGAAATGCTGTGGACCGACGGGTAGCCTGATTGGCCACGATCCGGATGCAATGCCTGAATGCACGATCGACGACCACCGGGGAATCCTGCCGATGTTGATGATGGCTTGATTTTTAAAGGCAACCTGGACTCCCGGTTGCCCTCGATTCGGCTCCAGAGATGTCCGACAAAACCGAGCGGGTCAACACAAGGCCCACTCGACACGGACCATCCGCCACCCGAGCAGACTGCCAACTGAAGTCGCGAAGAAATTCGATTCGTTGGCCGCGTGGACAAAGAATCGAACATCCGGAATCAGGATGGGAAATCGATGGAGCGCCATTTGACGGACACGCCCGCGATCACCGTCCAATATCCTGAACACTGGTTGCAAACAAATCCTCAATCACGTCTTGGCGCAAACTGTAAATCAGGAATCGTTCGTTTGTCACTTCTAGTTTGCTAATCTTCGAAACGAGATCGGGAGCAATAGACAGACTTTCCCATTCGGCGGAATTACGTAGAACGACGAGGTCCGTTCTTTGCTGTCGAAAAAATCTGATCGTTTCGGCGGTGCCCTCAAACCGGGACTTCAAAGCAGGCATTGAATAACACTGGCCAAGTTGCCGATGTCGATCCGACCCGGCGAATGGATAGCTACGTTGCCCCGTCACCAATATCGACGGCCGATGAAGCTCCTTGCGTTGTTCAAGCATTTTCAACGCGGGCAAGGCATCCATTCCCAAAAACCTCCCATAAAATGTATCGAACCCCTGATGCCAGATCGCCGAACGCACACCAACCGCAACGCAGACCGCCACGATGCCCCCGGCGACGAGGAACCTTGGGCACGAAAAACCGAATCTTCCCCGATGCCAGAAGAGAGACACCACTACCAAACCCAAAAAGAAAACAGTCGCAATCCCCCATGTTGCGATCCCATGTTTTTGAATCGCTGGGTCCTCTGGAAAAAGGTTCACCCCCATAGGGTTTACCTGCAATAGATCTACACTCGGGATCATTCTTCGTAAGAACTGCCACGCGGTAGCAATCGCTAGAATCAACAAGGCGCAAATGGATCGAATGGAATGGCATTGTAGTACTCCCATCCCTCGATCTCCGCGAATCTCCATGCACCTTGCCGATCGAAAAACACCCTCAAATGCAACACTGACAACGATTAGCACAACAGTCAGGCAGATCAGCCCCAACCTGACCGTTACGTAACCATGCGAAACAAAAACCATGTTCGTACCATTGCTGCCAATTGCAAACGGCGTCACCAAATACAACAGAACAGAACCGGCAGCGGCGACCAACAAAATGCAGAAAACCGATCGCATGTCACGCACGCCATTTGCGCTCCCCCCAAGTCCAAAGACGCCCCCGATCGCTAGACGAGCCAGGGATGCGGGAAGGGCAACCAACGCGACGACATGCACCGGTCCCGTCAGCCCCCAGATAGCTTGCGCAAGCAAAAACCACTTTTCGTTATTGCCGTGCCCCAATATGGTAGTCGCAAACAAACTCGCATCGTCCGTTCCCCGATCCTGCCCGATCAAAGACTGCGGGAAAAGCGGAGATCCCGTCACAACAAAATTACGAAGGTACCAACAACATGATGGAGCTAAACACACCGCCACAAGTAACGCCCATTGCTTCCATGAAATGCGGTCAAGCCTGCGTGATACAACAATCCCGAAGATTCCCGCAAACGCGAACAGAACCGCATAAGGCACCGCATAATATTTAACACCGGCCAATAGACCCAATGATGCAAAAGCCAAAACGAGATAGTTAGCACCCTCACCAGCAGTCAAATATACGCAGAAAAAATGCAACGCCGTAATTGCAAGACCAACCGCTGCGATGTCGTTCTTATTATCGACAAGCTGGTGCCAAACGACATCATTGGCGACAACCACGAAACAAACCAAGTGTCGGAACAAACCAGAAACATTCAACATTTTCAGCAAAGACAATGAACTGCATACTAACAGCGAAACTCCAATCAAGTTCGCTATCGGTGCCAGAAAGTCTCCGCTAAACAGACCGACACACCACAAAATGAGCACTTCACTATTACCCGGAAAAAACCATTTCATGTTTCTGGGTGTATAGATACTGCCCTCTGAAATCCAGGCATCGACCATGGGCAGGTGATAGGAAAGCGTGTCCCAGTTAGTCGGAAACTCATTGACTCCTCGAACTAAAACCCATGAAACCGCCAAGCAGGCAATCGCAAGCCAAAGAAAATACGTCACGGAGATGAATTGCGACGGAGTTTGTATTTCATGAGAGCCCAGTGGGACTGGCTCGCACCAGTGCAAGGTCGCCACGGCCTGCAATAAAATGGTCCCCAAAAAGATCCAGGGATGGAGAATCCCCAGTGCTCCCAACACACAAGCATGGACGACAAGTGAATAAAACGATGCTACCAAAGCAACTTCGGTGCGCAACAAGATGTCACCGGCAGGAAACCACCGACCTGCAATTCGCAAGTGCGACTTGAACATCAGGACCGTGGCCATCAACCATGGAACAAAAACCGCTGCGTCAAAACAGGCGCATTGGATCGATGACTCACACATTCGCTCAAAACACCCGGCAACAAAATACAGCAGAATGACATAAGCTACCTTGCGGCACGTCGCCTATCCAATGTCGCGTACACAATGACCGCCAAAAACAGCGCAAATGAAACGGCCGCAATCATCATCGAGTTCAGCCAATGTCGTTTCTGAAAGGGTGTTACCAGTCCGTAAAACTCAGGCGTAAACTCTTCCGCCGGCACAGAAGAAGCAAAATCGCTCAACATGGCCGACGATGACCAATTGACCTTGCGGGCTCTTTCCGTCTGTTCAACAAATTCTGTCAATGAAGACACCAGAAGCCCCGATTCGTCATACTTAAGCGTGCGGACCTTTCGATACCTCTCAGGTTTGCCCACGAAATCGGCCTCCAAATGCGAAATCCGGTAACCATGTTCAGGATCGACCGTTAAAGAAACTTTTGAGAACTTGGATGGCTCTTCTGAAAGATCATCAATTTTGCATGACCACCCATTTTCGTCATCCTCTGCAGGCCCCCATCCCACAAAGTCATACTGCTGAGAATTTTCGATCGCTCCCAATGGAACTGCCCAAGCTATCCATGGAAGATCGAGAACCAAGTCAGAAACCCTCGCATGGATCGGCGTATCACCTTCTCCTTCAAGTTGCTCGACTGGGATAAACCGCCGAATAAAAAGCTGACCATTTTCGTTCGCACCAATTTCGATCAATCCTTGATCATTCCGCATCTTCACGGAAGCAAAGTTCTTTCGGTCGATCGCATCTTGCAAAGATGCAAATTCTTCGATTTTGTAGTTTGAACCGTCAATGAATTCACGCCAATAGGTGGTATCACCCGACTTTGAATTTTGAGAATTGGGTCGCTTTACCTCAACAGTGACGATGGCTGAGCTTGACGGCCTCTCAGCCAGTCGTTCGTGCCAAGACTCCAGCACTTCCGCAGGTACACCAGCGGTGTTCTTAGCGGCCAATGGAAGGACGTGCGACGCGAGTAGCGTACTCACGATAAGAATTCTTACGGCACCCATATTTATACACCTTTCTCAGTAGCATCACGTCATATCAAACAACCAATGCCCATGACCATCGAGGAAAGGCGGGGGGGGCCTTGATTGTCACATACTTTGTGCTTCGGCCGGAGTCAAACGATCGGGCGACAGAACGATTGCTCAAAACCGAGATAAGATTCGCACGACAATGGCCGTGCAAATCCTCATCTCAAGTATAGACGTTTTCTTTGTTCGTCTGTTTTCGACTAACTGTCGCACTCGCAGTTCAATCCGTTCCTGTCTGGCTCGCATCCACAGTCATTGCTGCAAAAGTACCCCGTACAAGTTCCGATGCAATTTCCATTCTCGTCAGGGGTTGCGTCCGAGCAGGTTCCACCGCACCAACACGCCGCTTGAGCAAACGACGTCAGGGAAAGTGATAGCAACACTACCCCCAATGCAAACAAGATCGTGGGACGAACTTCACGAATCATCATCATTCTCCTGAAACAGAAAAACCTGCTCCTACCGATTACAAATCGTCAACGAGACGAATGGTTATGATTGGAGCGACATCCGATGTTATCCAGGGGGCTAGGCTCGACTGCAATCACATCTCTCGAACCTAAAGTCTTTGCTCCAATCATTCCAACAGAAACGGAAACCATTAAAAGGAACGTACGTAATAGCACACTCTTTAGTTGCACGACTTTGACTCCTGGTCAAATATTTCAACTGGCAGATCATTTTCAGCACCCGCCAAAAACGAAGGAGCGAAAGGGTCCTGTTTGCAATCCATGGCGAGACGTGTGCCCGATGCCGCCTTGGCCCGCGTCAACGGGACGAATCGTTGACGCCTCAATCTATCAACAAGGAAACAGGAGCATTCCGCCATCAACACGTCCAGGGGCACCCCTCCAAGAGTACGTGCAATAGAACCAATCGATCGAGCCCACTGGATATATGACACAACGCTACTCATTGGTGCTGCATCATAGCCTAGTTGTCGCAACTCTCTTCCAATCAAACCATCGGCAACCTTCGCCATGTGTCGATAATCGTTTTTCCATTGTCCGACACGACATGAGACAGGCCTTCCAAGTGCTCGACATTTCCAGTCGAGCTCCCTCTCCGGGACGACAGTCCGATCAACGTGTTGCCGGCAGATGAGATCAATTGCATCTCCGGGCAGCCCGAGGTGCAACAGGATGCGATTGAGTTCCGAGACGGGAGAAGAAACGAAGGACTCGTAGCGAACAAACAACACACGGGAATCTTGCCGGCGTTGCCACCACAGAAGGTGCCGACAGTATCGCTTCCAGAGAATCAGTCCGGAACGAAAATCAGATTTCAGCCACGGTACCTTCTGCAGACTCGCTGATACGTCACGGCCATCTCGATAGATAAAAACAATTCGAGCATTTGGAAAAAAGTGCAGCAGACGTGCGACACGAGGCGTGTGCTCGGGGGTCTTTTCCCCAAAATGCGTTGCGTGAGCCCCATCGGGCCTCACCGAGGAATATTGGGCAACCATCGTCCGGAACACCCATTCAGTACCGCAAGACTCCTTCGCCAGGCGAAGAGGAATGCTTATCCCAAGATCGGAATTGATTCTCTGAAGAGTCCGGATCTTAATCCAAGTGGGGCATCCATCAAACCGACAGAAAAGCTTAGTTTCGGGCGGGCAGATGACGTTTGGATGCCGGTTCAAGAACACCTGAATCAGCGTGGTTCCCGAACGAGGGCATCCAACAATAAAAAATGGCTGGCATTGGAAACCTTCATTCACAGGAAATCACCATTCGTCGGATCTTCGAACGCGTCTGGGCAAATCCATCCCGGTGCGGGGCCCCTGGCAACAAGACAGCAT
>NZ_JAAXMS010000016.1 GCF_012290005.1 Crateriforma spongiae
TCTTTTGGGCTTACGAAAGTCAACAAAGGCGGGATGGGTTGATCGAATGAGTTCGACGTTGGAGCGTCCGAGCAAACGCAGGTGGTTGGGTTGTCTACAGAAGTTGGTGATCGGCTTTTTCGTCATTGCCATCGGTATCATTGCATCGCTTTTGATCGTCATCGCGATCCGGCAGAGCGGGGCAAAAACGCAAGTCGCGGAAATGAAGCAGGCGATCCGAGATGCCGGATTGCCAATCGATCCCGATTCCTTGGAAATGTACCGTCAGGAATTGGCATCCGACCAGCAAACCAAACCATGGGTTGATGTGATCCGCCGGTTTCGCGCCGAATCCGGCTATCCCGATCGAGTTGCTGGTGTGCCACGGGTCGACGTTACCACTGCTTGCCAACCTCTGTGGGCGGGTGAACCTTGGGGCGAACGCGAAACAGCGCGGCGATTCTTGGATGAAACGGGCTCTTTGCGTGATGATCTGGCCGAGGTGCTTGATGAGGCCGGGCCGATTCATACGCCAATGACCTATGCCGGCGTCGATACCATTCCGCCGGCGGCCGATGTGGCTCGCGAGATCGCTTCCATCCTGGCGTTGACCCATCTGGACGCAATCGATCGCGGTGACATCAACGCAAGCGTCCAGTCCGTCCGACAATTGTTTGCCCTTGAAAGAACGCTGCAAGGCGAACTGATGGTGTTCCCCCAACTGATCCGGCTGGGTGTGTTCAACGTCGCTTTGGAAGAATTGCGTCGTGTCGTGCAGCTTGGACGATTGAATGCGGATCAGATCGACAGCCTTTTGGCGGACCTGGATCGTGCGCTTCCTTGGGACCAAGCGTTTCGACAGGCGATGATCGGCGAACGGGTTGTGGCGTTGACCGTCTTTGAGGATGGGACATTGCCCGATGGCATCACTCGTGAAATGCTGGGCATGGCTGGGCCTCGCGATCAATTAGAGACCCTTCGGTGGTATGAAAGATTCCTCGCTTTGCCGACCGATGATCCGGTGACTTTCTTGCGTGCGGCGGCGGAAGCCAACGCCGACATGGAGTCCACCCTTGAATCGGCAAACATTTGGCGACGAGTCGAGACCATGACGACGGCGATGACGCTGCCGGCGTTAAGGGCCATCGCCGTGACCGTGATTCGTGCGGAAGAGAACACTCGATTGGCCCGTTTGGCACTCGTTTGCCAGCGATTCGAAACAGAACGCGGTCGCTGGCCCTCGTCATATGACGAGGTTCTTGCGTTTGCCAAAGAGGAGATGGATTTGCCCCGCGACGCAATCGTCGGCATTGGCCCCCTGCCCTTTGGCGTCAAGCCGGATGGATCGAAACTGGTTTTGTGGGGACGACGAATCGAAGGATTCAATGTCGAGTTGCCGGATGAACCGCCGGAATCTTACTGGCCCGACACGTGGCGAGGACTGTCGCCGAAGCAAGATGATGATGACGCTGATCTGGCGGCGAATGAGTCCGACGAACTGGGGTTCGATAACGAGTTGGACATGTTCGACGGTTCGATGGGAATGAATGCCGCGGACGAGTCATCGACGGTGCCTGACGAATTGCGTGATCCCGATGTGGACCCGCTGGACCGGCATCTGCGGTTGATCTTTCACCGCGATCGACCGTCGGAAAGCTTCTACAAATGGGTGCTTCAGCCGTCGAAATGATTCGGTGTCAATCGCGCCGGTTGCCGGTTTCGGATCGGTATTCATCGCGCAGCGTGTGCGCCGCGACACCATTCGATCGGCACAGCGAAAACCCGCTCGGGATCAGCCGCCGGGCGTGGTGAATTCGGCGTAGTCGTCGAATTCACTGTGATGCTCCGGCGCCCGGTTGGTGAACCGCGTAAAGTCGGATTCCCAGGTCAATTCGACTTCGCCGACCGGACCGTTCCGCTGTTTGGCGATGATGATTTCAGCTTGGCCGGCAAACTGCGCCCGGTCTTCGCCGCGGTGATAGTATTCTTCGCGGTGCACAAACATCACCACGTCGGCATCCTGTTCGATTGCACCGGATTCCCGCAGGTGCGAAAGCTTGGGACGGTGATCCTTGCTGTCTTCGGCCTGACGATTCAACTGTGACAGACACAACAGCGGGACGCCGAGTTCCCGTGCGACGCCTTTCAAACGCCGCGCGATCTTGGCCACCTGTTCTTGCCGTGGGTCGCGTGAGTTGTCGGGTTCGATCAGCTGCAAGTAATCGATCACGATCATGCCAAGTTCGTCTTCACGACGTTTGATCCGCCGGGCGGCCGCCGCGATTTCGCTGACCGTCCGGCTGGGTGAATCGTCGACGAACAGCGGAGCTTGGCTGATCTCATTGGCCGTTTGGACCAACCGGCCTTGGTCGTCGGAGGAAATGGTTCCGTTTCGAAGGCGGTGACCGTTGACGCGGGCCAGCGAACACAGCATCCGGTCGGCCAATTCGATGCCCGACATTTCCAGGCTGACGAACAGCACGGGCAATTTTTGTTCGATGGCGACGTGTTCAGCGATGTTCATTGCCAATGCCGTTTTGCCCATCGACGGTCGAGCGGCCAGGATGATCAGTTCGCCGTTGTGCAGTCCACCGGTCATCTGGTCAAAGTCTGTCAGCCCGGTTTCGGCCCCGCCGTCGGTGACCTCGTCTCGCATGCGAGCTTCCATGCGGTCCATCGCTTGGTGAAGCACTTCGCTAAGGCTGTGCAGCGATTGGCTGGACCGGCCGTCCATGATCGCAAAGACTTTTTGTTCCGCTTGAGCACACAGTTCTTTGGCGGTGCTGGATTGATCGTACGCGTCGCGGAGGATTTCCGTGCTGGATTCGATCAGTCGCCGAAAGACGGCTTTTTCCGCGACGACTTCGCCGTAGTACGACGCGTGTGCCGCGTTGGGGACAGCGCCGGACAGTTTGGCCAAGTACGCGGCGCCGCCGATCTTGTCGTAATTGCCGGCAGTCCGCAGCTTGGACACCAGCAACGTGATGTCGATCTTTTCGCCCGTGTCGTACATGTCACGACAGGTTTGATAGATCATCCGGTTGGCGTCGTCATAGAAGTCTTCGCTGCGAAGCGACGCCAAGTCGTCCAGCACATCGGGCATCAATAGGACGCTGCCCAAGACGCCCATTTCGGCTTCCAAATCGAAGGGCGGGTTACGCTGCAGAATTTCCGCCGCGGATTGTTTGCGTTCGGGTTTATCGCGACGACTGTACGTGTTGGGAAAACCGGCGCTCATGTCGATCCTGTCATCCTGAAATTGCAAAGAATCCTGGGTCGGCCGCGTCCGATCTTGCCGCAAAAGTCACGGCGGTGACCGGAGGGTCCGCAACCGAAAACCCGTCCGTGGTGAATCAGCCGGTCCGCAGCACTTGTTCGATCCGCTGAACCGCCTGTTCGGCCGACAAAGCTTTGGGGCCGCGACCGATCAGTTTGCCTGATTCGATCCAAGCGGTCACCTTTTTCGATGCCGCGATGGCCGTGCTGTGGCTGCGGCCGCCATAGTGCTTGGCGATTTCGGAAAAGGCCGACGATGTTTTCTGGCGGGCCAAGTACATCGCCAACATCCGTGGTTCGCTGACCGTCCGTGTTTGCGCGTTGCTGCGTAAGATCGCGTCGTCCAAATCGAAGACTTGGCAAACGGCGCGTTCAATCGTCGACAGTGTGACCGGCGGTGCCTGGCTGCGAAGGATGTCGCCGCCGAACTGACGAATCTCATCCATCGTCGGCATCCGTCCGTACATGCGTTGCAAGGTGTCGACCAAGTTGACCACGCCACGGACCAGACGTCCGTCCCCGTCGATCATCCCGGCGATTTCGTCGACCACTTCGGATGGCCACTGGATGTTGCATCGTTGGGTGATCAAACGCTGCATCAGCGGCACGCGGATCGCGTTGTCCAGCGGCAACAGCGGGCACACCAAACCCGACGCCATGCGTCCGACCAATTCACCGGTCAGCCCGTTGATTTCGCTGGGGGCACGGTTGGCGGTGAAGATGACCGGGCGTCCCTGTTCCATCAACGCTTCGGTCGTGTACAGCAATTCGCGAAGCGTCGCCTTTTTGCCACCGACAAATTGGATGTCGTCGATGATCAACGCATCGACTTCGCGATAACGACGGCGAAACGCCGACAAACCGCTGGTCCCGACGAACTGAATGAAGTCGTTGGTGAAACGTTCGGCCGACAAGAACATGACGCGTCGCATGCGGTGACGCTGACGCATGTGGGCGGCGATGGCTTGGGCCAAGTGAGTTTTGCCGACACCGCTGGGGCCGTGGAAATACAACGGCGTGGCCGATCCGGGCGACTGGCAGGCCATTCGTGCGGCGGTCAAAGCCAACTGGTTCGACGGTCCGCCCAAGAAGTTGGCCATGGTGAACTCGGCTCCGGTGCAACCGCCTGTAGCGGGCGTGGGAGCCGATGACGAGTTGGCCGCGGCGGAATGGTTTTTGGCCGAACGGTTCTTGGCGGGCGGAGTGTTCGCCGAGGGGGGATTACCCGACGGATCCGCCACCGAGGCGGCTTCGTCGATCGACGTCGTCGCCGCGACGTCGGTCGATGCAGCCGCAGCGGCAGGGGTACTGTCGGCAGTGCGCGATGATCGCGGCTTGGATTCCTGGCGCCGCGTGGCGTCGTGCGATTGTCCGTCTTGTTGTTGCGCGGGAGCGTTGCGATCGCTTACTTTCTGGTCGCGTTGTTGCTGGCTGTGATCCCACAGCGTGGCGATCGATTCGGACGAACGGCCGCCGCGACGATGACGTCGGCTTGCGGGGCGACGATCCGTGTGGGATGCGGTTGCCGCCGGTCGTGCCGCTCGTTTAGCGACCGCGGGCGGTGCGGGATCGACGATGTCATCGGCCAGGGTTTGTTGAACCGCGGGCGGACGGACTTCGATGCGATAACCCCACATCGGCGGTGGTGAACCGTCGGTCGGCTGGGGCGCGGCGGCCATGGCGGCGGCACGCAGTTCACGCTGCAATTTGGATTGCATGCGGTCGGCGGCGAATTGTCCGCGGACGTTCAAGACGATCGCGGCATCGAACCGTGATCCCAACGGGGCGGCCTGGTCGGCTTCGGACGCGCTACTCTGGTCATCGCCGTGCTGCACTGTGATGTCGACCCCTTGGCCGAACCACAGACGAAATCGGTCTTCGCCGATACGTCGCATCAACGCTTCCTTGAATCGGTCGACGACTTCCTTATCGTCGGTGCTGCCATGCGATGAAGACATACCGGTAGCGCAATCCTCCTTCAATGCTTTGTCGCCGAAGAGAAACATCCGTTGGAAACCACGCGCCAGCCATCGTTGCTGTTGCGTGATTCCGAAATCCAGTGGTGACCGGTTGGGGTCCGGCCGGAATCTTTCGACGACACACCAAAGCGTTGGCAGAATGACCTGACCAACCTAGCTCCGCCGGGCGGCTGACCCGCCGTCGCAGACTCCTTCACGTGGTGCTCCGGCGACTGCCTGAGTGCCACGTGGAGGCAGATTCTAGGATTGCTAGCATTCAAGTCAAACTCGCTTACTTGCGGCTCGAAAACGGGTCTTCGGCGGACCAAGTCGGCGCGTCGTGCGGCCCCTGAAATTACGTCGGTCCGGTGTGTTGTGGCGTGGCGGATTCGCGACCACCACAGGCACGGCTTTCAGTTTATCGACCCGTGGATAATCTGTCGCCGGTTGAAATGGGCTGAAATATTCACGCAATGTTTACTTTTGCAAACCGCTTGGCAACAACGACTTACGACGACCGCCTTGAATCGGGGGCAGAACGAACGGGCGACTTCATCGATTTTCAATTTTTCTGCCCCAGATCGACTCAAGCAAAATCGGTCGGAAACCGCGTTGCCGGTAGATCCGGCCGGCGGGCTGGTTCTCGGTGTCCACCGCCAGCAGCAGCCGGTCACACTGGTGGTCAAGCGCCCACGTGACCGCCTGTTCCAAGATCTGGGCCCCTAAGCCGCCCCCCCGAAATTCCGGCAGCACCCCCATGTAGGTGACTTCGGCGGCCGGCGGCTTGTCGTCCTTCGAAGCGTGCAGGGACATCAGCAGGACGCCGACGGTGGCATCGCTTTTGGTGATCAGGTGCCAGCCGGAGTCGCAGAACGAATCCGAACGCCGATAGCTTTCCAACAACTGGGCGGCCGAGCGAAAGTTGGAAAAGCCGGGACAGTCCAGGCTGTCCGTGTAGGTCGCTTCGACGACACGCCGAAAGTCATCGTCGACCGGTTGCTCGATGGGGGCGGGGACGACGTGCCGGCCGATCCGCCACGTGATTTCGGGGTCTTCCGGGATCGTGATCCGCAGCGGTTGCAGCGCCATGTACTGCAGCGTGCCCAGCGGCGTGAAGCCCATCTGGACCGGACGACAACGCGGCCGGGCCTCGGCATCGACCGCGTCGGTAGCCCACTGGGCGAAAGCAATGTTGCGTCGCCGCAGCAGCCGGTCCATCTGGGTGACCAAGTGTCGACGCAGCCGGTGGACCCTTTGGGCGGGAATTTCGGCATCCCCGGCATCGACGATCTGTTCGGCGGCAAATAACACGTTGGCGACATCGGAATTGTCAGCCGCGATGGCCACGGCGGTCGCCCAGCTGGCTTGATCGGTCGACTCGGACTCCTTGACCGCCGCAGCCACGATCTGATCGCTGCGTCCGCTGCGCAGCGTTGTCATCCACTGATCCGCGATGATGTGCGAGCGTTGGATCGACACATCCTGTAATAAACGTGGTAAATCCGTTGCAATCCGTTGCATCGCGGCGGCCGGCGGCATCGGCCGGGGCGCCGCTGCGTCCTGCGGTTGGGCACCGTTCATGGTTGGGTCGACAGCGTTGGGGTGACGAATCGAAAGACAAGCGGGAGAGCGAAAAATCGGGCCACCGATTGGAGCAAAGTTCATCCAATGGGGGCGGCAATTCGTTTCCCGAAACGCCATTAGACTTTATTATGTCCTGCGGCGGCGACACGTTCGGCGACACGGGCGAACCAACCAAACAAGTTTGAACGACTCGATTAGCGAATGGATGGATGCGAGTTCAAAGGAAACCAATGGGCTCGCCGATCAACGGGCTGGCCGCGATCCTGCTTGCCGGCGTGATCGGCAGTCTTCTGACCCCCGCACCGGCCGACGCACAGGGGCTGTTCCGGCGTCTGGGCAACCGCATCCGCGGTATCGCTCCCCCCACCGTGCCGCCGCCCCCGGTCCCCGGCTATGACGCGTCGCGCCGAGCCCGCGGCAACTTGATTCGACCAAACACGACACCCGAAGGAAGCGGTCCGGTCGTTCGCAACCGTGTTCCGGTCAGCCCGACGCCGGACACCGACAGGGGGCTTCAGCGAATTTCGCCGCGAAATGATGGCGGTGGAAATCCGGCAGGTTCCAACGTCTTTGAGGCTCCGCTGTCCGAGACGGATTCCGCCGGCGATCGCGGGAACGCGTCCGGTAAAGGCCCCGGCCGTTTGGGTGTGGAGGCTTTGGCGGTCACCCGACCGGTGCGTGGTGTTCGGATTCATCGGATTTTGCCCGGATCGAATCTGCGGCAAAGCGGGCTGGCCGAAGGCGACATCTTGGTCCAGTTCAACAATCGTTCGGTCACCGATGTTGACGAATTGGCTGTGGCTTTGCGGTCCACGTCGCCCGGCGAAGACGCTCGGGTGCGAATCATTCGTGGCTACACCGCCTATGACGCCACGATTCGTTTGGTGGGACAACGTTCGCCTTCGCCCGAAGCCGTCGCGGCATCCACCAGCACTGACGATGGCGACGAAGACGCGACGACCCCGCCGCCACGATTGCCGCAACGCATCGATGCATCGGCTTGGAAATCGGCGGTCGGTTTGACCGGCACTTCGTCCGGCGACGCGGTGGGTTTTGAAATTGATTCGGTCACCCCCGGCGGCGTCGCGGCGGGGGCCGGTTTGCGTGCGGGCGACCGAATCGTCTCGGTCGACGGCATGGCGTGGCGTGACCAAGCGGTGGCGGCGACGCTGGCGTCGGCCGACCGATCCAACCCGGTCGTGGTCCAAGTCATCCGTGACAACCGGCTGATCGAACGCCGACTGGCTGCGCCGGGCAACGCCGATGGCAATGGAAACTCTGGCGGCTCGGATGTGAAAGACAAAGTCGCGGCGGCACAGCGGGTCGAATCTGACGCGGCCGAGGCATCGGATTCGGCTTCGACGATGATCAGCGGGCTCGGGTCCGTCTTGGGCGGCATGTTCGGCGGTTCGTCCCAGTCGTCGGAATCGAAACCAACGCCGGAGCCACAACCGTCGGCCTCCACCGAGTCCCCCGAGCCGGGCGCCGGCGACGCGGTGGAAGAACTACCGGCCCCGGCGGGCCAGTCCGACACGATGGATTTTGGTGACGACGAGCCGATCGATTCGGACACGTTTGATTTTCCACCGGAACGGGAACTGTGATCGACCGACGATACGTGCCGTCGATCGGTGGCGGTGATGCCTGCGTTGCGTCCCGGCTCGTGGCGGTTGCCGTCGCGAATCGCCCCTGGGGTTGGCGGAGACATCGAATTTCCCGGCATCAAGGGCAATGTTTCGCTCGATGCGACGCACGTCTGTGCCGGGCGATACACTGAACCGCTCAGGCATTGGTCACGAATAACCTTGATCGCATGCTACGCCAAAACGACGTTGCGACGGGCTGCCGCGGGTCCTACGATCGAGGTGTCCCCCATCCGCAGCGCCGTGGTTGGGGCATCGACTCCGCCTGCCGGTCGGAATGCGCTGACGCGACTCGCGTCGCTCCGGCAACTTTTACTTGTTTGATCCGTCTAGGAAAACGCCATGGATTGCTGCGACTCCGCAACCCAAAACCTGACACATCGCCCATCGTCGATCGTCGCTCGATGTCGACCGGGCATGGCGATCGTGATGCTGTTGGTTTCGTCATCGGTCATGAATCCGATCGCGGCTCAGGAAGCCGCCCCGGCGAATCCGCCCGCCCGCGGCCCGTCGATGCAAGACCGCCAGTTGGCACAGATCATTTCCCAGCTGATGCCACGCCAGCACGTGTCGTCACGCGAATTGGACGATCAAATCAGCCAGCGTGCGTTGGATCTTTACCTGAACATGCTGGACCCGCTGAAGATTTACTTCTTGCAGGGCGACGTCGACCAGTTTCGTCAGTACGAGGCGTCGATCGATGACCTGGTCAAACGTGGCGACATCAATCCCGCGTATGTGATCTTCAACCGCTTTACCAAGCGTGTCGATGAACGCGTCGCGATGGCGATGCAGTTGCTGGATCAAGATTTCGATTTCACCAAAGAAGAATCGATCGTCGTCGACCCGGACCAAGCCCAATATGCACGAAACGACGCCGAGGCTCGCGACCGCTGGCGCAAGCAGATCAAGTACGCGATGCTGTTGTTGATGGACGACGACAAGACCGCCGAGGAAGCCAAGGATCAACTGCGTCGTCGTTACCAACGATACGCACGACGTTGGAAAGACACCGATTCGGACGACTTGCTGGAAATGTACCTGACCAGCGTCACCAGCGGCTTCGATCCGCACAGCACCTACATGTCGCCCGGAACACTGGAAGATTTCCGCATTCAAATGCGGCTGAACCTGGAGGGCATTGGTGCGGCTTTGCGTGAAAAAGACGGGAACACCGTCGTCAGCAGCGTGATCCCCGGTGGTGCCGCCGACAAAGATGGCCGCTTGAAGCCCGATGACGTGATCGTGTCGGTCGGCCAAGGCGACAGCGGCGAATCGGTCGACATCGTTGAAATGCCGCTGAAAGACGTGGTCGACTTGATCCGCGGCAAAGCGGGCACCACGGTCCGCCTTGGCGTCAAACCCGGCGGCGTCAGCGCGGTGGAGGAATACAAGATCATTCGCGCCCAAGTCGAATTGGAAGAATCGGCGGCGCGAGGCGAAATCCTCGAACACCAAGTCCCCGGCGTCAATCAACCGCTGAAGATCGGCTACATCAATCTGCCCAGCTTCTATCTGGACATGGAAAAGGCGCGTGACGGCGGCGACGCGGATTACCGCAGCAGCACTCGGGACGTCCGCAAAATCTTGGATGATTTCCGAGCCAAAGGTGTTGCCGGTGTGGTCTTGGATCTCAGCAAGAACGGCGGCGGCAGCTTGACCGAAGCGATCACCCTGACGGGTCTGTTCATCGATCATGGCCCGGTCGTTCAGGTGAAAGATTCACGTGGAAACGTCACCAAGTACGACGACGATGAACATGGCGTCGCTTGGGACGGTCCGTTGGTCGTCCTGACCAGTAAGCTCAGTGCAAGTGCCAGCGAAATTCTGGCCGGTGCGATCCGTGATTACCGCCGTGGCATCGTGATCGGTGACCCGAACACTCACGGAAAAGGAACGGTGCAGACCCTGGTGGACATCGGCGAAGCCTTGTTCAGCAACCAGCGTGCAAACTTGGGTGCTTTGAAAGTGACCTTGCAGAAGTTCTACCTGCCCGACGGTGAAAGCACACAGCTGAAGGGTGTGCCAGCCGACATCGTTTTGCCCAGCATCATCGCGAAGATGGACGTCGGCGAAAGCGATTTGGATTACGCGATCGAATTCGACCGTGTCCCGGCAAAACGTCACGATCTGTACAGCCTTGTGCCTCGCAGCATGGTCGACCAGCTGCGTCGCAACTCACAGATGCGTGTTCAGCAGAACGACGAATTCACCGACCTGCTGCGTCGCATCGAACTGTACGTCCGCCAAAAGGAACGTGACACGTTGTCGATCAACGAAGAAGAATTCAAAGCACGCCGCAAGGAACTCGAAGCCGCCGAGGAAGACGACAAGCTGGCCGAAGAGATGAGCGAACCGAGTGATAAGATTTATCCCGATTCGTTCTACTATGACGAAGTGATGAATATCACTTACGAGTACATCCAGGCCTTGCGTGCCCAGAACTTGGCTCGGCTGAATTAGGCCCGCCGCCGGGGCTCACGACAATCACTCAACGCGACCTCCCGATCCGGCAGGTCGCGTTTTTTTTGCGCCCACCCCCAAAGTCGTCTTTCGCTCCGCGAAAGTGGCGTTCGCGCCCCACTCACCGATCGCGGAATTTCCCCCCGTCCCCTTATTAGCGACCGGCCTACCCAAAGTCGCCTTTCGCTCCGCGAAAGTGGCGTTCGCGCCCCACTCACCGACCGCTGAAAGCCTCCGTCTGGGACAACCGAGACCAAAAGCCACCCCCTCCCCTTTTTCGCGACGTCTGTGGCCCCAAGTGTTCGTGTCGTTGCGATCCTGGCTTCTGAATCGTGACCCACCGCAAACTCAGCCTTCCGTAACGCAACCCGTATGGAGCAACAGACAGCAATCCTCGTCGACAGATGTTCTGGATCATCGCTCACGGGCTCACCTACGCACCGAGAAGCAAGACGGGAAGGTCACGGCTATCCAACCAAAGCATCCACAAGGTTCCCATCTCGCTATAAGCCAGTCCAAAACCAGTTTTCACAAAAAACGACACGGCGGTGGACAGGGGAGGGTATAATAACGCCTCTTCGGGGCACCTTGGATTACCAAGGGAGTATCATCGATTGTCAGGGGCAAGTTCGAAGATGAAGGGGCGAACGAAACCGAAAGGTCGTCAGTTTCTCGGGGGGCGTTTCGGTTTCTGGAATCTCCGACCGGTTTGCGGCATCTTGGTATTCGTCGTACCGGTCGTCTTGCCGATTCTCTGGTCTCTCTTGCACTCCACGATCCAACACGGTCCTGGCGTGCAGGTGATCAGTCGCGATGTTTACGTAGAAGAGCACGGCAGCCTTCCATTGGATCTGGAAATCCAAAACAGATCATCGGATGACCTGATTCTCGTCGGCTTTACCTGTCGTTTCACCTGTGATGCTCAGCTTGTATCCGAGGAACTACCCAAGCTCATTAGGGCGGGCAACACGGTCCGGCTCAGTGCACAGTTGCGAATTGACGGCCGGTGGTTGTGCCCAAATACTCGCTCTGCGCAACGTCGAACAGCCAGTGTCCAGGCGGTCTATCGAATCGGAGATTCGCCGTTGCTAGTGGGGCCAGAAACCAAAGCAGAGGTGAGTTTTAAACGTGGGGTTTGGGTGGAGAGATCTGCAATCTTATCCGGGCCCCGTGATGCCAACCGCTACACTCACCGCGAGTTCGCGACATGCTGGATCGCGGATCCAACCATCTGCAGCTTCGCTTAGTTCAGACTGATGGTACCGAACTCGTCGCAATCATTGGAGTTCTTCAACTGTGAAAGCGGGTGATTCGCGCCATGTTTAAACCGGCACTTATTGCACAGATATTGGTTTTGTGCTCGTTCTGTTATCCCACCCCGTCGATCGCGTCGGATACGGTCGAAATGATCGCGAAAGCATGGAACGCGACGGCGGCGAAGTCAATCGACGACGACCTTCAGATGGGGTTGCGCGGGCGGCTCGTGTGGCCGCGGCATTCACAGGTGAAGTTCGATGACGACGGATCTCCAATGCGATCTGGACGTTATCCCAGCAAAACGGTCACCGCGAAGTTGCTCATGGATGTCAAAATCAACATCGACAGCCACGCATGGGTGACCTGCGAAACGATCCCCCAATTGGTTCAGGGGACAGACGAAGTCAAGTTGTATCCGTCAGTAAAATGCTTTGATGGCGACGCTGCAACGTTGTACTCTCCGTATACAGGAACCAACGGTACGTGTGATGGAAACCAATTGACCGTGGACGGACGTCCGTACGCGGAATATGGCATCAATGGAGACGAGTTGAATGCGAGGCCGACGCATCACTGGCTTTGCGTCGCTGCATTGATGACCCGCGGCCTGCTGGTGGACGAAAATTTCAAACCCATCGATTTCACGGACGAGCTCGCGAAAGGCTGCTTAACGTTGGTGCCTGATGAGCCAAGCACTGGCTCCGATGAGGAAGAGACGTTGCTGGTGCGATGGCAACCCGATCTCGGTCCAATGAGTTTTTCTGCGGGCCACCCAACGGAAGAATTCATATGCAATCATGATCCACCGTATAAGGTCGTCCGGCGCACCATGTTCATTGGAGACCTTCATTTTTTGGATATCGACGCAACCGCTTCTGACCGGAACCACGATCATTTCGACCGATTGACGGTGACCTTCTTTGATCCGATGTTTGCCTCAAAGCCTGAGGCGGTGACGATGGCCTTCGACGGAGAAACGGTCGCTCTGGACAGCTTGCAGACGTTAGGAGCAAGGGTTGCAGGTTATCGAATCACTCCTCCGCAAGGCACATGGGTGGAAGACCTCCGAACAGGGCACCGCTTTCTTCTGCAGGATTCCACCAGCCAAATGAAGTGGCTGAGTATTCTTCTAAGCCTAATCGTGACTCTCGTTCTTTGTATCGGAGTGTACCGCCGTTGGCGCACTCGGTCGCCCTAGCTCTTGAAACGAGTTTTCAAATGTCGATGCTCAAAATTGTCTTTGGCCAGTAACCAAAGGAACGGTGATGCGAGGATTCACGCTCCTTGAACTGCTCGTCACACTTTCAATTTTTGCGATGCTGGTTGGGATTGGTGCGATTGCCGTACACAATGCCCGCGAATCGAGCCGAACGATGATGTGCTCCAACCGGCTCCGGCAAAACGGTCTGGCATTTCATAGCTTTCACGCTCGGACAGATTTTCTCCCTCACAACGGAGGTGAAGTGAGTGGCCAAATGATTTCAGATGTCGACGGCCGCCCCTTCCAACCGAGGACCATCCATCGCCACACTGGCCACATCGCCGTCTGGGGCGTGGGCTCTCCACGACAGTCCGTTACGAAACAGGGAGGCCCTTGGTCGTATAGCCTACTTCCAGATCTGGGACACCAAGGACAATTCGAGCGACTCGTCTATTCGTTGTTGATCTCGACATTCCGGTGCCCGTCTCGAAGCCGCGGAATTCCTGAGGCGCCGAAACAAGATGATTCTGGGATCTACATCGGTGGTGGCCATCGATATTCAAAGATCGACTTTGCGGCAAATCGAAAGCTGATCGGTGATCGTCCAATCGCACGACGCCTTTCGTATGTTCAAGACGGAAACTCCAATACGATCCTCGTTGCAGAGAAGGCCTATCACCCACTGATCCAAACCGCAACGTCTTGGTGGCATGACGAGCCGCCCTGGTTGGGAGGCAGTCATGGAACGGCTCGCAGCGGTGCCGATCTTGGTCGAGATGGCCTCGACGCCCCGTTTCGAAATGGATGGGGATCCGCACATCCGGCGACGTTGAATGTTTGTTTCCTCGATGGGCATGTTCAACAGGTTTCATACGAGATTGACCGCCGCGTTTGGCTACAATGGTTATCCCCCAATGCAAGAGAATGATCCACCGAAGGCCGGCGCCGGGGATCGCGTGGGAACGGCTCTTGTTCGATTGGCGATTGCGATTCTTTTTTTTCTGGGCGCGTTTAGCCATGGCCCGTTGGCATCGTATTCTTCTCAGGCGGACCTCAAAGGACGTGCATTTTTAGGGGCTCACGGAAGAATTGCCAAAGCGATCGTGAATGGCGATGGCTACTCGGATCCGTTCGTCGTCCGCACGGGTCCAACCGCGTGGATGCCGCCCGTCACAACCTATGTGTTGGCCGTTGTGATGAAGATCGCGGGTGAAAACACGGCCTTTATTTACTGTGCGATCTGGCTGGGCCAGGGAGCGGCCGCGATTCTGTGGACCACATTGGTCATCTCGCTTCTGCGGAAGTACCAACTGCCAACCCTCATCCCATCGGTGTTTACGGCATGGGCGCTAATCGCCAACGCAACCCTTCTATTCCTGAATACGCACGATCCATTTATGACGGTAGCGTTATCCAGTTTGACGATCTGGTACATCGACCGGGCGGCGACCGGTCCCAGCACGGCGTTATCGCTTATGGTCTCCGGTTTTTTTGTCGGGATCGCCCTACTTACACATCCCTCGGTTGGTATCGCTGCGACGGTGGTGTTTCTGCTATTCGCAAACCTCAAACATCGACAAGTTGGCTACTTTCTGATCCCAATACTTCTCGTATTGCTTCCATGGCTCGTATATTGTCGTCTGCGCATGGGAGGCTGGGTGCCGGTCAAATCGAACGCCGGCTTCGAGCTATGGCAGTCTCAAGTATTGGACGATGACGGCCTGCTTGACATGAATACGATGCGGCTTCACCCGATGACTTCACGACATTCCACTTCGACCCAACTGATACTTGAAAACGGGGAATTGAACTTCGTACGAGCACGACGAAGTGAAGCGATCGACCATATCGTAAACAATCCTGGTGATTATGTTTCGCGGTGCGTCACCAGATTGATTGCCTGTCACGTTTGGCCAAAGCCTTTTGACGAAATCTCTGTATGGAATGCGTGGCAGACTTGGGGCGGAGGAATGATTCGAATCTGTTCACTCATCAGCTGCCTCGCTGTATTGCTTCATTTGAATTACGTTCCGACCAGGCTCTTTTGGATTGGCTTGACGATGTGTCTATTAACATCAGCCCCATACATGCTAATTTCGCATATGGACCGATACACGGTCGCGTGGCTACCGTCACAGTTAATTATCATCTCCGAAGGCGTGCGTTGCATGGTGCAAAGCTTTCCCAAGCAGTGGCAAATGCTGCAAGCCTGATGAATTCGGCACGTACCGCGCGAACAGGAGGTGCGACCAGACCCATAGCCATCGCATCAGAGTTTCCGCCAAGCATGAGCTTTTAAATGAAATCGGTGTTACATTCGGCACACTCTCGGTTCCCTCTCAAACTCATCTTCAATGTGTCCTGCTTCAGTGGGCTGAAACTGAGCAGCGTTAAGGGGACGAGCAGCGTTAAGGGGACGGGGGT
>NZ_JAAXMS010000017.1 GCF_012290005.1 Crateriforma spongiae
ATTGCAGTCCACTATCTTACTACTTTGATGCAAACGCAGATTCATTGCCGCTCTAGATTGCTTGTCGGACTTGTTTTCTCGTTTGTCGCTGCCTTGCTTGTTGTTTTCAGTTACTTCAACGTGCTGTCGTGTACAGTTTTTGATGCGACCGTGGCCAGTGAAAAGGGTGTGATTTCGCTCCAGATACCTTTGACGAAACTAGCTGCCGGAAAAGACCTCAGGAATGACCTTCGTTTCTTTCGGCGTACTTCAGCCGACAGCGGGAAGATGGTTACCGGACAAAGACCGTGGGGTAATGGTTTTGGATTCGCCGGCTTCGGTTACAGTCGAGGCAGTTGGCTATATGAATCTCGCCCAGGTCCCTTCCTCGAACTATATGTTCCTATATGGTTTCTGTTTCTCATGCTCTACGTTTGGCTTGTGGCCAGACCTGATAGCGTTCAATTCCGCTTGCGTTCGATGCTTTGGTTGACGACTCTAGTCGCTGCATCGGCTTGGTTATTGACGCTGCGTGAACCGGGGGTGTGAAATCTTGCGAAGGATAACTACGGGATGCAACGGAGTGCCGGTGGATGGTTTTTTGGTTAGACCATCTGCACTCCCGGCACCCGATGATCCCGACCGTTATCCGACTGAGAGTGTTCCTCAGCCATGCCCAATGATCCGGAATCTAGATCGATCGACGCCGCGTATTGCAGCTTCTATCCGCAACACTACCTAGCGAAGATTGACATCCATGCGATCCGACGCCGTGTGAAAGATGCGGTATCGCAGCATGGCTACTACCCGCCAATCGCTTCGGCTAGTTCGGATGACCCGCCGGTTCTGATCGGAGCACAGATTCGAAAGCTGCCGGCTGGCGACTATGTTGTTGCGAACGTGCAATGGAAGCAATACGGCGCTGATGACGTATCCAGCAAAACTGTTCCCGATCTTGATTCCGCCGTCGATTCTTTTTTGCAGGGTACTGTCGGTGGCCGCCCCCTCTACCCTTTCGATGTAGACTAGATAACGACGGATAACCAAGCCATTCACGCGGAGCACGGCTTGCGCGTTTTCACAAATGGATGCATCACTCTCCGTGCCCGGTGATGGCAACCGTTCTGCTAATCAATCGCATGAAATTTGACACCGACAATATCCGGTCCGCCGCTCTCGTAATTGTGACGATCGTTGGCGCGATAACGTCGGTCCTTGCACTTGGCGACACGCTGGGATCCGACTTTCGATTCGCAGCAATATTTATGGTTGGTGCGGTCGCCGCAATGTCAACCTTAATGCTTCGATACCTCAGGCTTGACGACAGCGATGATGACGAGCCAGTGCTGCCATCAAGAAGGGCAATGCTCGCTCGTCTTGACCAACTCAATAGCCAGCTTGCGCAACTAAAAGATGAAGGAAAAGTTGTTGCTGTACCTGACGACGAACGTCAACAACTCATCGCGAGGTTGGCTGAACAAATCAAAGGTGAAACTGCCGACTCAATTCTCGCCGCGATAGAGCAGCGAGTCTCGCAAAGAATTGTGTCCGAAATACCGTTGGAGGCTGTGACGCAAGCATTCGAGAACACCTCAAGTAGACTTTCCAGAGAAATAGAGTCACTCAGTCGGCGCGGAAATATCAATTTGGTGATTGGTTTGGTCACTGCGATGTCTGGTCTCTTAATTCTTGGGTTTGTGGTATTCTCAAAGCCTGTTGCTGATCTATCAATTTCAGACGCACTCATTTTCCTGTTGCCACGCATTTCGCTGGTAATGTTCGTTGAAATTTTTGCCTACTTCTTCCTGCGGCTGTACCGACTCAGCCTCGATGACATCAAGTACTTTCAGAATGAATTGACCGGCATAGAAGCTCGCTACCTGGGCTTGCAAGTCGCGCTCTCACACGGAGAAGAAACCGTCAATCAAGTCGTAGGCATGCTCGCACAGATTGATAGAAACAAGACTCTGTCTGATCTCAAATCTGTCGCCCAGAAGCCAAATGGTGGACAGGACGCTAAGAAGCTCGTCGACTCTGCACTAGCACTTTCCAAGCAGGCTCAAGAAATGTTCGGGACGTAGCAGAACAAAGGCATGAACGCGGAGCCGCCGACAACGCGTTTTCAAGTGGAGTATTAACCGCGGCGGCCCGGTTATGCCAGACGTTACCCGACTGAAATCGACACGAGTTGAACACGAACCCCTACGAGCCGAATCTCTCGCGTGTCAGCGACTCACCGTCGATCGTTTGGCTGCTCATCCGTTGGCGGACAATCCCTACGCTGGCATTTGGCTTACTTGGTTGCGTCGGGCTCGTCGCCGGTATCTGGTTCACCGCCTATTTTTACTACAGCACGTTCGCTTACGAACCGCCACTCATTTATCCCGACAACTACAAACCTCTTGTTCGATGGCCCGCATTGATCGCAATTGCCGTTGTTTGCTTGCGAGGCGCTCTTTGCGTGTGGCGCGGACGCTATGCGTTCGGATCGTTGCTTGCGATTGGCTCGTACTTCGCGGCCATGGGGCTGTTCTACGCTATTGACAACTTTTGGAATTAGCATGTACATCACATAGCGGGTAACCATGCGATGATACGGAGCGGCGGTGGTCGCCGTTTCGACAGTGGTTGAGTTAATCGCCGCCGCCCGCATATCGCTACCGTTATCCGATCTTACTCTTGCTCGAAATCGACAGCGATTGACCACAGATCATCAGCCGTACGCTCCACCGAACACTGAGCTACCTTCAACTGCAGCACCCACTTCTCGGTTGCTCCAGGCGGCATTCCGTGTTCTTGGCGTCGCATCTCTCGGATCAGCGGCTTTCTTTGTCTGCTGGGCGGTTTTGCTCTCTAGCGGTGCCTCCATTTTTGTGTTCGTGATTCTAGGACTTGTCTCAACCCCGTACCTAATGCTCTGGCTCGCATGTCGCTCACTGATGTCATGGTCCGGAATGGTTTTGGTTGCCCTGACACTTGCTGGCCTGCTTTGGCTCGGGTCTGATGCGTTTCGCTTCGTAAATACGGACGCACAGGGTGGTCTAAACCTGGTGTTCGCTCCGATCATTCAGCTCGGGATTGGGTTCGCCACGATGTGCCTTGCTGTTACTCTTGATTGGGCGGAACGCAAACTGCTCGCGACCCACCGTGCTCAATCCCTACCCAACGGATAACCATCGCATTCACACGGAGTCGGGCTTGCGCGGTTTCACGAATGGACACTCTACTTTCCCGGCCCGGTGATGCGGGTCGTTATCCCTTGCAGTGCGAACCAGCACTGACGACTTGTGTCCAACTTGCATGCAAATACTACACGAACTCCAGACTGAGTATGAACGCGCGGATGCTCTGGTCCATCTATTGATTGACCACGCGACTGGCGGTCACGCGCAAGAGTCGGATTTCGTTGCGTTGAGACAACATTTCCTCGACTCACCCCACGACAAACTACTTCCGGCATGGTTTCGATCCAAGCGATCTCTAAACCAGTTCTGGCAATTCATAAAGAACAAGTATCCAACGTACGCTGAACGCCGCACGTACCTTTGGGATGAATTCGATCCGCTTCTGCGCGCACTCGAAACGGGTGGAATCAATCCCTCGCATGACGACATGGAACTCACACTCGATGCCTTCGACGCCGAGGGCGTTCGGCGTTCATGGCGTCGAGTAACTCGGCGTATTCACGATGATCCAGAAGGTGCGATTACGGCAGCACGAGAGCTTGTTGAGACTGTGCTTAAGCACATACTTGATGATAACCATGTTTCCTATGATGGGGACCGAATTGAGTTGCCCCAACTGTACAAGCTTGTACAAAAAGAGCTGAACCTCGCTCCCGAGGATCACCAAGAGCAGATTTTCAAGCAGATCCTAACTGGATGCTCTGGCGTCGTAAACGGACTTGGTGCGGTGCGAAATCGTCTCGGTGATGCCCATGGAAAGGGGGTGGCCAATGTTCGCCCCCACGCTCGCCACGCACGACTCGCGACGAACCTCGCTGGAACAATGGCGCTGTTCTTGATGGAAACGCACTTGTCAAAAAAGGGATAACCAAGCGTTGGACGCGGAGCCGCCGATGGCGTCGTTCCTGAAGTCAATGTTGATTGGCGGCGGCCCGGTCAACGCAAACGTTCTGGCTACTGGGATGTCTGTGATCGAATTGTGACTGCCGCACCTAACCCGTATGAACCACCGGAAACGGCATCGTCCTCCGCTGCTGGGAACGTCTCTTCGGTTCGCAGGCTCCAGTCACTCGCATGCCTGATCGTACTCGGATCCGCGATCGCGACCGGTTTACTCATCGCAATCGCAAATCTGGGACCGGATGATTCGTCGGAAGATCGTCGCACCGTCTTCGTATTCTTCGTTGGCCTTGCTGTCGTTTTTGGAACCGCCGGTTCATATCTATCTAGCCGGTACATTGCCGGAAACATTCCGCTGTACTTCATCACCGTAGCATTGGGCGTATTTGTCGTTGCACCGTTCGTTGTTGGTGTGCCGAACTACACTCATGCGTTTGTATTGCTCGGACTCATTGCGGCGGTTTCGGTGGTAGCTTCGCTCGTGACTGCATGGCAATTTCGACGGATGCTAGCGTGACGACTTTCGATGTGAAAAGCGTATTGCCGCCTCAAAAACAGCCAGAACCATCGGTTGCACCCAAGCACGGGTGGAGAGAAAATAGGCCATCGCAACGTCGTTCGCCCGTGCTGGGTGAACCGCACCGTTCGCCGACAGATGGAGGTCATCCAACACTGATGACGCCCAACCCATATCAACCGTTCCGGGCTGACTCTCGAATCAGTCGTGCTGGCGTAATCCCGCGACTCAATGGATTCGCGCTCGGTGTCCGTGATGGACTGGTTTTGTCGATACCGTTCGTGGTAATCGTCGGCTTCGTCGCGTCGTCGTACGGTGGATCGTACTTTTCGATTCTACGCACGGTGGTCGTGATTCCACTCATCTGGGCACCCTGTGCTGGATTTGTTGCAGAGTTCAAGTACCGCCGTCGCGTACCAAACCCATCTGATCGCTGTTGGATTGAACTGCCGAACAACGATATGATCGGCAGTGACTGACTGGTGGCGGATGCGGCGAACCATCGGTTGCAACGGAGGCCGCGAGTTGACGTTTTTTGCAGTGGTGAGTCGTTCGCGCGGCCCCGCTGAACCGTCCCGTTACACGGGGTTGGCTCTGATCGGCATCAAGCTTTGATTTTCGTGTGCGCGGTCGGCCGGCTTTGATGGTGAATCGAGATCGATTGCGGTGTCATGTTTGACCGTGTCGCAGAACACATTGGTCGTGCTCAGTCGATGTCCGCATCACAATGCTGACTGAACGCAGAGACGATCACCACGTACCGACGCTTTGAATCGATTGATGCTTCAAGCCGTGAGTCTGTTTGCGTCGGAACGTCGCGATCTTCAAGCCGGTTCAAGCGTTGTTGGCGCGGTCGATTTGGTGAATGTGCTACGTTGCTTGACTCGTCTGGAATTCAATCGCGGTCTCGGGGCTCCCTTCGCCGGCGGCCGCTGGATGTCTTCTTTGCGTGTCTGGCCGTCGGCTTCGGCACCCCCGATCCCGCAACGCTTTGGTCGACATCACAAAGAAGAAACTCGATGCTTCAAGCCGTGCGACGTTGCCGGCTTGATTCGATGTGTAACAATGCGTTCAACCGAAGCGGGGTTGAGCCGTCTTGGACGCTTCGCTGACCACGTTCCCACGCCCCCGCTCGGTTAACGCCGCCGTTATCCGACTGACAGACATGGACACTGACGCTGAACAACTCGAAAACCAAGCCTATGCGGCATGGGAGCTGCTCGAACACGCCGAAGCTGCCAAGCTTTTCCTAGCTGCGGCGGAACTCGAATCACAACAGGCGTCACTTAGATCCAAATGGGCAAAACCTGACAGTTCGTTTCTTTGCCGTGTCCGTGCTGCATTCTGCCAATGGCTAGACGGGCAATTCGATTCTGCGCGTCCCACGCTAATCGAAGCCACGACTTTTGACTGGAAGAACGCCCGACTCTGGGCTGACCGGCGAGACACAGAAAAGGCGTTCGCTTATTTGCTGGCAACGCTCGCCACCGATGGCGAGTTTGAGAGGTTTGGAGAATTGTGGACCAAGGCTACCGATCGCATGGATGAACTGGGTTTTCAGTTTCCGTCTATCATCCCAATGCAAAAGCTGCTGCTTGTCTCCTGCATGAATCTCAACTTCTCACCGGGAATCCAACAGATAATCGACAATCTGAATCCCAAGCTATTGGCGAAGAACCCAGAACTACAGATGCTTAAAGCCCAAGCTATTTCACGATTAAGCGACTGCGGATAACCATCGCATGCACCGGAGCCGGGCTTGCGAGCGTTTTGGCAATGGACAATCAACCTTCCCGGCCCGGTGATGCGGGTCGTTACGCCTAGGATTTGCAATCGAACCACAAGACAAGAATCGACGGTTTCGTCTGCTTGACGCCCTGTTGTTGACTGCGGCGGTTGCTGTAGCACTCGCTGCGAACTCAATGTTGACATCGGTCGCACAGCTGCCTGGGCGAGCGGACACGGTTGCTCGAGCTTTCCGCTACGGCCTTACCTTTCAACTCTTGTTGATCACCATCACCTGGACGCTGGCCTTACTCGTTGTCGCAGACAGTCGCTCGTCGCAACGTTCAATCATGGCGCCAGGTAAACTTGCGCTTGTCAACATCTCTGGCGCAAGCATCTTCGCAATGCTCGTGAACTGGGGGGACTTGGTGACTGATCACGTGCCACTTTGGTTCCGGATTGCGTTTCTTCCGTTTAGTATTCTCTCATTCACCGCCGTGCCAGGATGCATTGCAATTTGTGGATGGTTGACCTGCCGATTGGCACGGCTTGAAAGATTGCATTCAGACTGGCTTGATGTCTCGGGAGTTCTTGTCGCTTGGGTCTGGATTGCCTACGCTTTTACGACGCCGCTACGTAGCGTACCTGTGCTGCGAGCGATTGGCGTAACCATGTGATGCAACGGAGGACGGGTGGTCAGTTTTCTCGTTTGCTTGCAAGTCGTTCGCCCGTCCCCGCTGATCACCGCCGTTCGCCGACAAACATTCGCTACGTGAACCTGCACTGGGACGCTCGCCCATTTGGATGATCTGAACCCGTACGATCCGGCCACGACAAGAGAACAAGCCGAAAACAGTTTGACGCAACCGAAGACGGCACGACCGATCGCACTAACCGCGTTTATCGTCGCATCGACATTTGGTCTTACGGTCTACGTGCTCGCCAACTTCTATGCGCGTTCGTACGACCCATGGCTGACTCCACGATTCACGCACTACATGATGCTTTGGCGTCGGATCGGGTCGCCAATGCTGCGTCTGATGATACTGCTTGTTCCGACCGGCTTGTTCCTGATCTTATTCCTTCGGTCAACACAATACCGATTGGTTGTCGCGTTTCTGATTGCAGCTATGGTCGCTACTCCCATCCTGATAGGAATCCCATGATTGCTCTCGGTAACATGATGGAGAAATGCGGCGAACCATGCGATGATACGGAGCGGCGGTGGTCGCCGTTTTCGCAGTGGTTAAGTCCATCGCCGCCGCCCGCATATCGCTACCGTTGTCCGACTGACTACCGCACATGGCACTATTCGATCCTGACCGACCATGCCCGATTTGCGGTTGTTCGCTTTCCGACGTTGGAGAAGACCCGAGCGCCGATTTTGCTACAACGTATTGGGCCATTGAACACCCTCGATTTGCGATGCTCGATGATGCTGTCGTCCACCGAGCTTGCCTCGCACAATGGCCGCAACGGGATTCCTTCGTCGCGTACTACAATCGGCACTGTCGTGACGAGCTGTGGGTCGACCGGAGCGGAAATGTGCGATACGCTGGCCCTCTCCGATGTTTGATCCGCTACTCGCGTCGGTGGGCCACTTTTCGTCACGCGACCCAAGACTGCGGATAACAATGACATGCACCGGAGCCGCCGATCTGGGCGTTTTGACAATGGAACATCAACCGCGGCGGCCCGGTGATGTCGGACGTTATCCGACAGAAGGATGCTGAATCCATTGAACCCTTACTCCGCACCAACCGCACGGCTTGAAGTGGATGCAACGCAAGCAGCGTGTAGTCGGAGAATTGACGTTGCACTGATCGCCACCATTTTCGCCGTCAGCTGCCTCGTATCCTTCGTCATGCTGTTCATCCCGGCACTTTTCGACATGCTCAACCCGAGATTCGGGTTCACCCTGACTCTCATCGGATTTCCAGTGGTGCACATGAGCATGTATCTCTGGCGACCAACCACGCGCATGCTATGGGCATCGGCCGGAATGACCTTTTTCGTTGCGGTTGCTGGCGGAATGATGACCTGGTGGCGTGGGACCGTCGCCGTCGTGACCAATCCTCACACCGAGCTTTTTCATTCCGCCTATTTCTTCTCGACTATCCCGGCACTTCTCGTTTCGGCTTATCTTGTGTTCCTTGCATATCGAATGCGACATGCACGGCCGATGTTCCCAGATCCGCCCCACAATGGCGGATAACAATGCCGTGCACCGGAGCGGCGTCAGCGCGTTTTCTGATGGTTAGTTTCACTCTCGCCGCCCGGTGACGGCTGCCGTTATCCGACACAAAATTCGAGAATCGCCCTAATAAACCGCAACACAGTGCGTCTACTTGGTGTACGGCAACTCCCGCTCACTATTGGAAAACGAAAATGGCAAACGGTCGCTTTCTCCCTTTGGCTTTTCTGCTACTTGCCCCTGTTTACTGTTTTGGGATGGGATCCGACCACGAATCTGGCGATCTGCCGCCACACGATGGCTGGCCGGAAGGCGTCTACACCGCCGTAAATATGCTTAGCCGCATCCACGGTTACTGGGTGAACTCGACCGACAAACTGTTTTACAAAGGATCACAGGATGAACTGCAGTCGATGACACGGCAGCTGACCAACGCTGAGGGCACACGGACTGAACTGATACTTCACATCGGAGCGGGTATCGCAAAATCTCCTTGGTCGAAGATGCCCGTGGGTACCGCAGACTGGAGTGTGACAATTGCTGGACCCGACGCAATTTCCAAAACACAAGGCATGATTACGATTGACGTGTGGATCGGCGGGAACATATCGCTCGACGAACTTGACCTACCACCCTCCGTGCGAATCAAGTCTGGGGGCGAGATTGACGCGTTCATCAAACGCCACGACGATTCGCGTGATGCCCAGGCCGGCGGATAACAATGACATGCACCGGAGTCGCCGATCCGGCTGCTTTGACAATGGAACATCAACCGCGGCGACCCGGTGATGTCCGACGTTACACGGGGTTGGCTCTGATCGGCATCAGGCTTTGATTTTCGTGTGCGCGGTCGGCCGGCTTTGATGGTGAATCAAGATCGGATGCGGTGTGATGTATGACTTTGCCGTAAAACGCATTGGCCGTGCTCGGTCGTTAGCCGCTTCACAATGCTGACTGAACGCAGAGACGATCACCACGTACCGACGCTTTGAATCGATTGATACTTCAAGCTGTGAGACTGTTTGCGTCGGAACGTCGCGATCTTCAAGCCGGTTCGAGCGTTGGTTGCGCGGTCGATTTGGTGAATGTGCTACGTTGCCTGACTTTTCCTGAATTCCACCGCGGTCTCGGGGCTCCCTACGCCGCCGGCCGCTGGATGTCTTCTTTTCGTGTCTGGCCGCCGGCTTCGGCACCCCCGATCCCGCAACGCTTTGGTCGACATCACAATGAAGGAACTCGATGCTTCAGGCCGTGCGACGTTGCCGGCTTGATTCGATGTGTAACAATGCGTTCAACCGAAGCAAGGGTGAACCGATTTGGACGCTTCGCTGACCACGTTTCCACGCCCCCGCTCGGTTAACGCGACCGTTCGACAGGATGTGATGCTCGAATCTGATGGCCAGCAAAAACGAAAGCAAACGGCAAAAGAAGCTCGCCAAGCAGAGGCAGAAAGCGAAACGCGCGCTGCAACGCAAGAAGCAGGAAATCGAACTCCCAACTGACGGCAAGCATCTCGCTGAATACGTGCTAAACCCAAAGAAACTCACGACACCGCGCATGATTGATGAAAACGTCAAAGTGTTCTGCGAGGCGATCAACCCAAATACTGCTCCAACCTTCTTGGAGATCGATCCCGAAGAATGGTCACGCCAAAGCTGCTGCGATCTCAATGTGAAGCATTATCTAGAGAAGCACGGCGGCGGTGTCATGGTGTGCGGTTATAAGATTTGGTATCGCACAAAACTCTACATCGAGGCGGAACGCCAAGCGGTACTACGTACCGACGACGGGACGTTGCGTGATTTGACCTTCGCAGCAGATGGTGAAACTAGAGTCCTGTTCCTGCCGGACACTCCTGACCGCTCACACAACCTTTCGGACAATCGCGACAAGATCCGCCACGCAGTTGATCATCGTGTAAAATCGCTGGCTGAATCGTTGGACCGTAGAGATGCAAAGAACCCAATTCAGAGGCTGAGTGACGACGAATCATGGGCAAGGATGCTGACTTTCGCCGATTGGAAAAGTGGCGAGCGTCAGGCGTCGGTTTGGCTGACAACGAAATCCCGATGAACTGTCGAACCATGCGATGAACCGAAGTCGCGGAGTCGTCGTTTTTGACAATGGACAATCATTCGCCGCGACTCGGTTATCGCGGTCGTTCGCCGACAGAATCCATTTGGCGTAAACTGAACGCTTGGTTTTCTTCGCAATTTGCCGTCGGTTCCCCTCTTTCTGGGTAATGGTATACTGACGTGCCCTCAAGAACGGATTGATCCATGACACTTCACGAATCACTTCGTGCGCTACCGCCCGATGAAAAGCTAGCTGTCGTCACACAGCTCTGGGATGACCTTGCCGCTTCCGCTCCGTTGACATTGCCGGAAGACGAGCTTGCGGAGATGAATCGCAGACGAGACGAATTGCTTGCGAATCCTGATATCGCGATTGACGCTGACGAGGTTTGGCGGCGGGTAGATGGCGACTGAACGCTATCATCCGCTCTTCGCTGTAGACTTGGCGACTGCCTGCGCATACTACGACTCGATTGCTGGCACTCTCGGCAATCGTTTTCGCGCGAATGTCCGATCGATTATTCAAACGGTAATCGAGCGGCCGGAGTCATTTGGACGGATTGGCGGGGAATTTCGTGGCGCGTTGGTCGATCGGTTTCCGTACGTTGTTGTCTTCACTGTCGATAATGGTTTGCCTTCGATTTTCGGCTTACGTCATGCAGCATCGGACCGCAGTGATTGGTTCGGTCGCACAATGCCAGCAGCGATCGGCGAACCATCCGATGCACCCGAGTCGGCGAGTCAGGGCGATTCGACAATGGAAGATCAACCGCGCCGACCAGGTGATCGGTAACGTTCTGCCAAAGATGGATTTCAGCCGATTCGCCGTAGGTACGTCGCATGCAGGTCGATGACGCCGTACTGATCGCGCCGCCAGTTGGGGTTGCCACTGGAGTTGCATCGTACTTCATATTTGGCACCATCGCTTCAAAGTCTGTCTTGATTGCGACTGCCATCGGACTTTCGCCCTTTGCTTTGATGGCGGTTCTTGTTTTTGTCGTGGTTGTCTTTTTCGGCGGATTGAACAACGACCGGCCGCCCTGTCCTTGCGGGGAATGCAAATCCAATGATTACGAATACGATGATGTACTTACACGCGAACGCAATCCGACGCGAGCGATTTCCGAGTGGTGCTATCGCTGTCCGAACTGCGAGCGAACTTGGATTTCACGCGACAACGTGTTCTATGAATTGCATGACGATCGCTTGACTGCGTACCGTAGACAGAATCGGTGGGGACGTTGGATTGCCGTTGAATGACGGTTTGCATCCGAGACGTTGACAAACAAGAATGGCAGAACAATGACATGCACCGAAGGACGCGAGCCGAGCCGTTTGGCAGTGGTTGATTCTTTCGCGCGTCCTCGGTGATGTCCGACGTTCTGCCAACAGACATGAATGAAGACCTTTCTGACTACGGCGATGTTTGCGACCTTATGGATCGTGCGCAACTAGATCCAAGTGATCCGGAGTATTTGACGCGTGACGCAATGCTGAGCGAGTTGGTTCGATTTGCAGAAAAGGGTTGGGAAGATGCAGCCTTAGCACTTGGATCAGAATTGGGGGCACACGGCCGTGATCGCGATCCCGAAGCCGCGTACCGCTGGTTCCACATTGGATATTCCTGGACTGATGGATATTCGACCGACTGGGCCGATGATGGAGACAATGCCCCCTATTATTCAGGTCCCGTCGGTGACTTTCGAAACGAAGCGTTGGTGAGCGAGTTGGTTGACGAGATTCCACACGACAAGCTACGAGAACTCGACGCTGAGGCGCAACACTGGCTCTCAACTCACGAGCGTCACGAGTAGGCAGAACCATCGCATGCACGCGGAGCCGGGCTTGCGCGTTTTCACAAGTGGACGATCAACTTTCCCGGCCCGGTGATGCGGGTCGTTACCCGACTGAAACAACTTCGCTCGAATCCAGCAACATCGCTAGCACTCAATGTGGAATGCCTACGCAGTAACGCTCGCTGGTACGTCAATTTTGGCGTTGCTCTTACTTTCGGCGATCTTCTCGACGCGCGAAACAATAGTGGGACTGCGCGATCTTTTTGACATCCGCATCCTGCGTAGGGCATTTCGCGATGGACGTCGCTTCCGCATCAGCACGATGCTTTGGCTAACCGGTTTCATCGCAATCTCGATTGCCGTATTTCAGACATTTGAGCGATCGCCGCTCCCATACTTGATCGTGCCATTTCTTGTTGTCATGCTTCTTCTGATAAGGGTTGCGATTCATACCGTCGTCGATCCGCGAATCCGCCGACTTCCACACAACCCAGATTTCTCGGGACTTGTTGACGCCTTAAAAGGCCGCGATGACTGCGGGTAACCATCGCGTGAACCGGAGAACGCGAGCTGAGCGATTTGGCCGTTAGAGACTTTCCTGCGCGTTCCCGGTTACGCGTACCGTTATCCGACGCGGCGATCGACGCGATGACGAATCCATACGCACCGACAGCGACTGCATCGAACAAGCAGCCTGATTCTACCCGTCCACGTCGACACATATTCGCGGGATCGTGGCTCTCCATCGCTAGCGTGATACACTTCGCCGCAATTAACTTGTTGTCCGGCAACCGAACGATCGCGACCCTTGATTGGTCCGCTGGGTTTCTCGTCATACTTGGCTTACTTGTTCTGTGCCGCTTTCGACCGGCCATGGCACTGGCTCGCCTTGTTGGTTCGTTTACGATCGTCGGATTGACGCTTGCCACGGTGCTGATCGTTGCTGGATACGGCGATGGCGGCGGACTCACGTATGGTGATACTACATTGACCGACCCGACACCGATGCAAATCGGCGCGATGCTGATTGCGATATCGGCTACACTGCTACCACCGTGGTATGCACTGCAACGGGCATTTGCGGATAACCATGCCGTGCACCGGAGCGGCGGCAGCGAGTTTTCTGATGGTTAGTTTCACTCTCGCCGCCCGGTGACGGCGGACGTTCGCCGACCGATACCGATGCTCAACTGGTAACGCTGATTGATACGTCGCTACCTC
>NZ_JAAXMS010000018.1 GCF_012290005.1 Crateriforma spongiae
GTCACAAGACTTTGCCGTGGATTAAGTGCCATTCCGCGCAGTCCCAGTTCTTCGTCCAATGCCTTCACATCGATGCCCTCCATCGGCGTCGCATCGATTCCAAGGGCGGCCACACCCAACAAGAATGCACCGATGTTCAAATAGACTTGCTTGTCCATCCAGTGCTGGACGTCTTTAAAATCGTGTTTGTGCAAGTTGATGAACAGGTTTCGTCCCGCATTCATTTTGTCTTTGAAAGACGGATCCGCGTCAAATCGTCCGTCACTTTCTTCCTGTTGCAATACCCGCGTCAAGTAATCCTGCTGGATGTCCAATCGGCTACAGAAGACCACCACGTGGGAAGCGGCACGAATCGAACCGCTATTGAACGGGTATTTCTCGTCCGTTCCTTTGGCGACCCGTTCCTTTCCTTCGTCGGTGGATGCCAGAACGAAATGCCAGGGCTGCGAATTTACGCTGGACGGGCTGAACCGCAGCAGCTTTTTGATCTTCTCCACATTCTCCGGTGAAATCTTTCGTTCCGGATCGTAAGCCTTGGCGGAGTAGCGATTCAGTGCGTGATCGACGATATCCAGCTGTGCTGACTCAGAGTCCAATTCACAGTCGACGTTCGTATCCAACATGATCAGTCTTTCCCACTGGTCGAATGACAAGGCGGTGACCGGTTTCGGTTACACCGACCTCCGTCACAGAATTGGCCGCGGGCGGGTAAGGTCAAGATCCGCCTGGCCGGCCGTCGCCACCGGTAAGGCAAGCTGCGTGCCAATTGATTTGTCTGACGACGAATCGCGTCATTCGCGGGTCTCCTTAGCCTTTTAAAGGCAACCGGTCACCGTACCGCCGCGGGCCCGTCGCGCGAATTTGCGCACCTTTGTCAATGGACGCACAGTCGGCCGCCAGACAGTGGAAGGACGTTTGCAAAGACGCTCTGCAATCGACGGCCAATCGAAGATGGCCGCGTAAACGAGTTTCACGGTGTGAATCGCCGATCAGCCGTCAATGCCGTGCTGCTTCATCATTCGGTACAGCTTGCGGCGTTCGATTCCCAAAACCCGAGCGGCGGCTGATTTGTTGCCATTCTCTTGCTGCAGGACTTCAATGATGTGTTGACGTTGCAGACGCATCAAGGTTCCTTCCTGAATGCCAGATTCTTCGCCGACGGCCGACTCGTCCGCGGCAACTTCATCGGGCAGATCATCGATCGTGATCTCGTCGTCGGTCAACACTTTGGCACGTTCAATGGTGTTGATCAATTGGCGAACGTTCCCCGGCCAATCATAGGACAGCAATGCCGATCGTGCTTGCGGGTGCAATTCGTGCTGGTCTCCCAGGAATTGTTCGACCATCGTTTCGACGTCGGAGCCACGATCACGCAGGGCAGGCAAGTCGATCGCCAAAACGTTGATCCGATAGTACAAGTCTTCGCGGAAACGTCCCGCTTCGACCTCATCTTTCAGATTTCGATTCGTCGCGGCAATGATCCGAACATCGACACGTCGTTCCTTTTCGGATCCAACGCGCCGCATCGAACCATCCTCCAACACACGTAACAGTTTCGGTTGCAGCATCAACGGCAGTTCGCCGATTTCGTCGATGAACAGGGTGCTGCGATCGGCGACTTCGAACAGCCCCGGTTTGGCCGCGGTCGCACCGGTGAACGATCCTTTTTCGTGACCGAACAATTCACTCTCGACCAACTGTTCGGGCAAAGCCGCACAGTTCACTGTCACCAAAGGGCGGTCACCACGCGTGCTGTTTTGATGAATCGCTTGGGCGACCAGTTCTTTTCCGGTCCCACTTTCGCCTTGGATCAACACGGGCTTGTCGGTGGGGGCGACACGATCGATCAAACGAAAGACCTTTTTCATCTTTTCCGATTCGCCGACCATTTGGACGGCCGGGCTTTTGGATCGATCGATGACTTCGCGCAGCTGGGCGTTTTCTTTGCGCAGCCGCCGGGCTTCCGATGCGACTTGGCAACGCCGTTCCAGTTCGGCCATTGGGAAGGGCTTTGACAGAAAATCGAAGACGCCACGACGCATGGATTCCACCGCATTCTCGATGGTGCCTTCGCCGGTCAGCACGATGATTTCCGTGTCGACGCTGGTGTCGCGCATCCGCTGGACCAATTCCAGACCGCTTAGACCTGGAAGATTCCAATCTAGAATTGCGATATCAAAATCGCGTTTCTGGCTTTCGCTGACGCCGTCTTGGCCGCTCGCCGCATGAACGACCGAGTGACCGCTTTTTTCGAACCAACGTACGCATGCACTGGCGAAATCGGGATCGTCATCGACGAATAAGATCTGAAGTTGGTCGTTGCTCATGATGAAAGCGATTGTAGAAAAACAGTCGCTCCGCGGCAGGTGGCGTGGAAAATGAGCACAGTGTGACAGCCACACCGTGCTTGCACCAACCGATGGGATGGCGTGTGATAGATGGGGCGAAAACGAATCGATTCCGCGACCGACGCCACCCTCCCAAATCGCGGTGATCGACACTCATCGCACGCGACCAATCTTCATCGAATCCTTGGGAGCCAGACATGCTTGCACAACACGAGCGGATTGAACGCGACCTGCGGGGGCAAACCCGCGTGCTGAAACGTTTGGCCGAAGGGGCTTCGCTGGACGAAATCTTGCACACTTTGGTGGAGGTGGCCGAGGAATCACGACCGGAAATGATCGGTTCTGTGTTGTTGTTGGATTCCGACGGTCGGTTGCGCAACGGTGCGTCGCTGCGTTTGCCGGACGAATACATCAAAGCGGTCGACGGCGTGATTCCAGCAGCTGACATGGGATCCTGTGGAACCGCCGCGTATCTGAAACGACGTGTCGTCGTCGAAGACATCGCAACCGACCCGTTGTGGAAAATGGCCCGCAACGCGGCGCTGAAAGCTTCGTTGCGTGCTTGTTGGTCCGAACCCATCATCAGCACCACGGGTGATGTGTTGGGAACGTTTGCGATGTATTACCGCGAGCCACGGAAACCGAGTGAAAGCGACCTGGATTTTGTTTCCAGTATGGGCAGCCTGGCCGCGCTTGCCATTGAACGCGTGCGTCACCAGAACGCAGTCGAACGCGAGCGTGCGGTCCTGACAGCAATCGTCAACGGGATCCCCGATGCTCTGGTCATGACGGGGCTGGACCGACGCATCACACACTTCGGTGGATCGGCGGAAAAGCTTTTCGGCTACACCGCGGACGAAGTCTTGGGCCAAACCACCGAATTGCTGTATGCCAGTTCCGACGACTACAAACGGATGGGTGACGAACACTTCAACACGATCTCCATGACGACGACTGATGCAACCGAGTTGATCTGGCGACGCAAGTCCGGCGAAACGTTCCCGGGGGAAATCGTGGGCGCGGTGATTCGTGATGAACAGGGTTCACCGTTTGCTTTTCTGGGATTGATTCGTGACATCACTGAACGCAAGATTGCCGAGGAACGTTTGGCCGAAAGCCAGTTGAAGCTGGTTCAATCCGAACGACTGGCCGCGATGGGACAGATGGTTTCGGCGATCGCACATGAAAGCCGAAACGCGTTGCAGCGGATCCAAGTCGGCATTGACGTCCTGGGATATGAAATCAAGTCCGGAACGGAAGCCGGTGATGACCTGGAGCGAATCAGTCGCGCCAAAGACGACCTGCTGAAGCTGCATGATGGCCTGCGTAACTTTGCAGGACAAATTCGACTTCAACGATCGACCGCGAATTTGGCAGATGCTTGGCGTTTGGCCTGGGGCAATTTGAACGTTCTGCGACAAGGGCGTGACGCCACACTGGTTGAAAACGCTGACGGCGTCGACTTGGAATGCCCGCACGATGCGTTTCGTATCGAACAAGTGTTTCGAAACTTATTCGAAAACTCGCTGGCCGCGACGGAAGATCCTGTGACCATCGACATCACGGCCACCAAACAGATCGTGGATGGTCGCGACGCGATCGTGGTGACGGTGCGTGACAATGGTCCGGGCCTGACGGCAGAACAACGTGAAAAGGTTTTTGACGCTTTTTTCTCCACCAAACCCAAAGGCACCGGATTGGGCATGGCCATTGCTTTGCGTTTCATGCAAGCTCATGGTGGCACGATCCAAATCGGGCAATCCCGGTGTGACGGAGCCGAATTCTTGTTGACATTTCCCAAGCCCGCTGATGAAAACGCCCCTGCGAATCGTAATCGCCGATGACGAGGACGACATCCGATCGTGCTTTGGCCGGTTGCTGCGAAAGCTGGGCTACTGTGTCGTCGGTGAAGCGTCGGACGGCCAGCAATTGGTGCACGAAAGCCATCGGACCACGCCCGATTTGATCATCACCGACGTCCGGATGCCGAACAAGTCGGGGCTGGATGCTGCACTGGAAATCAATCAACAGCAAGCCATTCCGGTCATTTTCATGTCCAGCTATGAAGAAGTTGCCGGACAGACGATCGAATTCGCCGTGGACTTTCTGTTGAAGCCCGTGGACGTTCCCCAACTGCAGCAAGCCATCTGCAAAGCATTCCCCGACCGTTGTAATCCCCACTGATGCGAGCGGCCTGCGGCCACCCATCTTCGCATCGCATCGGTTGACCGGTCGAACCAGGTTCTGTCCTTCGATGTGGCGTAAGGGAAACCGAGCAACCACAGGCGCGCGTATGTGGGCAACCGCAACCGCCGACGCCCACCAGCGGCCAGTCACCCAATGCGGGCCCCATCCCAACCCCCGACAACATTTCACGATGAATCCCAAACTTGTCGCCATCACTGGAACCACCGGCGAACTAGGACGCGAAGTCGCCGAACGTGTGGCCCGTTCAGGTCTTCCGATGCGATTGCTGGTTCGCGATTGCGATCGGGCGCCGCAGATGCCCAACACGGACGTTCGCGAGGCCAGCTATGAAGACGTCGATGCATTCGCCACCGCCGTATCGGGTGCGGACACAGTATTCCTGGTGTCTTTGCCGGAATCAGAACAGCGACGTGCCTTGCATCGGTCAGCGATCGATGCGTGTCGCCAAGCTGGCGTGAATCGGATTGTTTACACCAGCTTCACCAACCCGTCGCCCGATGCAGTCTTTACGTTGGCACGGGATCACTACGACACCGAACAAGCGTTGGAATCTTCGGGCATCCCCTTCACCGCGCTTCGCAACAACTTGTACATCGAAATGATCCCAAACCTGGTGACCGCTGGCGTGATTCGGGGACCCGCCGGTGATGGCCAGTTTGCCCCCGTCGCGCGGACCGATGTCGCAACCGTTGCCGCGCGGGTGATTGTTGATGGTTTCGATAACAACCAGCGTTTGGAAGTAAGCGGTCCTGAACGCATTGACCTGCACCAAGCGGCCACGTTGATGTCCGAGATCACCGGCAATCCCGTCCGATACATTAACGAAACAATCGCCGAAGCGTTTCAAAGTCGTGCCCACCTGGACGCCACTCGTTTCGAATTGGAAGCATGGATCAGTAGCTATACGTCCATCGCCGCCGGCGAAATGTCGAACGTCTGCGACACAGTTGCGAAGCTGACCGGACGCTCCGCTCAAACCCCGCGAGAACGACTGACGCAGTATTTGTCGGCAACGACAACATCATGCTGAGTGGGTTTGCCACCACCACTGGTCGATTCGGCCTGTCGCAACATTGATCGGCTGAGCAGCACAATCCGCCGGGCGACCATCGCAATCAGCCGTTACATTGTCGGTTCGAACAACGATCCGACAAATTGCAAAGGCTGTAACGATGAAGCCGTTTCACTACGTGTCCTGTTGGCTGGTGCTATCCGGCCCGATGGTATTCGGCCCGGTGCTTGCCTGGCTGGCTTGTCCGCCCAGTGCCGCCGCCCAGCCCCAGCGTCCCAATGTCCTGTTCATCGCCGTGGACGACTTGAATGACTGGGTCGGCTGTCTGTCAGGGCATCCCGATACGGTGACACCGAACATCGATCGCTTGGCCCAACGCGGCATGTTGTTTACCAATGCACACTGCGCCGCACCAGCTTGCAATCCATCCCGTGCGTCGATCTTCAGCGGTCGGATGCCCAACGTGACGGGCGTCTGGTCCAACAATTCCGGATCCATTCAAAAGGTTTATCCACAGGCACGCCACTTACCGACAGCGTTCGAAGAAGCGGGCTATCGTACCGCCGCGGTCGGCAAGCTGTATCACACCCGAGGCAAAGAACAGTTTCAGCGGTACCAGGTTGAAAGCCAGCGTTGGAGTCCTTTCCCGGCCGGCGACGTCAAATACACCCAAAAGGAATTGCCCACCAAAGGTAGCGATCACCCCCGACACGTGTTGCAGGACAGCCTGGGGCGTGAAGTCGTTCTGCCCATCAATCGCATGCCATCGGATCGGCGTCCCGACGACGTGGCGGGTGAATCATTTGACTGGGGCGGTTTCGATCTGCCTGACAGCGATTGGGGTGACACTCGAGCGACCGACTGGGCCATACAACGTTTGACGGAATCCGAAACACAACCACAATTTTTGTGCGTGGGATATTATCGTCCGCACATTCCACTGTTTGCACCGGAGCGGTTCTTTGATCGATTTGCGACAAAGCCCGCGGCCTTGCCGCCATATCACGGTGACGACCTGGATGACCTGAGTGACACCGGACGCAAATGGGCGATCGAAGCGATCACCGCGGGATTGCATTCCACGGTCGTCAAGCACGACCAGTGGCGTGTCGCCGTCGAAGCCTACTTGGCCTGCGTGACTTATGTCGACCAGGAAATCGGCCGCCTATTGGATGCCGTGGATACATCACCGATGGCCGACAACACTTGGATTGTTTTGTGGTCCGACCATGGTTGGCATCTCGGTGAAAAAGACCACTGGGGAAAGTGGACCGGTTGGGAACGATCGACACGTGTTCCTTTGATCGTGGTCCCGCCCAAAACGTCCGCGGCCCAGTACGCGGGGGCGGGATCGGTCTGTGATGCACCGGTCGGATTGATCGACCTGTATCCGACGCTGGTCGAATTGTGTGACTTGGAGGGACCGCAAGTTCTGGACGGGCATTCGCTGGTCCCGTTGCTGAAGAAACCCAAAGACAAATTCCGCGACAGCGTCCTGACGATGTTCCGCAAGGACAACGCCAGCGTCCGAGATCGGCGATGGCGATACATTCGCTATCAAGATGGCAGCGAAGAACTGTACGACACGCAAAACGATCCCAACGAATGGAACAACTTGGCCGACAGCGACCAACACAGTGATGCGAAGGCGGCAATGCAAGCGCAGCTGCATGCACACTTGGCACGATACGAAAAAGACGCCAATCGCATTGCCGCATCCCAACTGAAATGGGTCGGCGTGTACCGCAAGCAACCGTTGCTGCCTGAGCCGTCGGAAATGCTAACGCACCAAGACGCCGAACCTGATTTGACCGATGGATTTCAGTCTTTGTACAACGGCCGGAACCTGGACGGCTGGAAACCCATCGGTGGTCATTGCAAATTCGAAGCATCCGGCGACACGATCGTGGGAACATGTGTCCCCGGGTCGCCCAGCACTTATCTTTGCACCGACCGCAACGATTTCACAGACTTCATCTTTTCCGCGGAATTGAAACATGTGGTCGACGGCAACACGGGCGTGATGTTCCGCGCCGCGACGAAGCCCGGCGAAGGCCGATCGGCTGGCCAATTGACCGTCTTCGGTCCACAGTGCGAAGTCGAAGCGTATTCGAAGCAACGGTTCTGGTCCGGCGGGATCTATGGTCAAAGTGCCGGCGGATGGATCTATCCGATGTGGCTCAGCCGTCACGAACCGGCGCGACAAGCGATGCAGCCGATGGGCCAATGGAATCGCGTCACGATTCAGGCCAAAGGCGACACCATCCAAACTTGGATCAACGGGGAACCGGCGGCCAAGTGGAAAACGGATCAGTACGACCAAGGCTTCTTCGGCCTGCAAATTCACGCCGGTCGCGAGGGCGAAGTTCACTTTCGCAACGTGGTTGTGAAGGAATTGTCCCCCTGATTCGAACACCGATCGTTGGCGGACCGAGCGGACGATCCGTCATTCCCACTCGCTTAGCGGTCGGACGAAGTTGCTGACGGCCGCCTTGGTGAAAGTGCTCACGCCCAACGGCTTGACGGTTTTGATGGTTGTCGATGAATCCACGACGAATGTACCGCGATCGGGTCGCGCCGGGTCGGACGTATCGGCGACATCCGAGGCCCCCGATCGACGACGATGGATGACGGGTCTGCGTTTGGCTGCTTACCTGGTGATCGCAGTTTCCGCGCTGGTCATCGTTCGATCGCTTCCGCTGGACCATGTGATGTCACACTTGCAAGGCTGGATCACCGGCCTTGGATTTTGGGGACCATTTGCGCTGGTCGTTCTGTACATTCTGGCGACTGTCTTGTTCGTCCCAGGAACGCTTTTGACGTTGGTCGCGGGTGCCGTTTTCGGACTTGGCGTCGGCACCGCTATCGTTTCGGTGGGATCCACCGTCGGATCCGCCTTCGCGTTCTTGATCGCACGTTATGCCGCACGTGATTCGGTCGAACGACTGGCGTCGAACAACCGACACTTTGCGGCCATGGATCGTGCCATCGGCGAAGGCGGTTGGAAGATCGTGGGACTTTTGCGGCTTTCCCCCGCGATACCGTTCAATGTCCAGAACTACCTTTACGGTTTGACGCCCATCGGTTTTTGGCCATGCGTGGGGACCAGTTGGCTGGCAATGCTGCCCGGCACCTTCATGTACGTCTACCTTGGGCATTTGACTGGCGCGGCGGTCGGCAGCGATCGTCAACGCACCACGGGTGAATGGATCTTGCTAGGCGTCGGCTTGCTGGCCACGATCGTGGTCACGGTCTATGTCACACGCTTGGCCAGCCGTTCCTTAAAAGAACAGGTCACTGCACCGGAGAATGCCGCATCGTCGGATGAAACCGCTGGATCGATCGATACGGCGAAAGGCCCAGCCCCAGCCAAATCCATGCGTACGGGATTGGCCGCGGCGTTTGCCGTGATCATGGGGATCGCCGCAACGTATGTTGCGACGCACCAAGACCAAATCGCCGGTCAGTTTGATCCGGCCGTACAGTCCGCAGCCGCGTCAAATTGAGCTGAACGGCCCGTGCACCTGTCACCATTGACGCGTTGATCATTTGCCGGTTTCGAATTGCCCAACGGAGAACGCTTGTATGAACGCCTTGCAGCCCGACGGTGAAGACAATCAGCGTTTGGAATCCAACGTTCATCCACCGACTTGGACCAACCCGACCCCGACGGGGCCGTATCATCTGGTCGTGATCGGCGCAGGCACCGCGGGCTTGGTGACGGCCGCCGGTGCCGCAGGATTGGGTGCGAAAGTCGCCCTGATCGAACGCGATTTGATGGGTGGCGATTGTCTGAACGTCGGATGTGTTCCGTCCAAGGGCGTGATCAGTGCGGCACGGGTGGCTCGCGGTGTTCGACGGTCTGCCGACCATGGCGTGAAGACCACCGGCGACATCGACGTTGACTTCGCCGGCGTGATGCAACGAATGCGGCGATTGCGAGCGGAAATCAGCGAAAACGATTCGGCATCACGATTTTCAAAATTGGGCGTGGACGTTTTCTTTGGGTCCGCACGGTTCGTCGACAGCCAAACGATCGAAGTCGCCGATCAGACGCTGAAGTTCAAACGCGCCGTCATCGCCACCGGTGCCCGGGCCGCCGTTCCGTCGATCCCAGGCCTGGATGATGTCAACTATCTGACCAACGAATCGGTCTTCTCGCTTACCGAATTGCCCAAACGATTCGGGGTCATTGGTGCCGGCCCCATCGGCTGTGAATTGGCACAGGCCTTCGCCCAACTCGGTTCGGAGGTGTATCTGATCGATTCCGCCCAAGGCATCCTTTCAAAAGAGGATCCGGATGCCGCAGACATTGTCAGACAATCGCTGATTCGTGATGGCGTCCATCTGTTGTGTTGTGGCCGCGAATTGAAGGTCCGGCAGTCGCCACAGATTCACGTCAGTGTCGAAGCCAGCGGAACGTCGTACGATCATTCGGTCGATCAATTGCTGGTCGCTGTCGGACGGACTCCCAACGTCGAAGGATTGAATTTGGAATCCGTCGGCGTCGCCTACGACCAGCATGGTGTCCAGGTTGACGATCACTTGCAAACCACCAACGCCAAGATCTTCGCCGCCGGCGACGTCTGTTCCAAGTTCAAGTTCACGCATGCCGCCGACTTCGCCGCACGAATGGTGATTCAAAATGCGTTGTTCGCGGTGGGGCCGCTGGGGAAAAAGAAATTCAGCGACCTGATCATTCCCTGGTCCACCTACACAACCCCAGAGATTGCTCATGTCGGGATCAGTGAACGACAGGCCGACAAAGACGGCGTGAAGATTGATACCTACCGGCAATCGATGTCGGAAGTCGATCGAGCGATCTTGGACGGTGAGACCGATGGGTTTGTAAAAATCCACACACGCAAAGGCACCGATCGCATTTTGGGGGCCACCATCGTGGCCCGGCACGCCGGTGATTTGATTTCGCAGATTACACTGGCGATGCAGCAAAAGATCGGTTTGGGTGCCATCGCCAACGTCATTCATCCCTACCCAACCCAGGCCGAAGCGATCCGAAAGCTGGGTGACCAATACAACCGGACACGGCTGACCGCCACCAGCAAAACCGTGCTGGCCGCACTGCGTCGTTTCAATGTTGGGAGTTAGAAGACGTGGACGCAGGCGATCGCCGATAAGTGGCCCGAAAGCTTCAGGGCTGTGTTTGTCCCAGGGTCACCGAGACGTCCTTGGTCTGGCGACACCACTGAGTCAATTCCCTTAACAAGCGTTCCCTGTCATCGTGGTACTCCGGATCGTCAATCCGATTGCGGAGTTCGTCAGGGTCAGTCGAAAGGTCATAGAGTTCCAATTTCGGAACTTCGCCGCCCAGATTTTGTGGGTCCATTTCAGCTAGGATTCGATAGGCGACCGGGAAGCGATCCTTCAAACGAATCGTTTCATCGTAGACACGATTGCCCCACTTCGGAAACTCGCGTGAATCCGCGTTGACCTGTCGCCAGCCGGTTTCGACGTTCTCACGATAGATCAGCTTCATCCGGCCATCAAAGATCATGCGTTCTTGCATCCCGTCGTTGGGCAGCGGCCCACGATCGGATATCTCGGCATAGATGTATTCCCGCCCCGTCGATGCTGTCTCTCCACGAACGACACCGGCGATGGAACGACCATGAATCGGCACATCAAACGTGTGGTCAATGTCGCAGTATTCCAACAACGTCGGCAAAAGATCCACTTCGCTGACCAAAGCATCCGAACATTGTCCGCGAACCACACCTGGGCCTCGAAAGATCAACGGAACACGAAGCCCCAAGTCATACAGCGTCATCTTGCCATGTTGATACGTCGGACCATGATCGCTGAGGTACACGACCAGCGTATCGTCGGCGTGACCGGTTTGTTGCAACACATCCAAGGCCTGACCTACCGCATGGTCGGTTTGTTCAATCGCCGCCAAGTATTCGGACCAATCTTTACGGATGATTTCGGACTCTGGCAGAAAGCTGGGCGGCTGAACCTTGCTCGGATCGACACGAATCGCCTGTTTGTCGCTGTTGGGATACGGCCGGTGTGAATGCGGAACGTTGACCATCAAGAACCATGGCCGGCCCGACTGATCCGCAGTTTCAATAAAGCGATGTATCTCCTCGCGTCCACCGTGCATGAATTGGTCATAGGGAAACTTTTCATTGGGCAAGACATGCAACTTGTGCGTGACCCCTTGGAAGTATCCGCTGTCATGCAAAATCTGTGTCAGCGTGATATAGGGATCGCGAATTCGGTTGAGGCGGTACAATGGCCGGCGACGTTCTTGCGGCGTGACCTGATCGGCGGGTTTGTGGTAGTTGTACGTGTTGTTCAAAATCCCGTTGGTGTGATTGTGCAGTCCCGTGTACAAGGCGGCTTTAGATGCCGAACACACCGGATAGGCGACCATCGCATTGGTGAAATAAATCCCGGATCGGGCCAGACCATCAATGCTAGGCGTTTGCAGTCCCGGCGTTCCCAAGTAGCCCGCCTGCGCCCCCTGATCTTCGGCCAAGATGAACATGACGTTGGGGCGGTCGGCACAATGCCCCGGCCCCATCGATGCTAAAACGGCAATGGCGATCCCCATCAACCAATGGCATGGGTTCGGTTTCATAAACAACATTGCTGGGACGATCTCGCGCATAAAAGGTCAAATGTCGGGTGATCCATTTCGATCGATGCTCGCACGCAGTA
>NZ_JAAXMS010000019.1 GCF_012290005.1 Crateriforma spongiae
AAAACTGATTTAGTAAACAGTGCCTAACAGATAGATCTTGCCTTGCGTGACGGGACTCCCCCCGCCGCATCGTCGTACGTCCCGACAATCATTTGTCGTGCTTGTTTTCCCCAGGGATATAGCGTCGTCGTCCTTGCCGCGATTTCGCATACGTCGCAGAGATCTTGCGGGCCTGCACGCGGTCGTCGGGGGTATCGTCCCAGTGTTGTTGAATGACCGCTTCGACCGCGGCAGATTCCGATCCCGTGTCTCCAATCAATGCTCGTTTTTTAGCAAGCCGACGTTTCAGGTCTTTCACCACATCGGCATAGTCTGGATCGTCGACGACGTTGGTTAGCTCCAGCGGATCGGACTGCAAATCGTACAGTTCCCAAGCCGGCGGTGTCCGCGGTTTCCCACGGTCTCGGAAATCCATTCCGTAGAAGAACATCAACTTGTATCTTTTGGTTCGAATACCAAGGTGGCCGGGGACGTCGTGATGGGCGATGTGCATCCAATAACGGTAATAGGCTTCTTGTTTCCAGTCCTCGGGTTCGATTCCCGTTTCGCACAATTCGCGGAACGACCGACCTTGAACCTCGGGCGGAATCGTCGCATCCGCAAAATCCAACAACGTCGGTGCCAAGTCGATGTTTTCGATCATCGCGTCCGTTCGCACATTGGCCGGGATCGCGGGAGGATAGTGCATGATCAACGGGGTACGCATCGATTCATCGAACATCCATCGCTTGTCGATATAGTCGTGTTCGCCCAGCATCATTCCCTGATCCGACGTGTAGAGAATGATCGTATTATCAAACAGATCGTTGCGTTTCAGATAATCAAACAATCGCCCCAAGTTATCGTCGACGCCTTTGACACAGCGCAAATAATTCTTCAGGTAGGTTTGATACGCCTTCACGGCGGCGGCACGGTCCGACAGCGACGGATCGTCCGCATACATGTGCGTGTAATTTCGAAACGGATTTCGACGCGTGACCGATGTTCCGATGTGTGGCAACAACTGGTCGTTCACGCCCCTCGTCGCCAGGGAACCGAATCCGGCCGACTGTCTCCACATGGAATCGGGAATCGGAATGTCAGTATCACGCAGGTAATCTTCATAGCGCGGCGCGTACTCAAAAAAATCGTGCGGCGCTTTGTAGTGGTGCATCAGGAAGAACGGACGATCCGCGTCACGCTGATTGGCAAGCCAGTCCAGCGTCAGGTCGGTGATCGCGTCGGTGGAATGCTTGCCTTTGACCTGAATCAGATTGTCTGGCCATGCCGTTTCACCACGCACCTGAAAGAATGGATCGAAATATTTGCCTTGTCCCGGAAGAACACAGTAGTGATCAAAATCAACAGGCTCATGGGTCAGGTGCCATTTGCCGATCACTGCGGTTTGGTAACCCGCCGCACGCAACTGCCGTGGCAACGTGTGGAACTCCGGCGACAGGCTGTCGTCCAGGTCGCGGGTATTGGTGGTGTGCGAATACCGGCCGCTGATCACGCTGGCTCGCGACGGGGTGCAGATGGAATTGCTGCAAAAACTGTTCTCCAGCAGCATTCCGCCCTCGGCCAGTTGGTCCAAGACCGGCGTCGGGTCGACTTTCGCAAGCCGTCGCTGATAGGCCCCGATCGCCTGCGACGTATGGTCGTCGGACATGATGAACAGGATGTTGGGCTGGCCAGATGCCTGTCCATCGATAGCGTCGGAATCGCTCGCTCCCCGGCATGTTGTTACCGCCAGCAATGCGAATAGCGACAACACAAAACATCTTGCACAGTTCATCATGACCTCGCGAATGCGACTCTGGGGGACCGATCGGGCGGTCCGATAGATTAGCCGATGATGAACGCTGTGTTTCGGTTGTGCACGATCGGTGCTAATGGCTGTCCGGATGGGTCTCAATGACAACGCGGTGAATCTGACCGTTGAATTTGCTCGTTTCCCGTGTGTACGCTCCGCTGACAGGCGTCTCCATGTCGACGCCCACACCGGCGGTTTCGTCAGCCGAATAGATGTTCGGTTCCGTCTTGGGGACGTGCCCAGTGGCGACCGATTGGCCGTTGACCGATAGCGTTACCGTCCCGCCTCCGCCGCGGCCACCCTCATAGTCGAAGCTCATCTTCAACGTTGATTTGCCCGCGGGTAGCGGAGACTTGCCAGAGACCTTCGTTTCTTGAAGTCCCAGATAGTTGTAGACGAAGACCGGAATGCCCTTGTCAAGATAAAGACTGTAACCACCGAATCGTCCACCCTGGGCCAACACCACTCCATGAGTGCTCGCGTTATTGGTTTCCAAGTCGGCTTCGATGCTATAGGACGTGTTCTTCGTGTTGATAAAATCGTTCTCCAGCAGTCCGAACATGCCTTCGGATAACTCCAGCTTGGTGCGACCGAACATCAGATCGGGGCGGCCGGCAATCTGAGGGTTCGCAAGCTCGATCCGTCGATCATCCATCGGCAAGACGTTGTAGGCGATCGCCTCACCGATGAAACGATCTTGAAGTTCGGCAAGCTTGTCGGGGTGCTGGTCGGCAACGTTCGTCGACATGCTGAAGTCTTCGGCGACGTTGTACAACTCCCAGACGTCATCTGCGATCCGGTTCTGCGGCTCGCCCCAAGGCGGCGAGTGGATTGTGCGAGCCATCCATCCATTTTGGTACAACGCACGATTCCCAAACATCTCGAAATACTGAATCGTGTGACGGTCCGCGGCGTCCGGGTTGTCGAAGCTATAGACCATGCTGACGCCCTCGATCGGTCGTTGGGGAATTCCGTCAACCACTTTGGGCTGCGGGACCCCGATGGCTTCCAAGATGGTCGGAACCACGTCGATCACGTGATGCCATTGGCTTCGCAATTCTCCTTTGGATTGAATTCCGTTGGGCCAATGAACGACCATTCCCTGTCGGGTGCCACCGTAATCCGAAGCGATTTGCTTGGTCCAAGCGAACGGTGAATCGTAGGCAACCGCCCAACCGGCGGCCATGTGTGGATAGGTTTCAGGTCCGCCCCACTTGTCGTAGTACTGCAGCATGAACTCAACATCCGATCCCTTCGGCTCGGCGTTGAAGTAAGTCATTTCGTTGTACAACCCGTTCTCGATGCCTTCGGCGCTCGTGCCGTTGTCACCGGCGATGTAGAAAATCAACGTGTTGTCGATTTCACCCAAATCTTCCACGGCTTGTACCAGGCGACCAATTTCCGTGTCGGTCATGTCGATATACGCCGAGAACACTTCGGCCTGTCGCGAAAACAGCTTTTTCTCGTCCGCCGACAAATTCGCCCAGTCCTTGATCCAGTCTGGTTTCTCGGCCAACTTCGTTCCCTTGGGAATCACGCCGCTGGCCAACTGGCGTTGATAGATCTGTTCTCGCAGGACATCCCATCCCTGATCAAACCGTCCCTTCTGTTTTTCGATATACGACTTTGGCACGTGGTGGGGGGCATGAGTCGCGCCCGGTGCGAAATACATAAAGAAGGGTTTCTCGGGCGTCAGCGACTGCTGAAATCGCATCCAATCAATCGCCTTGGTCGTCATGTCGGACAGGAAGTGATAATCCGGCTGGTCAGGCGTTTCGACGCGATTTTCGTTGTGATAGATGGTCGGCGTCCATTGGTTGGTTTCACCGCCTAGAAATCCGTAAAACTCATCAAACCCTTGGCGATTCGGCCAACGCGACATCGGTCCCGACGGGCTGATTTCCCAAACGGCCGTCTCATGCCATTTCCCGTACGCCGACGTGCTGTAGCCGTTGTAATTCATCATCTTTCCGATCGCGGCGACATCGTCGGGCAGAACGCCGGTGTAACCCGGAAACGATGTGGCCAATTCGGTAATCTTGCCCATCGCGGCGGAATGATGATTGCGACCCGTTTTCAAAGCTTGGCGTGTCGGTGAACAGAGCGCCGTGGAATGAAATTGGTTGTAAAAGATCCCCTGCTTGGCAAGCTTGTCGAACGTATCGGTCTTGACCGGACCGCCGAAATGACTGGTTCCGCCGAATCCAAGATCGTCCACCAAAATGATGATCACATTGGGGGCACCCTTGGGCGGTTTCACTTCAAAAACCGAAGGCGTTCCCATGTCACGCGCGTCCAGCGTTTTAATCGGCGGGATGGACGGCGGCTTGATCGGCAGGACCTCGCGGTCCTCAAATGTCGGTGTCGGCGGCTTGACCTTGCCGGCTTCTTCAGCCGAGCAAACGGTCCCCCAAATGATCAGGGTGGTGGGAACGAGCCAACGGATGACCGCTTTCATAGGAATGCCCTCAGTTGTGACCCTGCGTCGACGGCGTCGAGACGAAGGGAAGCATGGATTGATCAAGGTGGATAAGAATTCGACGAGCAACACGCGTCTCGCCTTGCTATTCAGCCAAGGCGAATGGAAAGGCGAACAAGTAAGCAGCGGACCGTTCTATCAGACATTTTACGGTACAAGCGACTGTTCACTCAGCCGGATGCGATGAATACACCATACCGACACAACAATTTCATACACCAAGTGAACGTCTGTGGCCCCAAGTACTCGTGTCTTTGCGATGCTGCCTTCTCAATCGTTACCTGCCGCGAACCCAGCGTCCCATAACGCAATTCCTGCTAAGCAACAGACAGCAATCCTTGTCGACTGAAATCTGGAGCATCGCTCACGATCCCTCTCACGCACCGAGAGGCAAGACGAGAAAGTCACGGCCATCCAAAACAAAGCAACCGACAAGATTCCCATCTCGCTCGAACCTGTCGAAACGCAATCCAAAACATTGAAAAGACGCCTGACCCCTTTGGCGTGTTTGACCCCTTTGGCGTGTTAAAAGCGAACGAACCATGCGAACAATCAAGACGAGCAAACGACAAGCCGGGCCACCGATCCGACAGAAATTTCCGTCGCGAGACGGTCAAAACCGCAATGAACGGTCGCTTGATTGAGGCCTAGACACAAGTTGACGTGAACGTGCCAATCGACCCCCTCCTCAAACCGCTTTCCCGGAACCATGACGGGACCGGCGAAATTCTGATTTGACGAAAAAACACGGCCACGGCGAGGACGACCCCTCACTTCGCTTTTTCGCGGACGCATCGTAGTGCGGAAGCTGCCATCCGTCCTCTAGCGACAAGTGGTAGAATCTTCACAAAATGTTTTTCGAAAAAGTGTTTTCCTAGAGCTTCCAACTGCTACGATTGATGTTAACGACAGTCAGCATTGGCGGCATTCGCATGGGGTAGAATATGTTACTGTTTTCTGTTCGATTGTTTTTGAACGACATTCGGTTGTTCCTGATCCTGGTGGGCACCATTTCCTCGGGGCGAGTCTTGATGATTCCCCGAGCCGACACGGCCTTCGTTGCTGCGATAGCCTTTGTACTCGTCTCGGCGGGATCGCCCGGAAACTCGTCCCTCCTAGCCGATGAACCTCAAGTCGTAATCGAGAAATCGATTGACCTTGATAGGGCTAACGCAGGCCAGGGCCTCTTGGGTGCGAAGGTTGATCTTGGGACAATCCCGTCCGGTGAGCGTGTTCGCGTCAAGCTGAAAGTAACGAACCGAACTTCGCAGTCGCTCGCATTTCCTCGGATAAAGGCGTCTTGTTCATGTATGAAGGGAACTATGGATCCAAGTGAGATACCGCCTGGCGAAGTGTCTCTAATTGATATGGTGCTGAGCACTGAAGGGAAGCAAAAGAAGCCAGAGAGCGGAGTGTCCATCGCTCTTCTCCATGGATCGGATCCTCTGGGAAATGCTCGGATAGACGTGCGATACCGGCTTTCTGGAATGCTGGCGTTTGTCGACAGCATGAGTGTTGCCCACATTGATCCAGATGCCTCTCTCGCAACCGTAGAGATTCCCTTCTATTTCACCAAACCCATTAGTTTGGCTTCGCTCGTTGTGAGCGCAAAACCAACCTTTGGTGAAGAAGCGGTGGTTGAGCGAGGCGACAATCCTGAACTGGGTGTCATCAAGTTAAGACTGAATGTCGCTGATTTACCCCCGAGCGGATTGACAACCACTGTTTTCGTCGACGATCCAGGGTCTGGCAGGATGGCCGACAGCATACTTCTTGTGCGACCAAACGAGATCGTCACCGTGAGTCCGCGGACCCTGCGTTTCTTGCCACGCGAAGAAGGCGGATTTGAAACGCATACGATTGTCCGCATTAAGGGCGAAGAAGAAGAGGAGGACGAAACGCCATCTGAGGCGAAAGAAGGCCACGCTGCAAGCATTGAGGCGAGGATTGGCCGGCGGGCGTTGCGAGTAAACGCCAAGCATATTGGTGCTGACGTGTACCGCGTACAACTCATTTGCTCGGACGAGCTGATGAGTGCCATCACTGACAGCGACCCAAGGCCGAACATGGTTGTGAACTGGTCTATTCTCTCCACAGACCTGAAGGCAACTCACAGTTCGCCATTCAAAGTTGTCCATTCTCGTTTGAGTGGGGCGGTTTCGCCGTAGGCGCGGTGAACCGTCGCTTTTTACCCCAATAGTATTGGAGCATTCAATGCGATTGTCTCACAGAACCTTCGTGGCCACCTGTCTTGCCGCTCTAGCATGGTTGTCCGCCTCTAACCTGCACGCCTGCACCGTTTTCGAGAGCGAGTCGTGCGGGCCAGCAACGAATTGGTCAGGTTGCGACCCGGAAACAGCTCAGCCAGACCCGGACACCGGCGAGTTAACATGCGCCGATTCAGTGCAGTACAAAGACACGGGCAACAGCTACTTGGTTTCGCGTGATGCCGAGTGCGACGAATCTGGCGTGACCGGTGTAAGCTTGATGCCGAACGCTTACATTGTCTGCACCTACATACGTGGCTGTACAGGGATGTTTCCGATAGTCGGAAGCACCGACAAGCTTTGCGCGGCAACGGCGGCAGATCAACAAGGGCTCTACTATGGAATGGGTGTGTTCCAGTGGACGGGGACATGCACAGTGGACTGCAGCGGATACGGACAATAATCTCCGCCGTGGTTTACCGTAAATCGGTGTGGTATCACTGAACGGAACATTAGGCTACTGCACCTCACTGCCAGCCGTCGCTAGACGCGACGACTGGCGGTTCTTAATCCGCCAGCAATTCTCAACTGCGTCGAAGGTATCTTACATGCGTCAAGTATCTGCCATTGCAACATTCGTTGCCACTTTGGGCATTTGCACCTTATGTTCGCAGCCTTGGGCGTCTGCCGATGGAGAAGCAAGCCCAGAAACGCTCGAGGCCGTTTCTTTCTTCGAAGCCTACCGAGGGAACTTGCTTGCAATCGATTCGTTCGATGTTCTCATGTCCGAGACGGATTCATTCATGTCAGAGGGTCGTGTAACAAGAGAGGTAAGCCGAAAAACACGCTTGCTGCTTGATTCAGCAAACGATGCACGGCTGTTCGCACAATCCACCGAAATCGAAGAAGACAACGGAAAACCCAACGAACGGATTCTTGGAGCAGGTTGGCGCGCGGCGGTAATGCACCTTGGCAAGGTGACCGAGCGCGAATTCCCCGGGAATATTGAAGAATTCGCAAGCCTTCCAGAATTTGCTTTCAACCGCAGTTTCACGCTTCCTGAAATTAGACTAATTGGGATTTATCCGTTTCCCCCGCCCAACATGGGAAACAATTGGGTGGAGAACCAGCTCGATGTCATGGCTACTGCGAGGCCGGGCTATTCCGTAACTGAGTCGGGTAAAGATGGCGTCTATATTGCTCATGACTTCTCGAAAGTGAGCGAGGAAGGCGACACCAAACGAGAATGGGTATTTAGTGTTGATGGGCTAGTTGTGAAATCGTACCGATTGACCATCTACAACAAAGTTACGAAACGCTGGGTGCCTCACAATCAAGAATTGATCAAATGGGAGAGTATTGGAGGCGTCTTTGTACCAGTGTCGATTTCGGGAGAGCAACGCGTCGCTTCCAGGAAAAAGGACGGGACAATTGGCATTAACTTCCGGCTGTATGACGTCGAATTTGATTGGCGAAGTGTGAACCAAGAGATGGATCCAACCAGGTTTGACTCTCAATTGGTCGTTAATCTTGAAAACGTGAGAAATCTGGTGTCGGCGGAGGCTTCGGATTGAGGTTCTAAAAACCTGGATTAGGATTAAGGGGACGGGGGGAGGTTTCGACCCGGACTAAAAAAGAGGCCTGACCCGAATGGCACTTAATCCACCTAAGTCTCATGCCTCACCGGGTTTGTAGTCGCGTCGTGGCTTCTGCATCAGCTTGTAGCCTTTCGCTCGTCGCTTCAGCACGCGCGGCTCGTAGCGATCGGGACGATTGCCGACAACTTGTCGTCTGCAACTCTGAAACAGCACTTCGCACAA
>NZ_JAAXMS010000020.1 GCF_012290005.1 Crateriforma spongiae
CGCCGAAAGATCACGCCGTTCCACGTACGACTACTTTAGCCTCTAGCGCTTTCACGGAAGGACTTATGCGAAACCAGAGACTACGCCACCTGATTCCGGCGATGACGGTGCTTTTCACCGCGATTGCTGCTTTCGGACAGGTCGAAAACCACCTTGCGACTGATTTTGATCATTCACGGATTGAGAAAACGCGAGGGTTCATGCGTGGATCTGCCGCGTTCCCTTCTTCAATCACGAACGCATGGACATCATTCGGAACTCAAGATCTCCGCGAGACACCCCAATGGTTACCTGATGACAATACGCCCCCTTTGTCACCGCGCGATGCCGTGCTTGTGGCCCAAGCGACCGCCGAGAACTGGTATTCCGGCCACGACAATATCACATGGATGTTGACCAAGATTGCCTTACTGCCTCTTGAGTCCGGCAATGGCAAGTGGTACTGGCAGGCAACAATCGAGGTCACGAAAGACGGTCGGGAAAGGGACGTCGACGTCGTCATTCGGATGGACGGAACTGTTTTGACGCGGGTGAACGCTCCAGGCAGTAAGTGAATGGCGAACCATGGGTTGCAACGGAGGCCGCGAGTTGACATTTTTGAAGTGGTGAGTTATTCGCGCGGCCCCGCTGAACCCTGCCGTTATCCGAAATGAATTCCGCATGACGGAGAATCCATACTCAACGCCGACATCCGGCACGCAATCACTATCCGCCACGGGGGAAGACTACTGCGAAAACCCCTCAACGCTTGCTTCGATTGCAAAGCCGACGTTCTTGGCCTGGGAACGCATGAGAGTCGTGTACATCGTACTGCTTGGAGCACTGACTCTAATTCTTGCCGTACGAAGCCTTGCCAGATTTCGGACACTCTTCTTAATCGCCGAGGGCGCGATCGTCGCCAACGTCTGCTACTTCGCTGGGCCAATTGTCGAGACCTACGTTCGCTGGCTTGGGTATGATCGAAAGTGGGTCCGATGGCTCCTGTTCCTGTCCGGCACTACGTTGGTAGCTATTCTCGCATTCGCTACACTCGGTTCGCCGTTCTTACCCGATCAAGACTGACCCATGCTGGCGGATAACCAACGGATGCACACGGAGCGGCGATGGTTGGTTTTTTCAAATGGTAGATTGTCTCTCGCCGCCCGGTGATCCTGGACGTTATCCGACCAAGACTGCCTGAAGCGACACCGCACGCGCCGACCTTGCATCACGCAATGGCTCGCAAATCCCAATTGCACACCGTACCCTGCGAAATCCAATATTACGCTCAGCCGTTACGATAGCGTTGACCGTCGTCGTGCTCACGGCGACTGCGGTCGCATTCTTCCTTGCGATTCACTCCGTTTATCCTGTGCTTCCGATTGACTATACCTTTTACATTCGCCTTTACGCTTTGATTGGCATCGCCTCGGGGATTGCGGCGTCATATGTTCGCTACCTTGTCTCAAACGCTCGCGTGTCACTGGGATCGATTGCGATGTTGTTGGTGATGCCGTATTGCTTCGTCGTTTTTCTCGCAATCGACGTGAACCCGCCTGTAGCTGCTTTGGCGACACTGATGTTTGGCTTTATCCTGATCGCTGGCTGCCTTGGCCGCTCTACGCTGACTCGACGTGTTTCTGCGGATAACTATGCCGTGCACCGGAGCGGCGGCAATCCGTTTGCTGATGGTTAGCTTTTCACTCGCCGCCCGGTGACGGCGGACGTTCCCCGACTGAATGCCAATGATCGCACTCGGCTACATGGCGAAACGCATCGTGGAGCGTCCCGATTGGTTGGACGTTCCATCGGTTCGCGACGTCTACGCCGTTTCTGACTGTATCTCGCCAGACTTCACGGACTACATCACCTTTTGGGCGCACAACGGATTCTGGTTTTTCGACAAGCCTTCACGGATTACGCGTCTGTGTTCGCAGCACGGCATCGCGTTGGATGATCTCACGTTCGTTTACTACGAAGCTCATCCACAACAATTCAAGAATGACGATCACACTTGGCATGGCTTCGGCCCGCATTCGGACGTTAAGACCGATGTTTCGCCGCCAATCAATCCGCGGTTGCTTGGGTTCGACATCGTCTGCTACTCGATGCAAAACTCGCCTGAATGCTCGCCTCTGTCCTGCAACCACGTTGCGGCGAACGTCCGGGTAAACACGCACTGTCTGATCGACACGCTTGACTATGCTATCGAATGCCTCGAAACTGGAATCTTTGACAACGCGGAACCCGGCCCGATGCGGGTCATCGCGGTTTACACGCTCGAATCGAAGGCGGACGGGGAACCATCCGATGCAACCGAGTCGCGGTAGCGGGGCGTTTCGAAATGGAAGATCAACCGCCGCGACCGGCTGATCGGTACCGTTACGCCACTGAAGAATGATTTTTGCAAACGCTGGTGTTCCGATGATCGCGTTGCACCTACCAGCAATGCTCGCATTGCTGGTACCGATCATCGCGATTGAGTATCTCTACGGTCGCTACACACTCGGAATTGCCAATTCACGCGTGCTCAGTGGTGTTGCCAGTGCCAATCTAGCTTCAACTTTGATTGGGATACCGACAACTTGGTTTTTGATGGTCGTACTCAACATCGCGACAACGGGCGGTGAATCTAAGGGACTTGATACGCTTCCTGAAAAACTCGCCTCCGTCGTGCTCCAGTCAGCTTGGCTCGTGCCCTATGAGACAGATTTGGACTGGATGATTCCAGCTGCAACGCTAACTCTGCTTGTGCCTTACTTTTTTGCGTCCGTGTTCATAGAACGACTTATTCTGTGCAGGGTTTGGAAAGGGGCGCCCGAAGATGGAATACCTACTTTCGTTTGGCGTGCGAACGGACTTACGTATACAATGCTGGCACTTGGGACGGGAGTGATGCTAGCACAGGCGTTGATCTAGCGGAAACGCGCGCGTAACCATGCCGTGAACCGGAGCGGCGAAGTCGGGCGTGTTGACAATCGAGAATCTTCCGTCGCCGCCCGGTTACGGCTGACGTTCGCCGACCGATACTCTTGATGCCACGCAGAACACAACGTCCACTCTTGCAACGGTCGATACTTCAAATCGTCGTCGTAACCCTGCTGCTTTCAACCGTTGTCAGCTGCAACAAATACGATCACGTCAAGGCCCAGACCGCGAATCAACGTGCCATATCGCTTGCCTGTCAGCTCTATCACACATCGTATGGAACGTACCCGGGCGAACTGAGTGACCCTGGACTTGCACCCTTTCTCGATGGTGACTTCGCGCCGCTGGTGGACGAATGGGGCAACCACGTACGCTACCAGCTGACGGATACTGGGTTCGTGCTTACCTCGCTTGGTCCCGACAAACAATACGGAACTCCGGACGACATACGCATAACTGGACCTCAATCCGATCTGTGACGACAGGCCCAACTCGCAATGCAATGGGCGGCGAACCATGAATTGCACGGGAGGACGGGAGTCGTGTTTAATGGTCTGCTTGCGAGTCTTTCGCCCGTCCCCCGTGAATTCCGCCGTTCGCCGATGAAGGAAGCACGGATGCCGCTACATCACTCCCGACAGGTGGCCACCGTGTTACTTGTCACAACACAACTCGTGGGCTGCGTCGGCAACTCAAAACGAGTCACCTGGCGTCACGAAGACCCAATGGCAATGGAAACGTCCGTCGCTTCGCTCGTGCCAGCCGGGATGTCAATCGATGACGCAATCGCCCGTATGGAAAACGAGGGATTCGACTGCACCGTGACCCGGAATGGTACGTTTCGCGAGATGAGGCATTGGTCAGATGATGGACCCGACCACGACAACTTGGACTTTATTCGATGCCGCCGCACCAACAGCAATGCTGGATTCTTGATGTCACGGATCTGGAACGTCGCTATACTTCTTGACGGAGACGTGACCGAGGGATCGGTGCTCGTGTCGCACTTTGTGGACGGTCCGTAGCCGGCTTCAGTGCCACATGGCCGTCAACGGGATTTTGACCTGACAATTGCGGCGAACCAAGCAATGCACCCGAGTCGCGAAGTCGGGCGTTTTGGCAATTGAGAATCTCTCGTCGCGACCGGGTGATTGCAACCGTTACACGGGGTTGGCTCTGATCGGCATCAGGCTTTGATGTTCGGATGCGCGGTCGGCCGGCTTTGATGGTGAATCAAGATCGGATGCGGTGTGATGTATGACTTTGCCGTAAAACACATTGGCCATGCTCGGTCATTAGCCGCATCGCAATGTCGACTGAACGCAGAGACGATCACCACGTACCGACGCATTGAATCGATTGACGCCTCAAGCAGCCTAAGTGTTCGCGTCGGAACGTCGCGATCTTCAAGCCGGTTCAAGCGTTGTTGGCGCGGTCGATTTGGTGAATGTGCTACGTTGCCCGATTCGTCCTGAATTCCACCGCGGTCTCGGGGCTCCCTACGCCGCCGGCCGCTGGATGTCTTCTTTGCGTGCCTGGCCGCCGGCTTCGGCACCCCCGATCCCGCAACGCTTTGGCCGACTTCGACAGGAAGAAACTCGATGCTTCAAGCCGTGCGATGTTGCCGGCTTGATTCGATGTGTAACAATGCGTTCAACCGAAGCGGGGTTAAGCCGTTTTGGACGCTTCGCTGACCACGTTTCCACGCCCCCGCTCGGTTAACGCGACCGTTATCGGACAGAAAGAACTTGCACGAATTGACCGTTGCCGATGAGTGAGGTTGCGTTTACCAAGGACCGATTCGCAGAGACTATGGCGACGCTAGCGGCTGGTGGTGTCACATTGACCGCGATCGACTCTGAGCCCGTGCAACGACGGAACAGAACTTGGCAGCGATACGAAGCGTCACGTGATGCTGCAATGGCGATGCTCGTACTACATACTCGATGGGAGTTGCCTGATCACATCGTATTCATTTTGTCGCGCGACATGCGGCGGATTTGCAAGCCGTCGACATGGTCCGTTGACACGAAACTCGTAAAGGAACTTGATCGGCGACTTCTGGATGCAGACGGCTGGTATCTCGGAGATGGGAAAGGCTGAATTATGACGCGATCTACAAGACTGCCGATAACCAAGCGGTGAACCGAAGCCGCCGTTGACGCGTTTTCTGAAATCATTGTTTTTTGGCGGCGGCTCGGTTACCGCCGTCGTTATCCGAATGAATCTTCACGCTCTTCGATCGACGTCAACCTGAATGACAACCGACAACTCGCTTGGAAACGGCGCATACTACGAATCGGACGATTACGCCGGATTCATGCGACGGGTTGGCGTATTGGTGATCGACACAATTGTGATCTTGATCGCCGGTGTCTTGCTTTGGATACCGCTACTAACGATTTCCTGGAATCTTAGCCAAACATTTGATCCGTCTGGCCTATTCTTCTTGCTTTGGGCCGTTTTAACCTGGGTTTACTTGGTACCGCTAAAAAGCTCGCGTTTACGAACAATTGGATACCGCTTGTTCGATCTGATGATCGTCACCACACGGGGCGAACGTCCGTCGCTCTTTACGATGACCTTTCGCATGCTGATGTGGCTGTTCGGACCATTCAACTTTGTTCTCGACTTGATCTGGCTTGGGGCCGACACCGAGGGCCAATCCTTGCGCGACTGCTATGCTGGGAAGTACGTACTTCGTAATGGCGCTGAACCGATCGGATTTGCGCCCGTTCATCTGACCCGGTACAATGGTGCCGGGCTGAATTTGGCATACCCACGTGTCGTCCGCCCCAAACCCGATAGCGTTGACGACGGATAACCATCGCATGCACGCGGAGCCGGGCTTGCGTGGTTTCACGAATGGAAAACTATCACTCCCGGCCCGGTGATGCGGGTCGTTACACGGGTTTGGCTCTGATCGGCATCAGGCTCTGATTTTCGGATGCGCGGTCGGCCGTCTTTGATGATGAATCAAGATCGAATGCGGTGTGATGTGTGGCTTTGTCATGAAACGCATTGGCCGTGCTCGGACATTAGCCGCATCGCAATGTTGACTGAATGAAGAGACGATCACCACGTACCGACGCATTGGATCGAATGGCTGTTCAAGCTTTGACTTTGTTTGCATCGGAACGTCGCGATCTTCAAGCCGGTTCAAGCGTTGTTTGCGCGGTCGATTTGGTGAATGTGCTACGTTGCCTGACTCGTTCTGGAATTCCACCGCGGTCTCGGGGCTCCCTACGCCGCCGGCCGCTGGATGTCTTCTTTACGTGTCTGGCCGCCGGCTCCGGCAACCCCGATCCCGCAACGCTTTGGTTGGCACCACAATGAAGAAATACGAAACTTCAGGCCGTGCGATGTTGCCGGCTTGATTCGATGTGTAACAATGCGTTCAACCGAAGCGGGGTTGAGCCGTCTTGGACGCTTCGCTGACCACGTTTCCACGCCCCCGCTCGGTTAACGCGACCGTTACACGGGGTTGGCTCTGATCGGCATCAGGCTTTGGTTTTCGGGTGCGCGGTCGGCCGGCTTTGATGGTGAATGGAAATCGAATGCGGTGTCATGTTGGGCTTTGTCGCCGAACGCATTGGTCGTGCTCGGTCTTTCGCCGCATCACAATGTTGACTGAACGCAGAGACGATCACCACGTACCGACGCTTTGAATCGATTGATGCTTCAAGCTGTGAGACTGTTTGCGTCGGAACGTCGCGATCTTCAAGCCGGTGCGAGCGTTGGTTGCGCGGTCAATTTGGTGAATGTGCTACGTTGCTTGACTCGTCTGGAATTCAAT
>NZ_JAAXMS010000021.1 GCF_012290005.1 Crateriforma spongiae
GTGGAATCCAGAACGAGTCAGGCAACGTAGTAAGTTCACCAAATTGACCGCGCAACCAACGCTCGAACCGGCTTGAAGATCGCGACGTTCCGACGCAAACAGACCCACAGCTTGAAGCATCAATCGATTCAAAGCGTCGGTACGTGGTGATCGTCTCTGCGTTCAGTCAACATTGCGAAGCGGCGAAAGACCGAGCACGACCAATGCGTTCGGCAACAAAGCCACACATGACACCGCATTCGATCTTAATTCACCATCAACGCCGGCCGACCGCGCAAACGAACATCAGAGCTTGATGCCGATCAGAGCCAAACCCGTGTAACGTCAGCGATCACCGAGCCGGAACGATAGATCATCAATTTTAAAACCGCTCGCAAGTCCGGCTTCGCGTGCATCGCATTGTTATGCACTTTTGGCCCTAGTCGTAGCCACGCAACCAATAGCGTTTCCAATCAAACGAGCCCTCGTGGAGAGCGAAAAAACTGGTTGGCAGTTGCACATCAACATGCGCCATGAGCATTTGCAAAGCACTACGATCGGTTTCAATCCGTTTGTCACCATAAGTGTAGTCGATTACCTTGCCTTCATCTACGAGTTGATAAACATGGTCGGTTTCGTCAAATGCCCAGCCTATCTCAATTTCCACCGAGCCTCCCCACATAAAGGAATAGTAGTAGACAATTGGTGACGCTGTCTTTACTGAGACCGATTTTAGGAAGCGAAGTAATTGGATCGGATATTGAGACACGTCCAAATCGTCGGGCAATAATATATCAACGTCAACGTGGGTTTCGACTTGATCCCATTTCGCAATTGGTGTACTGGTACTCGATGGACGGTTCTCAAAAAACAGTTCCGCAAATTCTATTGGTGGGGGATCTTTGCGAGAGTATCCACTCGCAACAAGATGCGGACTGATTGCCAAAAGACCACCTTCAGGCAGATCATGGCGAATTGTTCTTTCTGATTCGGGTAAATCATCAGATAGAAAGCGATCACGTACCCACTGAAATCGAATGCCCTCGAGGTTGTCTATAAGGAACATTTGATTCGCGAGAAACGGTTCACACGACAGGGCCTCAGCGACTGCCGGAAATGGTCTAGCGTAGATTTGATTAGCGGCCCAAGTCATGGTGCATAACGGTCGCGTTAACCGAGCGGGGGCGTGGAAACGTGGTCAGCGAAGCGTCCAAGACGGCTCAACCCCGCTTCGGTTGAACGCATTGTTACACATCGAATCAGGCCGGCAACATCGCACGGCTTGAAGCATCGAGTTTCTTTCTGTCGAAGTCGACCAAAGCGTTGCGGGATCGGGGTTGCCGGAGCCGGCGACCAGACACGAAAAGAAGACATCCAGCGGCCGACGGCGAAGGGTGCCCCGAGACCGCGGTGGAATCCAGAACGAGTCATGCAACGTAGCACATTCACCAAATCCACCGCGCAAGCAACGCTCGAACCGGCTTGAAGATCGCGACGTTCCGACGCAAACACCCTGGCGGCTGGAACTGCCAATCGATTCAAAGCGTCGGTACGCGGTGATCGTCTCTGCGTTCAGTCGACATTGCGATGCGGCTAATGACCGAGCACGGCCAATGCGTTTCGCGACAAAGCCAAACATGACACCGCAATCGATCTGGATTCACCATCAAAGTCGGCCGACCGCGCATCCGAAAGTCAAAGCCTGATGCCGATCAGAGCCAACCCCGTGTAACGGCAGCGTTCACCGGGCACGGACGTTTGACTTTCCATCGCGAAAAACCTCGCAAGCCGTGCTCCGGTGCAACGCATTGTTATCCGCCTTGTTTGGGTTAGTAATGGATTACGGTGTAGGTGACTGGATTGCGGTGCCAACCGATACCGTCACCCCAGTCGCAGAATTCTGTTCCATTAGGCATCCACCACGCGACGTATGACATCGCAAAAGATCGGATGGGCTCTGGCGTAAAGATCGCGTTTGTTGCAATGGGCTGATAGATATGATTGAAAGCATCCGCACAGAATTCATTCGATTTGGTCCATGACGACGCGGGTAAAGCGATCTTCGGCGACAGAAAACGAGCGTGCGCCCATGCAGCCGGTCCAAACGAAAGGTAAAGCAAACAGGTCGCTACGAACATCGACGAAGAAACGCCGAATACGACCAAGCCAAATCGACGACGTCGAAAGAAAAAAGATACGAGCGTCAGCACGAGTGTAACCATGAGAAGCGCCGGTCCAATTATTGCCCCCCATCTTGGCCAAGCCAACAGTGTTGCAACCGCAGCCGCTACAACGCTTGTCAACAGCAACAAGCCACCCAGTGAGAATTGCATTGGACTACGCATAAATTCAGTCGGATAACGTCAGACATCACGGGGGACGGAGAGTTGAGCATCCATTCGAGCAAACGCCGCAAGCCGTCCTCCCGTGCATGTCATGGTTCGCCGATTGCGTGTGTCAAGGGTTACGGGGTGTCGTAATTCCGTTGAGTCGAGATTACCATTGCGGCAGCATAAACGATTCAGTGAGGGGCGTGTAATAAAGCCGAAAATCAAGAAGAACATCTTTGGAAAGTACGAGGTCAAATTTGACTGCCCGAAATGCGGTGTACGACTGACGTCGCCGCTAACCGATGCGGGCGAGGTCGATGATTGTCCTGATTGTCGAGCAAAATTCCGCGTGCCGGGAAAAGAGCAACGCGCAGCGTACGAAGCCAAGTTGGCAAAAGAGCAGGCGGAAAAGGAGGCAGAACGGGAATTAAAGAATGAAGAGCGCAGGATTGCCGCCGAAGAGAAGAGGTTGCAGCAAGAGGAGCGGCGCTTGCAGCAAGAGGAGGAACAACGCCGCCGAGAATTGATCATCGCGGAGGAAGAAAAGCAACGTCGGCGTGATGAATTGGCCAGTCTGGCGCCGCCCACTGTGACCGGCGAGATCGTCGGTCCGGCTAGTACAGCCGGGGAAATCGCGGATGTCGCGGAATGTCCGTTCTGTGCGGAGTTGGTATCGCTGCGTGCGCGGAAGTGCAAGCATTGCGGTGAACTATTGGATCCGGTTCTGCGAGCAGCAGAAGAAGGTCGTCGAGCAAGTGCAACGCCACAGATAGTTAACGTCGTGCATGGAGGTAACGCTACCGCCTCAGCGGATGCTTCAGCTGAAGCCTCCGTTTCGAGCGTATCCAGTTGCGGTGGTTGCCTGTCTGCGATCATTTTGTTGATCATCATCATCGCGTGTGCCGGTGCGTTGAGCGGCTGACGTCTCCGTCGGCGAACGGTAGGGTTCAGCGGGGCCGCGCGGACGACTCACCATTTCAAAAACGTCAACTCGCGGCCTCCGTTGCAACCCATGGTTCTGCATTCTACTCGTATCCGTCGAGGCCCAAGTCACGGTGAATCACGTAGATCTCTGGACGTTGCTCTTTTAGGCGATCAACGCCGGCCTGCGTCACCCGCGTGCCGCTGAGATCGACGCCAAGTTTGAAGTTGACAGTTGCCAGTGAGTTTATTCCAGCATCTGATATTGCGGTTCCGTTGAATCGAATTGCGTTCAGGCTTTCAATTTTGGCCAGATGGTGTAATCCGTCGTCGGTAATCCTCGTTCCGTCCAAGTGAAGTACGAGAATCTCTTGGGCGCTTTCCAGGTAGCGAAGGTCGGCGTCTGACACATTTGAATCTGAGCAATAAAGCGATTCAAGCACGGAAAACCGGTCGGGAAGTCGCGCGGTGATACGATCTTCGATAGTAATCCACGAGACGGCGTAGCTCTCATCTATCGTTGGGTCTGAACCACCAAACGAAGCAATTTCATTGATTAGCCGCTGCCGTGTCCGCCGATCGCGACTCTGTCGTTCACCAACGACGAACACAATTGACAAGATTCCAATTGCAATCAGTGCGGTTCTCAAACTGAATCGCAATCTTCACCTCTTCGATTGCAGAACGTTGGACATCACGGGGGACGGAAGAAAGATTCTCCACTTCAGAAATCACGCAAGCCGTCCTCCCGTGCATGTCATTGTTCCCCGCTGTTTTTCTGGAGGTAGGGCAACCAAAACTTGCGAAGATCACTCCATTTGTATCGGCCGATGAAATCCACTATGTCACCGGGGTCCTCGTGGTGCATTAGGCTGTTCAGAACGACGGTCCAAAATTCGCCGTCGAGTTTCTGTGTACGCAAAACGTGGAAGTGTGTGTCCGACACATCAGTGCTGTGAATCAGTTCTTCCGTTCCGTCGCGAGTGATCGAATGGATCAAATGCGATTTGAGACCGTCCAAATATTGAATTCGCACTTCGTCGCGGCCATTCGGGTAGTCTTCGATAACCACGAGATAGCGAAGTTCCGTTGGTGAATGCGGCGTGTATTGATCCGGCGTTAGGTGGCGAGGGACGCCAGCAGTCGAGTAGGTATCCTCAATACCGTCGAGCGGGTCAAAGTAGTCTTCCGCCTTGAGCGTGAGTTCGACGGGCTCTGGATCATCGTGTGTCGCGTAGATGATCCTGATGTTCATTCTGTGAGCACGTACGCGTAGCTTTAGTCGGGGAACGGTCGCGTTAACCGAGCGGGGGCGTGGAAACGTTGTCAGCGAAGCGTCCAAAAGCGGCTCAACCCCGCTTCGGTTGAACGCATTGTTACACATCGCATCAAGCCGGCAACGTCGCACGGCCTGAAGCATCGAGTTTCTTCATTGTGATGTCGACCAAAGCGTGGCGGGATCGGGGTTTCCGAAGCCGGCGGCCAGACACGAAAAGAAGACATCCAGCGGCCGGCGGCGTAGGGGGCCCCGAGACCGCGGTGGAATTCAGGTCGAGTCAGGCAACGTAGCACATTCACCAAATTGACCGCGCAAACAACGCTCGAACCGGCTTGAAGATCGCGACGTTCCGACGCAAACAAAGTCAAAGCTTGAGGCATCAATCGATTCAAAGCGTCGGTACGTGGTAATCGTCTCTGCGTTCAGTAAACATTGTGATTCGGCGAAAGACCGAGCACGACCAATGCGTTCGGCGACAAAGCCCAACATGACACCGCATTCGATCTCGATTCACTATCAAAGACGGCCGACCGCGCACACGAAAACCAATGCCTGGTGCCGATCAGAGCCGACCCCGTGTAACGGCCGGATTCACCGGGTCGGATGAGTTGATTGTCCATTGCTAACCAAAGCCGCAAGTCCGACTCCGGTGCAATCCATGGTTCGCCGCCGGTTCCGAGCGGCTGAGTTGACCAGCGAACGCCGCTGGGGCAATTACAGTATAGCCACCGCCGCGATACTCCGGAATCATTCATCGATGAATTTCCCATCGGGAGACATGATGAAACCGTCCGCGACATCTGGCGTGAAAATGGGGATGAACCCAAACAAGCAACCGCGATTGCCGGTTGACAGATCGGACATCACACGGATATGCCGTTTTTCGCAATCGTCCCAAAGGATGTTTGTCTCAATAGTGTATGCAGTGCCATCGGGTGTGGCTCCGTCGGTCACGTCAAGGTGATCCTCATGACGGGGTAATTCGAGGCGTGCAGCGAGTTCGGAATGCGACATCTCACGATACGCTGAAAGATGCTCTGCCAAAATCGCAGCCAGTATGTCCGGTTCAGCAGCCATGCGAATTCAGTTGGCGAACGTCAGCCGTCACCGGGCGGCGAGAGTAAAACTAACCATCAGGAAACGCGCCGACGCCGCTCCGGTGCACGGCATGGTTATCCGCTATCTGGGGTTGCGTTGCGGGTCATCATTGTAGTGTGTATCGAAACGACGGATGATAGCAACGCCGGGGAAACATCGTGTGGGGATCCACGCACAAGGTCGGAGAGCGAATCGTCGAGAGAGCATCCAGATGTCAGTGACAATGCGGCGGACGCGATGACAGGCGAACGGCTCATGCCAGCAGAACACGCAACAAGGGTAGAGAAACCGTTGAGCAATAGTGAACGTAAGCAATCAATCGCGGCGCAGATCAGTTGAGGGGAGTTTGAACCGTCGTCGTGAAGTGGGAAGCGGCAGTAGATAAGATCGCGCCCGAGTTGGGCAGGCAATTCGTTCGCAGCAAGGTCAACGATTGCGGAGATGTTGCGCTCATAAAGCTGCCGCAAGTCACGAGCATTGATTGCATCACCGATGAACAACAGGTCGTTCTGAGTATTGCGGATCAATGTCGGGTCACGGTCGCACGAAGTTCAGTC
>NZ_JAAXMS010000022.1 GCF_012290005.1 Crateriforma spongiae
CGCCGTTATCCGCGGCATTCACATACAATTGTCCGACATTGATGAGCAACAATCCCTACAGCCCGACTGGAAACGCCGCGCCGGAATCGCTTCGTAGCGAAGTGCTCCACTGGTGCTGGGTCTTAGGTGCTACTTCACTCGCATGCATTGCATTGCTTCTTGGATGCTTCAGCCTTAGGATGTTAACTTACTTTTGGGGTGTTCGTCCTTCACCAATGCTGTTTCCGTACGATTACCTCCCTTTCTGCTGGTGGATGTGCTGCGTTTGCCAAAGCATCGCTTTCGGCATCTCCGCCAGGACATTTCTGCATCGCAATTGGGGTCGTGGATTTGCGGAGCTCTTTGTTAGCTTGACCCTTACCGCAACAGCATTCGTGTTTCTCGATTCGCTGCACTGAAGGTATTTCGAATCTGCAAACATGAACTGTGGCAAGCGGATAACAAAGCCATCCACCGGAGATCGCGATCCGGCATTTTTGAAGAGGGGCATCAACCGCGCGATCCCGGTGATGGCCATCGTTCTGTCGACATGACGCATGAGACATAGTCGTGCCTGATTCCAAACCATACGAACCACATACGGTGACGGAATCATCAAATGCCGAAAATGCGACATCGAAGTCGGACCTTAGCCGAGCGCGATATGTAGTTGCATACGCTGTTGGCCTATCCGGCTTGGTGGTCGGCCTTCTACCGTCCGCCTTTGTGTTGTACACGTGCCTAGTCTACCTCTTGCCACACTGGGGACTGAACGTGAGCGGCGGCTTTTGGGGAGCCGGGATTGTAATGGCTTGTATGTGGATGATTCCAACGGCTGCAGTTGGGGCGCTCGTACTTGCTGGGGTTTCTCGATTGATTGGAAACGCTGAAACGGCTGGTCCCGCGATGCGTGGCGCAGTGTGTTCGCCAATCGCGTTTCTTTGCTTGATCGCATGCACGATGCTTGCAAGCCACATGGGATTTCACGGATACTGAAGAAAAACGACAGAACCATGGGATGCAACGGAGCGGCGGTGGTGCGGTTTCTCGTGAGCTCAATGTCAACTCCCGCCGCCCGCTGATCCCTGCCGATACACGGGGTCGGCTCTGATCGGCATCAGGCTTTGATTTTCGTTTGCGCGGACGGCCGGCTTTGATGGTGAATCAAGATCGAATGCGGCGTCATGTTTGATCGGGTCGCTGAACACATTGGTCGTGCTCGGACAATAGCCGCTTCGCAATGTTGACTGAATGCAGAGACGATCACCACGTACCGACGCATTGAATCGATTGATGCTTCAAGCCGTGAGTCTGTTTGCGTCGGAACGTCGCGATCTTCAAGCCGGTTCGAGCGTTAGTTGCGCGGTCGATTTGGTGAGCGCGTTACGTTTCCTGACCTGTCCTGAATTCAAACGCGGTCTCGGGGCACCCTTCGCCGCCGGCCGCTGGATGTCTTCTTTTCGTGTCTGGCCGCCGGCTTCGGCAACCCCGATCCCGCAACGCTTTGGCCGACTTCGACAGGAAGAAACTCGATGCTTCAAGCCGTGCGACGTTGCCGGCTTGATTCGATGTGTAACAATGCGTTCAACCGAAGCGGGGTTGAGCCGTCTTGGACGCTTCGCTGGCCACGTTTCCACGCCCCCGCTCGGTTAACGCGACCGTTATCCGACTGAGTATCTCCCTAATGCTCGCTAAAGCTTCATGGTGCTAGACGTCACCTCTTCAACCAAAAGCTCAGTATCTACGCAGATGAAATCCGTCGCTTGTAGTCGCAAATACCTTTTTGCTCGCTCCGTTATGGAGATTGGACTTACCGCCGCCCTGCTCTGTGCTGTTGCGTGGTTCGACTGGATAGTTGCTCTGAGTATCGCATTGCTGGCTGTCATGCCGCTGTGGTTCCTTTGGAAATGCAGAACGATGTATCGCTTTGCATTTGGGAACGGCCAGATCCGCACGCACAAAGTATTTACCAACCATGTAGATATTTCGGCCCCAGCTCACGCTATCCAATCCGTCGCTGTATACCAAGGTGTTGTTGAGTCTATATGCAACGCAGGAACCATTGAAATTGACACGTCGGGAACCAACCTGCAAAATGCGAAATTCGTTTGGCCACACCTTCCCGATCCCGATAGCGTCGCCTCCGAACTGCGAATGCTGGCATCTGGCGCAAACGACGGATAACAATGCGTCGCACCGGAGACGCGGTGGATCGTTTTCTCGTGACCTCAATGTCTTCTCCCGCGTCCCGGTGGACGCTTCCGTTATCCGACTGAAATCGGCTTGATTCGCGCTTTGAACGCAAACCCATTTACGCCACCGGTAGTCACTGCTGACAACCCAGGGAATGACGCCCAAAGCCGACCGTCGACATCTCGCATTACTTCGCTTGCGATCGCGGCCTGCTACGGATGGCTCGCTGTGCTCTTCGCAATCTGGATTCTGGATGGCCTGAACGTTCTTATCCAACGCGAAATTGCGAATCTAATCATACTCACTACACTGTCGGGCACGACGATTGCCGTACTCGTCTACGCGCGACTCCGTTTTGCACGCTCGAGACTGAGAACCTTGTTGTATTCTTGCGCGCTTGCTGGGTTGCAAATGGCGGCGATACACGCGGTCTCAAACCACACTGTCGAGCGGTTTCCGTTTTAAGGCTCGCACCATACGGACGGATAACCATGGCATGCACACGGAGCGGGGCTTGCGGCCGGATTTGAAATGGACAACTTCACTCTCCCCGCCCGGTGATGCCGGTCGTTACACGGGGTCGGCTCTGATCGGCATCAGGCTTTGATTTTCGGATGCGCGGTCGGCCGGCTTTGATGGTGAATCAAGATCGAATGCGGTGTCATGTTTGACCGTGTCGCCGAACACATTGGTCGTGCTCGGACAATAGCCGCTTCGCAATGTTGACTGAATGCAGAGACGATCACCACGTACCGACGCTTTGAATCGATTGACGCCTCAAGCAGCCAAAGTGTTTGCGTCGGAACGTCGCGATCTTCAAGCTGGTTCGTGCTTTTGTTGCGCGGTCGATTTGGTGAATGTTTTACGTTGCCTGACTCGTTCTGGATTCCACCGCGGTCTCGGGGCTCCCTTCGCCGCCGGCCGCTGGATGTCTTCTTTCCGTGTGTGGCCGTTGGCTTCGGAAACCCCGATCCCGCCACGCTTTGGCCGACATCACAATGAAGAAACTCGATGCTTCAAGCCGTGCGACGTTGCCGGCTTGATTCGATGTGTAACAATGCGTTCAACCGAAGCGGGGTTGAGCCGTCTTGGACGCTTCGCTGACCACGTTCCCACGTCCCCGCTCGGTTAACGCGACCGTTACACGGGTTTGACTCTGATCGGCATCAAGCTTTGATGTTCGGATGCGCGGTCGGCCGGCTTTGATGGTGAAGCGAGATCGATCGCGGTGTCATGTTGGGCTTTGTCGCCAAACACATTGGTCGTGCTCGGTCATTAGCCGCATCGCAATGTCGACTGAATGCAGAGACGATCACCACGTACCGACGCCTTCAATCGATTGATGCTTCAAGCTTTGACTTTGTTTGCGTCGGAACGTCGCGATCTTCAAGCCGGTTCGAGCGGTGTTTGCGCGGTCGATTTGGTGAATGTGCTACGTTGCCTGACCTCTCCTGAATTCAAACGCGGTCTCGGGGCTCCCTACGCCGCCGGCCGCTGGATGTCTTCTTTTCGTGTCTGGCCGCCGGCTCCGGCAACCCCGATCCCGCCACGCTTTGGTCGGCTTCGGCCGACATCACAATGAAGAAACTCGATGCTTCAGTCCTTGCGACGTTGCCGGCTTGATTCGATGTGTAACAATGCGTTCAACCGAAGCGGGGTTGGGCTGTTCTGGACGCTTCGCTGACCACGTTTCCACGCCCCCGCTCGGTTAACGCGACCGTTATCCGATCTGAATCGTGAGCGTGAACCCGCACTTCAAACCTGAATGGCCTCCGAATTGGACCAATGCATCCGACGACGGTCTCCGGTCTTACTCTTCACCGGATTCAGTACTGATCCGTGACGACGGCATCTTTCGTTGCGCAGTTGGGACCGCAAACACGACTTTCGTGATGATCTTCAGCCCTATATTTATGGTCTTTTTCGTTCTCGTCTGTTGGTTTGGCATAGATGACTTTCGGGGACGCGTCGCCTTCACGCTCTTCGGAACATTTTGCGGTATTTGCACATTCGGTCTCATCTACGCGCTACTTAAATACCATCGGGACCGTGGCGACTACATCATCATTGACGCCAATGCTTGCCGAGCTATCCTGCCGCGTCACGACTGCCAATTCGCTCTCACTGATGTTCAATGTCTACAACTGCTTACGGGCAGGGACAAGAATGACGAAGTGGTCAACAACTCTGATCTAAACTTGATGGTGGATGTCAACGGTGAAATCATGCGGTATCACGTCATGGGCAATCCGAGCCGAGATCACGCACAAGCGATAGCGAAAGAGATTTCGATTCCGTTGATCGAGCAGTATGTTCCTGACGGATGGTTTCGCTCATCTGATCGGAACTCAAGTGACGGATAACCATGGCATGCACCGGAGTCGGGCTTGCGAGCGTTTTTGCAATGGACAATCAACCTTCCCGACCCGGTGATGCCGGACGTTCGCTGACTGACAAGAATGCAACGCAACGAAGACCAACACGACATTGTTTGCTTTCATCCTACTGCTGTTTCTCGCTGCGTGCGGCTTAGTCGTTTGGGCTACGTATGCGGCGATTGCGGGCCGAGTTCCGACGTGGGCGCGTTTCCTGTTCTTGGCTGCTTTGACTGGTAGCGTCGTCGCTGCGTACCTAACGACATTCCACTACACCTATCTTGCGAATGCCAATACTCGTTTTCACGGTTGGCCAGTTCCTACCGTAATCTTCCAACGCGATGCCCCCGGCGAACCCTGGCTCGACTTTGTTGGCCCAACCGTAGTATTGGCATATCCAATGAATCTCGTGCTGTTTGCGTTCGTTCCCGCGTTGATGGTCCTGGTCGTGTTTTGGTTTTGCAAACGCTCGCAGACACTTTCAACGCAAGCGACGACTGGTGACGTTCCACTGGATACCACGCGAGATACTGCCGATTCGGGTAACCCGTACCAACCCCCGCTCGGCACGTGATAAAATGCAGCGAACCATGCGATGCAACGGAGCCGGGTTTGCACGGTTTCACGAATGGAAAGTCAAACGTCCCGGCCCGCTGATCGCAACCGTTACACGGGCTTGGCTCTGATCGGCATCAAGCTTTGATTTTCGTGTGCGCGGTCGGCCGGCTTTGATGGTGAATCAAGATCGAATGCGGTGTCATGTTTGACCGTGTCGCTGAACACATTGGTCGTGCTCGGACTATAGCCGCACCGCAATGTTGACTGAATGCAGAGACGATCACCACGTACCGACGCTCTGAGTCGATTGATGCTTCAAGCCGTGAGTCTGTTTGCGTCGGAACGTCGCGATCTTCAAGTCGGTTCAAGCATTGTTTGCGCGGTCGATTTGGTGAATGTGCTACGTTGCTCGGCTCGTTCTGAGTTCCACCGCGGTCTCGGGGCACCCTTCGCCGTCGGCCGCTGGATGTCTTCTTTTCGTGTCTGGCCGCCGGCTTCGGAAACCCCGATCCCGCC
>NZ_JAAXMS010000023.1 GCF_012290005.1 Crateriforma spongiae
TTCCTGATGGTAGGGTTTACTCCCGCCGCCCGGTGACGGCGGCCGTTCGTCCGACAGAGTGAAACGCCAAATGGAAGCCCCTTGGCGATGGTTTTTCCGATGCATGGTTGGGATCGGCGTTCTCTTTGCCGCGTTCTCAATCTTGCTCGTTGTCGGTATGAACCGACCGCATGTAACACAATCGAACGGATATTCAAACGCAACTCTGGACGCAATCGCCGCCACGCTGTCTGGCTCCCTTCCGAAGACGGCTACAAATGTTCGCTACTGCCGTGCTTCGCGTGGTATGGGTGGCCGGCTTCGGATCTATCGCTTCTCGGCACCTCTTGCCGATTTGCACGCGCACGCTCAAGCTGAATTTACGGCCCATTGGGACAAACCACAGTTCCAGAAAACACCGAGTTCCGGATCACCTATAACTGATCACGAGATCAAACTGTACAAGACCGGATTTGGAATCGATGCTGGCTGGATGCTGCCGCCGTCCAATGCACTTGGTACATTTTATGAATCTGTCGACGGACAATTCTCACATCGGCCGACGATATTCGTTGATGACCAAAACGGTGTCCTGTACTTCCAGATGACGGATTGATCGGGCACCACCCCAAATACGGACGAACCATGGGATGCAACAGAGTGGCAGTGGTCGCCGTTTCGGCAATGGTTGACTCGCTTGCCGCCGCCCGTGTATCGCAACCGTTCGTCGACAGAATATACGCTTGAGCAATCCATTTTCATCACCTGAAGTAGTCGACGCGTCTGTTGGCATGAAAATTTCGAGATTCCTTCGTTTCCTCTCGATTGCGTCATTTGCCTCCGGTTTCGTTGCGTTCATGGCGTACTACGGCTACCCTGGATTCATGAACCCGACGTGGTACTTCAGGATCTTGCCCTCGCTCGCACTGCTTGCATGTGCATTCGGCATCGTCGCAATATCAGGTCCGTGGAATCCTTCATCGCGGAAGGCCTTTTCGATAACACCATTGTTGCTCGGCCTCATTTTCCCAGTTGCTTGCTTGGTTATCAACGCGACGTTGAGTTCAACAACAAGGTACGGCACGTTTTGGCTTCTTCCGCGTCTCTCCATGTTTTTGTTTGCAACGGTCGTCTTTTGGGTTGCGACAATTCGCGTGCATGGTGTTTCGCGTGGGCGACGTTTGGCAAGCATTGGATACGGACTCGGCGTCCTTCAGTGTATGACGTCGCTGGTGGATTTCCTGTACACTGAGTGGGCAACTTAACGGGCGACGAACCATGGGTTGCAACAGTGGCCGCGACTTGACATTTTTGAAGTGGTGAGTCGTTTGCGCGGCCCCGCCGAACCTTACCGTTACCCGAACAAACTGATGGGACGCCTTCATCAAGATCGTGATTTTACGGTGGACGCGGTCGCCGGTTCGCTGTTGTTGGATCTGATAGCGATCTCTGATGAGTCAAACAAAGCGAAGCATCCAATCGTGTTCTATGCGAAGTTCAGCCGCACGCCGGGTTGGCACAGAGTTTTCCTCGACCTGGGTGCTGCTTTTTTGGGATCTGGTCTCAGTCGAAAACGCGGCCGAGGAACTACGAGATGAATGCCACGACTCCACTCGTCTTCTCGAACAAATGACGGGGCGAATAGTGGCGGAGGCGTTTGCGTTCGTGCCCGATGGTACGGGATGTGCCGCGATTGACGTTGTGTTTGCTGATGATCGGCGCTTCGCGATACAATGTTTTCATGATGTCGATGGTCACCACACCGAAGCGGATCTAATCAGGTAACCATGCCGTGCACCGGAGCAGCTTCAGCGCGTTTCGTGATGGTTGGCCTTGCTCTCGCAGCCCAGTCACTGTCGGCGCTATGCGGCAAACCCCAACGGACTACTATGGCCAACCATCCGATCTTCGCGCCGACGTTTCACGGTGATGTTGCAGCCGTCAGGAGGCTCCTCAAAGAGGATGCGACAATTGTCGCTGTTCGCGACGCAAAGAATCTCACGCTGCTGCATGTTGCTGCGTGTCGCGGGCAATCCAGGGTTGCTCAACTCTTGATCGATCACGGCGGCAACGTTCATGGGCCCACTGGCGCTGACAAGTGGACACCGCTCGTATTTGCTTCGTATCGTGGGCATTACGAGGTGGCAGAAGTGCTTATCGACAACGGTGCGGGTTTCACTGCTGACGCAGGCAACCCCATTCACTACCCTGGACAACGCAAGCACAAAAACATTTGCGGCCTACTCGTCGAGCATGCGGCGATTGATGGTCTGGTTAAATCCGGTGACGCGGACGTTCTTAATCTGTTTCGTGCTGCGTACAGTTATGAAACAGGCATGGTGAATGAAATCCTTACTCGACGACCGGAGCTTGTTGATTTCAAGGGCAAAAACGGGAGGACACCTCTTCATGAGGCCTGTACGCACGGAGACACAAAGACCGTTCGTGCATTGCTGAAATGTGGCGCCGACGTAACGATCCGCGATGCCAACGGAGAGACTCCGGCGGATCGAGCAGAGTCCCACAACCAGCACGCGGTCACAAAGGTAATTGGCAAACACAATGCTTCAGTATGACAAAGGCATGAACGCGGATCCGCCGATCACGGGTTCTGACATGAAGCATCGACCGCTGCGGCCCGGTGGTCGCTGTCCTTCGTCGAGTGGACGCTATCAGTGAGCTTGCCGCGATTTTCGATATCCCACTTGTTGTCTATTACGGCATTGATTGCCGCTACAATCGCGGTCTGGCCGTACTACGGGCATCTCATTGTCTTCGCAGGTGTACTGTCGCTATTGGTGATGACGGCATATAATTGCATTCGACCGTGCTCCTTGTTTGCGCGCGTTGGTCGTGTAGCCATTCTCGTTTTCATCACATTCCTTACGTTCAGTTTGTCCATCGGTCCCGCGTCCTG
>NZ_JAAXMS010000024.1 GCF_012290005.1 Crateriforma spongiae
GTTTTCGTGTGCGCGGTCGGCCGTCTTTGATAGTGAATCGAGATCGAATGCGGTGTCATGTTTGACCGTGTCGCTGAACGCATTGGCCGTGCTCGGTCTTTCGCCGCTACGCAATGTTGACTGAACGCAGAGACGATCACCACGTACCGACGCTTTGAATCAACCGATACTTCAAGCCGCCAGGGTGTTTGCGTCGGAACGTCGCGATCTTCAAGCCGGTTCGAGCGGTGTTTGCGCGGTCAATTTGGTGAATGTGCTACGTTGCCTGACCTGTCCTGAGTTCAAACGCGGTCTCGGGGCTCCCTACGCCGCCGGCCGCTGGATGTCTTCTTTTCGTGTCTGGCCGTCGGCTCCGGCAACCCCGATCCCGCAACGCTTTGGTCGGCTTCGGCGAGAAGAAACTCGATGCTTCAAGCCGTGCGACGTTGCCGGCTTGATTCGATGTGTAACAATGCGTTCAACCGAAGCGGGGTTGATCCGTCTTGGACGCTTCGCTGACCACGTTTCCACGCCCCCGCTCGGTTAACGCGGCCGTTCGCCGACTGACGTGCCCAACATTACTTTCCGAAACGAGAAATCAAATGAAACTTAAGTCCAACATGTCCTGCCACCCGGACTCACCGACCGCTCGGAATCGCGACGCTGGGCAAGGGCGGTGGGCAATGTTGATGGTCGCGTTGATCGGTGTGGTACTCGTTGTGCTCGGTCTGATTCAAGCCTTAGACACTGCGGGCGATTCATCAATTCTGTACCGAGGATGGTCCACCATCGTATTTGGGATCTCAATCGTGACCCTTTCGCTTTCGACCGGTCGGCTCATTCCGAATCGCTAGCCGTCCATTGGAAACACGCATACAGAACGTGAGTTCTAGGTGCAGCCGATACGCGTGGATTCACAGCGGCGGCGAACCATCGCATGCAACGGAGCGGCGGTGGCTACTTTTCGCAAATGGAAGATCAACTCCCGCCGCCCGCTGATGCGTGGCGTTATCCGATTGATGATTTCCAACGCTTAACCAGAGTTGATAATGCCGCGAGATATGGACCTGATCCGGAAGTTGCTAATTTTCTTTCGAGACAAACCAGGGCCTGACATGGTCGACGTACCGCCGATTGAAGGCTTCGACGACGACAACATCAAATATCATTGTGTCCTGCTTTACGATGCAGGGTTCCTTCGTTGTGAACCGATCACTTCATCCACGAGTGATCGTGTTATCGAGGTGTATCCGTTTGACTTGACCTGGAGCGGCCATGAGTTCGTCGACAAGATTGCGAACGACGGGATTTGGGCCCGAGTTAAGGAGACGGTCTCATCACGCGGCGGTGTGATGGCATACAACGTGATTAATAGCCTAGCAACAAAGTACGCTCTCGATTCGGTTGGCTTGTAACGTAGACGCAAATGCCTCGGATAACCATGGCGTGCACACGGAGCGGGGCTTGCGGCTGGATTTGAAATGGACAACTTTATTCTCCCCGCCCGGTGACGCCGGACGTTCGCCGACCGAGTTTGTGACGCTCCCATGCGATTCAACCCTTGACCCAGAACATCAATCCCTACGTAGCTCCAACTGAAAACTCCGGACGCACTCCATCCCCGACCGAACCGTCTACTTGGCGACGCAATTTCGGATCGCTCGGCGCAATCGTGTTGGCCTACTGCTTGATCGCGGCGATGTTTGTGGCGTCACGGCGTTCGTTGCCGCCACCGATTGTGTATCCACTACTCATCGCTGCATTCTGCGTCTCCACTTGGGCGAACTTCCAGCTTGGACCGCGAATTGGTTGGCGGCGTGGCGGACTTCCTGTTGTGTTCATCCTAATCTTCGGATGGGCGGTCGTTTACGTAATCGTGTCACTGACCGGGGCGGGTGTCGTATACTGGCTGCTCGATCCCGATCGTTTACTACACTAACCCGTGATTGCGGCGAACCATGCGATGCAACGGAGCCGGGCTTGCAAGGTTTCACGAATGGGAAATCGACTCTCCCGGCCCGCTGATCGCCGCCGTTCGCCGACATGATTGACTTCAGCATTACCGAACAAGATATCGCGATATCCAAAGCCCGCTGGGAACCGGAGTTCCGCGCGTTTGCTGAGCGTTCATCGCGACTGCTGTCCTCGACTCGTCGGTTGCCAATCTTCGCTGATGCTGTTTCACTCGCTCGGGCGTGGCTAAACCGAACCTTGGTTCGTGACTATCAACGGCGCAACAACCGCACTCTGTTGCTGATCGGCGATGAACATCTTGCCACAGCAGGCGCTGACGTGCTTGGGAACGCCGGAATTGAATATACCCACATTTTCCCGACTGCCTGGATTCACTGGCTTGGTACTGAGTTCCGCGGAAGTCCGGGATGGTGGATCGCTACGCACTGGGCAATCAACAACCCGCAGCGACTCCTCCACTTCGCGGAATTTGAATTCTCCGATCCGGGTCTAAAGCCGAACGAATCGTACCTGCTCTCATCGGCTTACGGGTCGCGTGGTACCGATTCGATCTGCCGACTCGTTGATGGTAAACTGCATGTTGACGAACCATTCGCCGAATGGGTTGAGTGCGCATGACCTGGGCGCGGCGAACCATCCCGTGCACCGGAGCCGGGCATGCGAGCGTTTTGACAATGGTTGACCTTTCACTCCCGGCCCGGTGACGGGCGA
>NZ_JAAXMS010000025.1 GCF_012290005.1 Crateriforma spongiae
CTCCTGATGGTAGGGTTTACTCCCGCCGCCCGGTGACGGCGGCCGTTCGCTGGATTCTGTGTGCTGAGCTGTTTCTCGGAAAGACACGTGGCCTGTTCTCATGAACTCAACGCAGATTGGCGACCTTCGTCTTTGTGTCTTCACGGACTGCTCATTCACAGAAGAGCACGTCGCGATGTTTCTCCAATTGAGCGGTTTGCCGATCACCGAAGACGAACTAACGTTCAATGATTGCCGTCGAACTTGCGAATGGCCGATTGTGTTGGACCCATCGACCTATGTTGGTCCGATTGAGTCAATGTCTGAGCACATCTGGCACGTTACCAACTTGCTACACGACAAGGCTGACTTTCTCAAATCTCTCCGTGCGATGAATTGCAGGTTTTGGCTGCGTGCTTACTGCGAGAAGATCGATCAGCTCATTAGCATCGATATACCCATCATGGAACGGCTCGTAGAATTGGACATCATTCTTCAACTGATACCGGAAGAAGCCAGCGAACCATGCGATGAACCGAAGTCGCGGAGTCGCCGTTTTTGACAATGGAAAATCAATTGCCGCGACTCGGTTATCGCGGTCGTTCTGCTTTTGAGCCCGTTTTCATGGTCAAACGCTACGGATTCTCAGTCGTGGAGTTGCTTGTCGTCTTCACTATCGTATCTATTTTGCTCGCACTTTTGTTTCCTGCTGTTCAATCTGCGCGAGAACGGGCAAGAGAGACCGTGTGCAAGAACAATTTACGCCAAATTCACCTTGCGCTTTCACGTTTTCGTGGAATTCATAAACAGCTTCCGAACCCGGCACCACAGGGGCGAACTGGCGGATGGATGGTGGAAATTCTACCGTATATAGAACAGCAAAACGTGAAAGACAATATCATGGATGGCATCCCGATCGCGAACGTGTCGGCGTTGAGTTTTCGGCCACCAGCAGTTTTTCGGTGTCCACGCCGGACCGTTCTTGACCAGACTTCTGAAGATGCAATGTTCCCGGGGCATTACGTGATCGTGCGCGAAGAAAATGGTTCCGTGTACGATGCGCCAGTTTCGTTTAGTGTGCCTTGGATAAACGGTCCCGAAATGCGTCGCGATGTTTTGATCGGATCGATCGGACCTCATTCGAATGGCTTTTTCTATTCTGATAACTCCCGACAAGGTTTGGGTTTCATGCTCAATGGTCAATCTATCCATTAGAATGCAAGATGCAGAACCATGCGATGCAACGGAGCCGGGCTTGCACGGTTTCACGAATGGACAATCAACTGTCCCGGCCCGCTGATCGCCGACGTTCGCCGATTGAGAGGCTCATTGATCCGTACCCATGCACAAGTACGCGAAACGCCTAACTGAACTTGGAATGGAACCGCCTAGCGAGCCGCCGCTTTGCGACATTTACCAGATCGAAAATGCAACCGGAGTCAAGCTGCCAAAGGCGTATCGGACATTTCTTCAGAAATGTGGTGGCTGGTGGGGTGACATCCTCTGTCCTGCAACGGAACCGACGCCGTTTGGAGAACACATTGTTTGCGGCATTCACTCAGCGGACGATGTTTATCGCCTGCTCGACTCAATGATCACGCCACGAAACATGATTACGATTGGCAGTGGCCACTTTGGGGCATTCACTTGCCTTTCAATCGCCGGAATTGATCGTGGCGCAGTGTATGCGCTCGACTCCGAGTTTCGGTCGCGTTGGCCGGACTCAAGGTTTCACGAAAGATTCAACGCGATGGCAGACTCGATCAAGGAATACCTAAAGATGCGAGCTGATGGTAAACTGCCAGACAAGCACGATTCCTACGACTCGGTCTATTTGCTTGCTGAAGACTTTGACTCGTTCCTAGCTCGCTGCCATCCGCCAGACGCTGACGACGGCGAACCATGAATTGCACGGGAGAACGGGAGTCGTGTTAAATGGTCTGCTTGCACGTCTTTCGCCCGTTCCCCGTGAATTCTGCCGTTACACGGGGTTGGCTCTGATCGGCATCAGGCTTTGGTTTTCGTGTGCGCGGTCGGCCGGCTTTGATGGTGATTGAAGATCGATTGCGGTGTCATGTTGGGCTTTGTCGCCGAACGCATTGGTCGTGCTCGGTCTTTCGCCGCATCACAATGTTGACTGAACGCAGAGACGATCACCACGTACCGACGCCTTGAATCGATTGATGGTTCAAGCTGTGAGACTGTTTGCGTCGGAACGTCGCGATCTTCAAGCCGGTTCGAGCGTTGTTTGCGCGGTCAATTTGGTGAATGTGCTACGTTGCTTGACTCGTCTGGGATTCAATCGCGATCTCGGGGCTCCCTACGCCGCCGGCCGCTGGATGTCTTCTTTGCGTGTCGGGCCGTCGGCTTCGGCAACCCCGATCCCGCA
>NZ_JAAXMS010000026.1 GCF_012290005.1 Crateriforma spongiae
GGGTCAGGCCTCTTTTTTAGTTCGGGTCGAAAAGTTCCCCCGTCCCTTTAATCCTAATCGAATATTCCAATTCCTGATTCTCCTTTTTTGACCCAGCGTCTTAGCTTTCGCCAAGCAGCGTATCCTGCAACGTGGCTTGCTGCGGGCATTTGCTTGACGATCAGTAGTGCGTTTCTTTCACTGTAGTGATGAAACTTTGCAACTGCCTTGAGGTGTCTTGTGTACTCGGTAGTCCGTTCATGTTTTAAGGCGTCGAGAAGTTCTGCGTATCCATCTTGAGAGAGTTTCTTAATTGTTTCTTTGTCCATAGTTGTATTCCTTCTGTGCGTTCCCTCGGCGTGGGAACGATTATTCAAGTTGATCCGCCGCGCCGTCGGCTTCCAGCATTGATTGGCACGGCAGGTCAAGGTGGAGCCTTTCGCGCACGCGAAAGCAGCAGCGTCTATGAAGGGAGGCGGAGCCGACCGGAGAGTGAGCCCGACGGGCTCAAGCGGACCTTGACGCCGTGGCACCCTTAGAGAAGCCGACGAAAACAACATCCGGGGAGTTGTAAGCGTTCTATCTGCCCATCGGGCGATTCTCTGTGCCGGGGGCGTGCGGCGGGCTGGTGGCGATTACCAGAGGATGTCCAGGTCGCCGTCTCCGGTGCGCTGGGCGTACTCCAGGTGTTCGCACAGATCGGCGATCGCTTCGACGTCGCGGCCCGCTTTGCCTTTGACGCACGAGTGACTGAGGTCACCGATTAACCAGTGAAGTTCCACTCGGGTCATCCCCACTCGCCGAATCAGTTGAGCCTTCGGCCAACGTCGCAGCGAAGCTTCTAAACGGCCCGACACATAACCGTACTTCAAAATCAAATCGCGATGATCACGAGTCAGTTCGATTCGCTCGGTTAAGTCAGCCATCACGCCACTCGCGATTCACGCCGACGCACGCGGCGTTGCTGAGTTGTCAATCGACGCGACTCTTTCTCCGCATCGCGATACACCCGGATGCTCTCGGGATGCGAGGCCCGCCAAACATCTGGAAGTAAACTTTCGTAGTCAATGCTGCCACCAGCAAGCTGACGCAACACGTCATCCACATATGCCCACACGTCGACATTGTGCCTAGCCGCCGAGGACACCAAGCTGTACATCGCAGCGGCCACTTCACCACCGCGACTTGAACCGACGAACAGTGGTGTAGGCCCGGGAGTCTCACAATGGCCTACACCACTATTCAAAGGATCGCTCGCCGCGGGTGAGCGAGCGGCGAACTTGATGACGGTGATCGTCAGCGCGGTCCGCAATGACCTGGACGTGCATGCCTACTTGGAGGATGTACTGCGTCGGATCTTGGCAGGCGAAACCGGCTGAGCTGGCACCTCATGATTAGAAGTCGGCTCACCCGGAATTGATCCGCACGAACCGCAAGGATGAGCGTCGCCGAGCCGCCGAGCGCAAGCGAGTCCGCCGCGCCCGTCGTCGACGCCTCACCAAATAGTCAAGCAGGTCCCCTGCACTGGTCCTGGTGGACGGTTACACTACTGTTCGTCAGGGCCATATGAATAGCGCCCCTCATTTTCCAGCTCTTCTGCAATGCTCCAAAGAGCAAACGCGTATTGTTCCTCAGTTTGCATGATCTCCCATTTGAAAACGTCTTCGACCTTCTCGTCCGCAACGCGGCCGAAGAACACCAGGCGCCCGTCACGCTTTATCGCTAGAGTAAAATGCTCGTCTCGTAGCTCTACCTTTCGCCCGCTGAAATAGATTGCCTTACCTTCATAACGAAATTTATCGCTAGTGTCGAACTTATGTTCAGTCGACTCAATGACTATGTAACCAAAATTTGGCTTCTCTACATGTCCTTCTGAATCCCAACCGACCATGCCGTACGCTATTGCGACATCGAGTATTGAGTCGTAAACCACATTCTGCACACGATATGTACTTCCGAAAACAAAAACGTCTCGACGATAAATGAACATTGCAAAGGCTGCCGTTAAGCAAAACAACAACAGTGTTTTTAACGACCAGGAATACCGATTGGCCATACTTGTCAACTCCGCATTGCGTGCTCGATCGTCTAACCGGAGACGTGATCGCCGTCACCAATAAGTTTATCCGTCACCGTAGCAGATGGCGGCAGTCTGTGCGAGGCTAAGATATCCGTCGTGCTGCGATTTGAGTCGCAGTACTTTAGTTCCGCTTCCAGTCTACTGTACGGCGAATGTCCTGAAACACACCAGCGCCACCGAACGAATAATCGTCGTCCTCAATCCAAGACGTTACGTCGCGAATTGAACTCGAAAGGGGGTCAGGCCTGAATGGC
>NZ_JAAXMS010000027.1 GCF_012290005.1 Crateriforma spongiae
ATTTCGCCAGATCAGTTTGTTAAACAGTGCCTAACGTCATCCGCTTGGTATGGCGTTGCGAATTTCCGGATTTCGTTGGCGGTCGATTTTGCACCGAAGTATCGGCGGGCGCGATCACCCCGGTAGAAACTCAAGATCGTATCGGCGGAAATGTCCGACGTAAGTGACGCGATCCGCTTGCAGCGGTACAGCTCAGAGATGACGACAGCAATACCCACCAACGGACCAATCCCGCCCAGTCCAGCACAGGCGATCAGGAAGCCAGCAAGGAGTGTCACGATATTGATGTGTAGTCGCATTCAGAACTATCAGATCGACGAACGGTAGACATCACGGGGCACGGAGAGTGAACTATCCATTGCCAAAAATGCCGCAAGCCGTGCTCCCGTGCATGTCATGGTTCCCTCAGTTTCCGATTCGTTCGCTGATTTGATGAGGGTCGTCGCCGGTTAGGACGAAGTCGTGAATCAATTTGTTTGGATCACCATTGTAGCTTACCTGACGACCGCTTTTCAGACGCACATTGTCTGGCGGACTTGTCGAGCCACGAATTTCGTCGACCGTTGTGCTCCAGTTCACATCGATTAGTTGAGGGAGTTCGTCGAATGTCCACGCGTAGTGTTGTGGAACGGCCATGCGATCGTATTCGTCGCGAAGGTCTTCCCAGCCGTTGGGCCAAGCACCTGTCGTGCGAATATGGTCAATGATGAATACCGCTGTCCAATCTGACGCGTATGCCTCGCGTGGTATGCCGACGACCCGAGACGCGATCCACACACCCCACGATCCTGCCGCGATGGCCAGAAGGATCGCAGTGCAAATGAGGGTGCGACGTATCACATGTCAACTCATCGAGGGAACGGCGGCCATAACCCAGTCGCCGAAGTGGATATTGATGTAACTAAACGCGGGACCGGCGACTTGGGTTCATGGCTTGGTTCTGCGAATTCCCACTGGTAACTTGCGGGCTGACATGTGGCCAGCAGCGTCAACGATCGCGAATGAGTCTTGAGTGTGCAGGGGAGTCACAATCTTGGATTCTAGCAGATCAGGACAATCAGCAATCGATACTGGGTTCAATTCATCTGAATCGTTCTCGGAATTAAGATTCCATTTAACAAGCGCCCCATCGGAATGAAGTGTTAAAAGTGAATTCGAATCTCTCGAAAACCACGCTCGGCTGATATTCGGTTCACGATAGCAGAATCCAATGTAGTTGCCGTTGCGATGGAATACGCGAGGCGTTGGACCGGGCCAACCGCCGCCGAACCATTTTGTACCGTCTGGTGCCAAGTTTTTGCCGTACCAGATCGCGGGAGTCTCACTGGTATTGATGCGTTCGCCCGACGCAATTGCAATTGCAAGTCGGTCGGGTGGAGTTTCTTCGAAACCAAAGGCGGAGAGTTTATCCAAGATTAGGATGTCGCCATCTCGTGAAAACCCCATGGCGGCGGTCTTGCCATCGAAGATGTCCATCCGATCAATCTTGAGAACAGTTTCGCCGGTATTCAAATCATAGACGACAAGACTTGTCCCGATAAAGACGGCAAACAACTTCGACCGCTTGTCAAAACAAGGGCTGCAAATCGCCATCCCGTTCGTGTCAACGATTGTTCGGCCAAGTTTTCGATCCACCACCCTCAATCGCACGTTCTCATCTTCGCTCAGGGGCTCGGTCAAGACCGCAAAAAGATCATCGTTTGGCGAGAAAGTCAATTGATAGATTGCGGATTTACTGTCGGACCAAGGCGTGAACTTCTCTTCACGATTCGCATCTTGACAGCCGCACGTTCCGAAGAACGCGGCGGCTATAAGGAGGATTGTGTAAAGAGTCTTCATCTCGCAG
>NZ_JAAXMS010000028.1 GCF_012290005.1 Crateriforma spongiae
GCGTTTCCACGCCCCCGCTCGGTTAACGCGACCGTTATCCGATCTTATGACGCAATGAAACGTTGGTTCGTCGCACTTGCATTGACCACGGTAGCTGTACCAGCTTCCTTCATCGCCGCGCCGTACCCGCAGGAGCTGATCCTGCAGCACGTGCCCACCGTTTTTGGCGTGACACTTCTTGCAATCGCGATTTACCGATTTCACCCGAGCGTTGCTAGCCTCGCCTGTTCGTTTGCTTTTCTCTGGCTTCACATAGTCGGGGCTCGTTGGATTTACTCGTTTGTCCCATACGACAACTGGACGCAGACTTTGCTCGGGATGAGACTGTCTGACCTCTTCGGCTGGGAGCGAAATCACTACGACCGACTTGTTCACTTCGCTTCGGGTTTCCTTGGCTTGCCCATCATCTCTGACTTTCTGCAATCGACTTGCGGACTTAGGCCACGAGGCGGGGCTTTTCTTGCCGCGTCTGTAGTACTTGCAATTGGGGCAATTTACGAGGTGATCGAGTGGCAAATCGCCATTTCATTCTCTCCGGCGATGGCTGAATCGTACAACGGGCAACAAGGTGACGTTTGGGACGCCCAAAAAGACTTGGCCTTGGCGTTGTTGGGGGCTACGCTCTGTGTACCATTGATCTACTCATGGATTCCACAGCGTGCCCGAGATGGCGGATAACCATCGCATGCACCGGAGCCGGGCTTGCAAGCGTTTTGGCAATGGATAATCAACTTTCCCGGCCCGGTGATGCGTGACGTTATCCGACTAAAATACACGCCTGGATGATCTGCGACCCGAATGTTCCCCACTTCGACTAAACAACGTCGGTTTTCGTTATTCACCTTATTGGTCGGAGTGTTAATTGCTGCATTAGTGGCATTGATTGCGCGACAGCAAATCGAGATACGAAATCTCAAAGCCGAACGTGACTTACATGTTTCCCACTCAAAGGCTTACCAGAAGCGGTTCACGCTCAATGCGACGATGCCTGCGGAAATCCTGCTTCAAACTTTGTGCGATGCCATTTCACGTGATTGCGTCATCGAACCGTCGGCCGCCGAAGCTTGCAAGACGACCGTTGCCATCGACGAAACCAACGCCACCATTGCATCGCTGATTTACCAGGTTGCGCATTCCGCTGGTGTTTCCGTCGATGGCTTGGCGGAAACCGTAACGATTTCCCGTACGCCAACGACCCAAAACGGCGGATAACCATGGCGTGCACACGGAGCGGGGCTTGCGGCCGGATTTGAAATGGCCAACTTTACTCTCCCCGCCCGGTGACGCCGGACGTTCGCCGACCGATACCGATGCTCAACTGGTAACGCTGATTGATACGTCGCTACCTT
>NZ_JAAXMS010000029.1 GCF_012290005.1 Crateriforma spongiae
ACAGTGGGCTGCTTCCGCGAAGGGAGCGCAGCGAACGAAGCGGAAGTAGCCCACTGTGAAGCAAAATCCGCTGGGGCCATGCCACCGATGCCGCTGTGCGGACGTCGATGGTTGTACGTTTGACGCCATGACTCAATGATCGACTGTGCCTCGGACAAGCAGCTGAACAGCTCGCACGATAAACACTCATCGCGAAGCCTGCTGTGGAAGCTTTCGACGTAGCCGTTCTGCCAGGGACTGCCCGGTTCGATGTAGGAAGTCCCCACCTCAATGAAGTCCAGAAAGGAGCGGACCGCCTTGCTGATGAACTCCGGGCCATTGTCGCTGCGGATGAACGACGGGATGCCGCGGCTGACGAATAAGTCGCTCAACAGCGCCACCAAATCGTCGCCGGTGAACTTTCGACCCACTTCCAGTGCAATGCACTCACGAGTGAACTCGTCGATCAGAGAGAGGATCTTCAACGAGCGACCGTCTTCGGTTCGATCAAAGATGAAGTCCACCGACCAAACGTGATTGGGGTACTCGGCCGATCGACGAATGACGCCGCCTTCGGAGTTGCCCAATCGTCGCTTTTTCGCCTTTTTGACCGGCACCTTGAGACCTTGTTGTTTCCAGAGTCGGTGGATTCGTTTGAAGTTCACACGCCAGCCTTCCTGCCGCAGAAGACGAGTGATGCGTCGATAGCCATAGCGAGGAAACTCGCTGACGAGTTCCAGTATTCGAGCAACCAGACGTGGTTCGTCTTCTTTTGTGTTTGGCCGGTATCGTTGGCTACTTCGCGATTGGCCGAGCGTTCTGCAAGCCCGACGCTCCGAGACGCCGAAGCAACTCTGCAACTTGCAGGCTGCTTCACGGCGACGCGTCGGGCTTAGAAGTTTCCCTCAGCGATCACCTTGAGCATTCGCTTATCGAGTTCTGCTTCGGCCAGCAGTTCTTTGAGCTTCTGGTTCTCGATTTCGAGTTCGCGAAGCCGTCGAGCCTCATCGGACTTCATGCCGCCGTACTGCTTCTTCCATCGCATCCAGGTCGATTCAACAATCCCAAGCTTCTGGTACACCTCCGCCAGGCTCTTGCCGGCGGCCAACATGGCTTCACCCTCGGCGATCGCCTTGACGATCTGTTCGGGCTTACGTCGCTTTCGTGCTTGTTTCATCTCGAGAGTCTCCTTGGCCGTTATTGGCCGGTACACTCTCATAACTCATGGACCAGTTTTTGGGGAGCACGTCA
>NZ_JAAXMS010000030.1 GCF_012290005.1 Crateriforma spongiae
CCCGCGTCACCGGGGCCCGTGAGTTGAGCACCCATTTGAGAAAACGAACTAACGGGCCTCCGCGTGCACGCGATGGTTATCCGATTGCTTTGGTCCGGAAAAACGCGTTGCCAATGCGGTAGCCAAATGCAAACACAGCATACACCATCGCCGACCAAATCGGGCAAATGAACAAGCCGGTGAAGGGAGCGAAATTGCGACCGACGTCTGACGACCAGCGTCGCATTGCAGCCTTTGCTTCGGGTGTCATTTCTGAATCGTCGAATATTCCGTCACCGTTTAGATCAAATGAATACATGTCAGCCTCAATTGCGGCTTCGGTGAATGGAAGCGACAAGAGCAGCAAGCCGTAGCAAGCGATACAACCGAGAATGAATACGAGAGGCTCCGCCCCTCGTCTCAAAAGGTGGCGACGAACCAGATAGGCAATTGCCGGAGCCGCGACGGACAAGTATGCCAGCATGGTTCCTGTTGTCGGCATCATCGATCAGTACGGATAACGGAAGCGTTAACCGAGCGGGGGCGTGGGAACGTGGTCAGCGAAGCGTCCAAGACGGCGCAACCCCGCTTCGGTTGAACGCATTGTTACACATCGAATCAAGCCGGCAACGTCGCACGGCTTGAAGCATCGAGTTCCTTCATTGTGATGTCGGCCGAAGCGTTGCGGGATCGGGGTTGCCGGAGCCGACGGCCAGACACGAAAAGAAGACATCCAGCGGCCGCCGGCGAAGGGAGACCCGAGACCGCGGTGGAACTCAGAACGAGCCAAGCAACGTAGCACATTTACCAAATCGACCGCGCCAACAACGCTTGAACCGGCTTGAAGATCGCGACGTTCCGACGCAAACACTTCGCTGGCTTGGAGTATCAGTTGATTCAAGGCGTCGGTACGTGGTGATCGTCTCTGCATTCAGTCAACATTGCGAAGCGGCTATTGTCCGAGCACGACCAATGCGTTCGGAAACGTAGTCAAACATAACACCGCATTCGATCTTGATTCACCATCAAAGCCGGCCGACCGCGCACACGAAAAT
>NZ_JAAXMS010000031.1 GCF_012290005.1 Crateriforma spongiae
CTGGTATCTCGCTCGTCGAAACAATGCCGACCAACGAGACGCCGCTGCATGCGAACTGTATCGCTACTGGTTCACAAACACGGCATTCAGAGTGCACAGTATGCCTGATGCCGCTAGAAATGCAGCAATGTGGTATATCGGGAACGGGCTCCGACCAGGAGCCAAGATGTACGTCAATGCCACCGGCTTCGGCTGGCACGATCGATCGGCAACTGATACTACGAGAGGTCTGTCCTTTCATGTTATATCGTATTGACACGACTCGCCTTAACTATTAGCTGGCCATGAATGTTCCGCTCCCAGTCGACTGTCGACGAACCATCCGATGCAATGGAGCGACGGTGGAGCCGTCTGGGATGACGGTGTGGCAACTCCCGCCGTTCGGTGCCGACAGACGCCATCGCTATCAATGAGAATTTTCATTCTTCTTGTTTCTCTCGCGATGCTATCATTCGATCGTGGAAGAATTGGCGAGTGACCGTCCATTGGCCGTCACGATGCAGCGGCAAACAGAGTTCGTACTGATTCCAGAGTCAGGCGAGGACTGGAGGCGATGGGGTCAATAAGTGTTCAGGATTGAGGCTGGTACCTGCACCCGGAACGGCAGACGCTCCATAGGCTTGGCTATTTGATAATTATGGGTTGCAACGGAGGCCGGAACGTTCCGATTTTCAAATGGTGGTTTGCTCGCGCGAACTGGGTGCAGCGTGGTGTTCGGCGGCACATATGAGGCTTGTCAGTGGACGTGATATTCGCCGCTCTGTCGCTACTGTTTCCACCGCTGCTTGCAGTCGCTATGCGAAGCAAGGGACGGGC
>NZ_JAAXMS010000032.1 GCF_012290005.1 Crateriforma spongiae
AGGGCTCGTCGCAGGGCGGCGAGTTGCACGTATGCAAGGTACGAGCAAGCAAGCTTATCGTATCGCGTTGCAACCCGTCGTGATTCTTTTAACCATCCAATCAAGCGTTCAACGATATTGCGACGACGATAGGCTTCGCGATCAAATTCCTCTTCACGCGATTCGTTGGACTTTGATCCGATCACCGGTTCGATCCCCAACTCACGAAGTCGATCTCGAATCGCGTGGCTGCTATATCCTTTGTCGCCAGCGATTGCGTCGGGGCGGGAATCATAGCGATGCAGGCTCAGTTCGCAGTGGTCGATTAGATGCTCCAGTTCGGTGGATTCCTGACGTTGCCCACCGGTCGCAGTGATTCCCAGCAGCGTTCCTTGGCCGTCGCAGAGGATATGGATTTTGGTCGAGTAACCTCCGCGAGAACGTCCCAAAGCGACCAGTTCGTCGTTCTCCTCGCTTTGTGGAATCATTCCTGCGGCACACCGATGCGCACGGATGACGCTTCCATCGACACACCAGAGCGTTCGATCAATTTTGTCGAGCTTGTCCAGTCGCTTGAGCATTGCGTTGTAGACCCGGTCCCAAAGGCCCTCCAGGTTCCAGCGTCGAAATCTCGCGTAAACGGTTTGCCACTTTCCAAACACCTCGGGCAGATCCCTCCACGGACTGCCGGTTTTTAGAATCCAGAAGATGCCGTCGATCACCGAACG
>NZ_JAAXMS010000033.1 GCF_012290005.1 Crateriforma spongiae
AACGTTGGCCGTAACCGGGCGGCGACGATTGATTGTCCATTGTAAATCCGCTCGACTTCGCCGCTCCGGTTCACGGCGTTGTTCGCTGGCAACTACGGTCTGGATGACGGTGCGGCGACGGTGAGCGAAAACGTCTTGTCTTTGAATTTCAGTATCGGAACTGCCGTGTTGTACTCGTACGTGCCCGAATTCAATGACACGGCGATCAAATCTTTCAGTTGCTTTCCTGTGACCATCGGGCCGGTGTCTGACATAAGAGCTTTTGTGCCGTTGCCGTGGATTGACATCAGGAATTTGAGTGCGTTCACGTCGCCAGCGTTCCACACGACGTGATCGGCGAGAACGGCGACCGTGATGACACCTTGTTCTGGCCGGTTATCCAGGCTTCCCGCTGACGCTGACAATCCCCCGCCGCCCTTCTTATCCGACGTGATTGTTGCGTGAGAATCTGGTTTCGCATCAATCCGAATCTGTTTGACGACCGAGTCTTCGGTGCCAATGACATTCGTGACTGTGACGCGGAAGCGGTTCGATGATCGGATCTTTTCGTCTGCGCCGGACGTCCGTAGTGCGAAAAGGGTTGCGATGCCGAATAGCAACGCTAGCGCCACCTGTGTTGTCTTGATGTTCCGCATCAGTATTTCGCTCCAGTTTGGATTGCCATTGCCAGCGAACG
>NZ_JAAXMS010000034.1 GCF_012290005.1 Crateriforma spongiae
GTTCGCCAACAGAACTTCATGCCGATACCTGATGCAGACCGAGCCGTAGTGGAAGACGCAAAGGTGCGTGACTACCTGCTCAATCTTGCGCATCCCGACGGTGGCTCCAAGGCGATCTGGTTCCACTCCCTCGGCTACGACCGCGCCGAATGGCACTACCTCGCTGCTGACCTACTAGCTGTTGCTCGAAACTGCACAACGTTCGATACCGAAACCACCCGCTTTGGTTTAAAATTCAAGGCGTTGGGGACCGTCGGTTGGCCAAATTACCGCCTTGGCGTGGTCCTGACGGTCTGGATCGTCGAGGACGATGATCCACCAAGATTGGTTACCGCCTACCCCGAGTGACTGTCATGATTTCCGAACACTCTCTCGTTGTACTTGACGCTGATCCGCCTCACGAGAACCTCACTCGCGGGGACGTGGGGACCGTCGTACATGTCTACAAGGACGGCAAGGGATACGAGGTCGAATTCGTTGATGGGGGGGGGCATACGGTTGCGCTCGTAACCGTCGGTTCTGATGACGTGCGGCCAATCAAGGCTGGTGAACTTCTTCATACTCGAAAGACTGCGTAGGGGCGAACAATGCCGTGCACCGGAGCGGCGTCAGCGCGTCTTTTGATGGTTCGTTTCACTCTCGCCGCCCGGTGACGGCGACGTT
>NZ_JAAXMS010000035.1 GCF_012290005.1 Crateriforma spongiae
TGGACATCACCGAGGACGCGCGAAAGACTCAGCCATTGCCAAACCGCTCAGCTCGCGTCCTTCGGTGGATGTCATGGTTATCTGATTTGCGAGGAAGTACATTACAAACTAAGAGTGGCGTCTCCATTTTGGTTCTGAGTCGCCAGACCGAACCGTCACTGTGAAGCGGCGTCCACAATGCACGCAATCGTAGCGCCCCGTCACAGGGATATTGTAGTGGAATTCAATCGCGTCAACATTGTGCATGTGTCTAGACTTCTCGAGGTTGAGTGGGCTCGCTGGTACGCCATTCACGAGAATCTCACACCGGCAATGGCCCTCTTTGATCAGAGTTAACATCGTCAATGCACCATCGATCCAAACACGATGCGATTCCGATGCAGAGGCGTAAACGCGACCAGCTATCTCTGAGATCGAGTCTCGATCGTCCGCGAGCCGCTGTAGGAAAGCAACATTAAAGTGATTGACCAAATCGTAAAAGGCACTGCTCACGCTACGATCTTCGAGCTGCGTGAGAAAGGCTTTTCCTTGGTTTTCAACTGTCCATGCCATTCGAGTTGCCGTTAGACGCGTAGCACTCTTTCAGAT
>NZ_JAAXMS010000036.1 GCF_012290005.1 Crateriforma spongiae
ATTGCCATCACCGGGCACGGAGAGTGATGTTTCCATTTGTAAAACCGCGCAAGCCGTGCTCCGTGTGAATGGCTTGGTTATCCGCCATCGATGCGTAACTCCGAGAAGGCACTTACGGTCGACCGCCGCCAGAGTATAGAGGAAAGCCATATACCCAAGGGTATACCAAGCCAAATCCAAGGAGTAACGATCGGTATGCACGCAAGCCCGGCAGAGATGCGACCATCCCGCAATGACGATAGTCGACGAACGCGACCGATGGATCGCACCATGTATAGCATCACGAAGAAATGGATAAAGGCCAGCAAAATCTCAATTGGCGATGCACCGACGGAAGAGCCAATTGCAAATGTGGCGATGGCGACAGTCCCCGCGATCACGTAGCCGGCCAGTTGCAGCCAGAGCATCAATGCAAGGCCTGTCGTTGGGGCGAGCAGTTTACGCGCAACTTCTTCGCGGTGAGAGGCAACGCCGTTGGGTATCGTTGGTGGCTGATATGGATTGGCGTCCATGTCACGAGCAAGTTAGTGCGGATAACGGTAGCGTTAACCGAGCGGGGGCGTGGAAACGT
>NZ_JAAXMS010000037.1 GCF_012290005.1 Crateriforma spongiae
CGTTACACGGGGTTGGCTCTGATCGGCATCAGGCTTTGACTTTCGGATGCGCGGTCGGCCGGCTTTGATGGTGAATCAAGATCGAATGCGGTGTCATGTTTGACCGTGTCGCTGAACACATTGGTCGTGCTCGGTCTTTCGCCGCTACGCAATGTTGACTGAACGCAGAGACGATCACCACGTACCGACGCTTTGAATCGATTGATGCTTCAAGCCGTGAGTCTGTTTGCGTCGGAACGTCGCGATCTTCAAGCCGGTTCGAGCATTGTTTGCGCGGTCGATTTGGTGAATGTGCTACGTTGCCTGACTCGTTCTGGAATTCAATCGCGGTCTCGGGGCACCCTTCGCCGGTGGCCGCTGGATGTCTTCTTTTCGTGTCTGGCCGCCGGCTTCGGAAACCCCGACCCCGCAACGCTTTGGTCGACTTCGGCGAGAAGAAACTCGATGCTTCAGTCCTTGCGACGTTGCCGGCTTGATTCGATGTGTAACAATGCGTTCAACCGAAGCGGGGTTGAGCCGTCTTGGACGCTTCGCTGACCACGTTTCCACGCCCCCGCTCGGTTAACGC
>NZ_JAAXMS010000038.1 GCF_012290005.1 Crateriforma spongiae
AGGCCGAGCAGGTCTTTTAATGGCTCCAGACGCCAGGGCGCGTCTACAACGGAAAGTCCCCCCGGTTCATCCGTGATCTCCCGCGAGTCCTCGACCACGCCTCGGTAACGACGAGTGATCGAGCCTTGGTGCCGATGCATCTTCCCGTCACAAAACGCCGATTGCAGCCAGTACTGCCCATCTTGACTGCCGAATCCTTCGGGGGATTTGGCATAGACGGTTGCCAGGTACTCAAATCTTGGTCGAGGTTGATAGATCCGAATGAAATAGAAAGGTTTGATCTCCAAGTCATTGCCGGCGATCGTCTCATGGATTTCACCGATCACAAACAGGCAATGTTTGCGTTTCTCCAGTGCATCGGCTTGATCCATCAATTCGATGAACCCCGTCTGGATCTTAGCTTCAAGATCGGGAGAGACCTCTTCGGCAGGCGAATCAGCCGCGAACAGGCAGAAGACAACGACGAATAGACACCGTGTGGTGAATCGGGGTTTCGCGTTGCCTGATGCGATAAGGAAAGGAAACCGAAAGATGCCATCAAGGCTCATTCCAA
>NZ_JAAXMS010000039.1 GCF_012290005.1 Crateriforma spongiae
TGGCCGAGCAGGTCTTTTAATGGCTCCAGACGCCAGGGCGCGTCTACAACGGAAAGTCCCCCCGGTTCACCTGTGATCTCACGCGAGTCCTCGACCACGCCTCGGTAATGACGAGTGATCGAGCCTTGGTGCCGATGCATCTTCCCGTCACAAAACGCCGATTGCAGCCAGTACTGCACTCTTCGACTGCCGAACCCCTCGGGTGATTTGGCATAGACGGTTGCCAGGTACTCAAATCTTGGTCGAGGTTGATAGATCCGTATGAAATAGAAAGGTTTGATCGTCAGATCATTGCCGGCGATCGTCTCATGGACTTCACCGATCACAAACAGGCAATGTTTGCGTTTCTCCAGTGCATCGGCTTGATCCATCAATTCGATGAACCCTGTCTGGATCTTAGCTTCAAGATCGGGAGAGACCTCTTCGGCAGGCGAATCAGCCGCGAACAGGCAGAAGACAACGAGGGATAGGCACCGTGTGGTGAATCGGGGTTTCGCGTTGCCTGATGTGATAAGGAAAGGAAACCGAAAGATACCATCAAGGCTCTTTCCAT
>NZ_JAAXMS010000040.1 GCF_012290005.1 Crateriforma spongiae
GGCTAACGACCGGCGTCACCGGGCGGGGAGAGTAACGTTGACCATTCTGAATCGGGCCGCAAGCCCCGCTCCGTGTGCACGCCATGGTTATCCGTCCGCATCGGACTCGGTACGTTGGAGTTGGTCGTCGGGATCATCCTGTGTTTCGGATGCCGATGGCGATGTGAATACAGCGAGAAGCAACCAGTTGCCGCCGATCATCAGGTAAAGGCCAGCGACCAAGTAGGGAAGTCCGCCGGCAGCCCATCCAGCAGAGTGCGGGTCAATCGCGACTTCGTATCCCGACTCAGCATAGGCCTGTGCTTGGAACGTGTTCTGAATTAAACCGCCGAAGATTGAGCTAAGGCCGTCGACGAAGAACATCACGCCAAGCAAGCGAACCCCGAGCTGAGCATAGGGCAGTAGCGACGCCTTATGCGTGCGGTCCAAGTCGACGCTCGGGTCTTCGTTCGGCATCGCAGGTGGATGGTAGGGCTGGTTAGTCAATGCAGGATTGGGTTTGGACAAGATTCTGTCGGATAACGG
>NZ_JAAXMS010000041.1 GCF_012290005.1 Crateriforma spongiae
ATCTTCGCGATCTTGCTTGCGTCCGCTTGGATCGTAATGACCATGACGCACGAATTCGGGCACATCGTTGGCGGCATGGCATGCGGTGCGACGCTGACCGACTTCGACCTCGCTCCCTGGCGGATGCCCTACAGCTTGCACTCACCCGATCCGCATCCGCTTGTAACACTCTGGGCCGGGCCGCTGCTTGGCGTTGCCGTCCCGTTCATTGGGGCGGCACTCGTCCGTAAACGCTGGGTGTGGTTCATCGCTGACTTTTGCTTGATTGCCAATGGTGGCTATCTCGCTTTGGCTTGGCTGTCAGGTGACCGCTTTCTCGACACGCCTCGACTGCTCGCCGCCGGGGCTCATCCCGGTTCGATCGTGGTATATTGTATGGTGACGATCGGCGTTGGTTACGTTTGGTTCCGGTCCGACTGCATTCACTTTCTCGCACCGCAACCAAGTGGCGGCGAACCATGCCGTGCACCGGAGCGGCGTCAGCGAGT
>NZ_JAAXMS010000042.1 GCF_012290005.1 Crateriforma spongiae
ATGCCACGCTCGGATCGATGCTGAAGGCGGCCAGGATCGCGGTCTCCTGCGCCGGGGTCAGGGTCAACCCGTTGGCCAGTGTCACCGTGGTCACTGTGCCACCGTCATGCGAGGCGACGTGGGCATCACTCAAGTCGACATCATCGAAGCTAATCGTGCCGGCCTCTACCGCTGGATCGGCATCGGGGTTGGTGTCAGCGCTTTCGGTCACCGTGGCGGCCTGCGCCGGGCTGTCGATGATCGGAGCATCGTTGGTGCCGTTGACCGTGATCACGACGTCCTGCGTGTCGGTCCCGCCGTTCTGATCGTCGATCGCCACCGTGTAGGTCAGCACCAGCTGATCGTTCTCACCGAGGAAATCGATCTCACTATTGCTCACCCCGTAGCTCCAACCCAGCGAGCCGGCACCCGTGCTGTTGTCGA
>NZ_JAAXMS010000043.1 GCF_012290005.1 Crateriforma spongiae
GCGACGGCTTATCCAAGTGGATCGTGTGATCGTCTTGGCCGTAACGGATACCGGTTCGAAAATCACTCTTGCGAAGTTGGTGCTTGCGGACGACCACATGGGCACCACGGGACATCAATCGAGCCATGTCGAACCAACTCGAATAGGCCCGATCAGCCAGGAAAACGTCGTCTTTTTGTATGATCTGGTCGACTTCGCGAAACAAGCTTACTTCCGCTGTTAGCTTGCCTCGATACTTGCCCATCGCCGTTTCGAGCACCACGCCGGTGGACAACGCAAAGAGCACAACGACCCGCATGATCGGGAAACCGCAACCGACCGCTTGGCCGCGTTGCTGAGGATACTCGGCTTGGTTTTCGGGCGTGTCGGCCATCGTGATCGTCG
>NZ_JAAXMS010000044.1 GCF_012290005.1 Crateriforma spongiae
CGCGGTCTCGGGGCACCCTACGCCGGCGGCCGCTGGATGTCTTCTTTGCGTGTCTGGCCGCCGGCTCCGGCAACCCCGATTCCGCAACGCTTTGGCCGACATCACAATGAAGAAACTCGATGCTTCAAGCCGTGCGACGTTGCCGGCTTGATTCGATGTGTAACAATGCGTTCAACCGAAGCGGGGGTGAACCGATTTGGACGCTTCGCTGACCACGTTTCCACGCCCCCGCTCGGTTAACGCGACCGTTACACGGGGTTGGCTCTGATCGGCATCAGGCTTTG
>NZ_JAAXMS010000045.1 GCF_012290005.1 Crateriforma spongiae
AGAAACACCCACAGCGTGACGGCTGTTGTATAAATTCTGGCCGAATCAAGAATGCCGGTTGCTTCGCCAAATGCCGATGCGATAGTCTTTCGATCCAGCAGCGAAGCGAAATAGAGATCACCGGACTGGCGTGCGACGATCAACCGCCGACGGAACGAGCTGAGTTCGGATTGAAACACGGGGGGCTTCCTTGCTGCGTGTGTTTAGGTCGTTAGATAACCAAACTCATCGCAAGTGAAGCCCCCT
>NZ_JAAXMS010000046.1 GCF_012290005.1 Crateriforma spongiae
ATGCCACGCTCGGATCGATGCTGAAGGCGGCCAGGATCGCGGTCTCCTGCGCCGGGGTCAGGATCAACGCGTTGGCCAGTGTCGCCGTGGTCACTGTGCCGCCGTCCTGCGAGGCGACGTGGGCATCACTCAAGTCGACATCATCGAAGGTGATCGTGCCGGTTTCTACCGCCGGATCAGCATCGGGGTTGGTGTCGGAGCTCTCGGTCACCGTGGCCGCCTGCGCCGGGCTGT
>NZ_JAAXMS010000047.1 GCF_012290005.1 Crateriforma spongiae
TCGATCATGGCTGCGTCTCGGCCGTCGCGAAGCTCATACATTATCGCTGTGCCCGCGGGCTCGGACGCTGCAGCAGTAAGACCGGAATGTATTGCATCGCGCGCGACAAGCTGGACGAATCGGCCATGCACCGACTGGTCACCAAGGTCGGCCAGGATATCGACGATCAAGCACCTGACGATTGGCTGTGGCTCGGTCACCGAGTCGTCACTGGGGACGGCA
>NZ_JAAXMS010000048.1 GCF_012290005.1 Crateriforma spongiae
TGGCAAGCGGAACTGCACCTACGCAGTTTGAAAACGATCATGCAAATGGATCATCTCCGGTGCAAGCGTCCGCATCGGGTACGGAACGAACTTCGTGCGCACATGTTGGCGTACAACTTGATTCGACAAGTGATGTGTGACGCGGCGATGTCGGGCAAGCTGCAACCGTGGCAAGTCAGCTTCAAAGGAACGATGTCAACGCT